>NZ_KB910516.1:4158010-4440510 GCF_000372825.1 Methylobacterium sp. 77 | reverse complement strand
GTCTCGAACCGCATTCCCCTCGTAGTCGCGCCGACCACCGACAAGGTCCAGGCGGGGTTGGAGGCGATCGTGCCGGAGCCGTTCCGCCTCAATGCCCACCATTGGCTGATCCTGTTCGGTCGCTACGTCTGCAAGGCGCGACGTCCCGAATGCCCCACCTGCCTCATCGCCGACCTCTGCACCTATCCGAGCAAGACCATCGCGGCGTGAGAGACAGACCGGGATCAGAGTGCGGGTAAACCTGCGGTGACCAGCCGGGCGGTCGAGGGACGGCGTCCGCCACGCATCGCGCTCACCCTGCACATCCCGCTCGCCCTGCACAGCCGGGCTGCCGGGGTACGCGTTGTACTGCAAACCCGCTTCGGGTAGTTTGCGCCACGGTCGTCGAGGCTTTCGACAAACGATGTGTTCTCGCGGCCCGGTCTCACCGAGGCCGCCACGCCGCGGATTCCGCACATCGTCTGTCCGAAGGAGTCACGGCCCATGGACTTCCTCAAACCACGGTATACGCCTATGAACCGCCGCCGTCGCATCTACGAGGGCAAGGCGAAGGTCCTCTACGAAGGACCCGAGCCGGGGACGCTCATCCAGCACTTCAAGGATGACGCGACCGCCTTCAACGCGCAGAAGCACGAGGTCATCGACGGCAAGGGCGTGCTGAACAACCGGATTTCCGAGTTCGTGTTCCAGCACCTCAACGATATCGGCGTGCCGACCCACTTCATCCGCCGCCTCAACATGCGCGAGCAGCTGATCCGCGAAGTCGAGATCATCCCGCTCGAGGTGGTGGTGCGCAACGTCGCCGCCGGTTCGCTCGCCACCCGCCTCGGCCTCGAGGAAGGCACGCAGCTGCCGCGCTCGATCATCGAGTTCTATTACAAGAACGACGCGCTCAACGACCCGATGGTGTCGGAAGAGCACATTACCGCGTTCGGCTGGGCGACGCCCCAGGAGATCGACGACATCATGGCCCTCGCCATCCGCGTCAACGATTTCCTGTCGGGCCTCTTCCTCGGCGTCGGCATCCGCCTCGTGGACTTCAAGATCGAGACCGGCCGCCTCTGGGAAGGCGACCTGATGCGCATCGTCGTGGCCGATGAGATCTCGCCGGATTCGTGCCGGCTGTGGGACATCAAGAGCCAGGACAAGCTCGACAAGGACCGCTTCCGCAAGGATCTCGGCGGCCTGATCGAGGCCTATACGGAAGTGGCCAAGCGTCTCGGCATCATGTCCGAGAACGAGAAGGTTCAGTCCGGCGGCCCGCGCCTGGTGCAGTAACACCAGACCTCGATGAGCGTGACCGATGGGTCGGGCTCGGTGAGACTGGGAATAGGACGCGCCGTAATCGATACGGAACGAAGAAGGGGGCCTCGCGCGAGCGGCGGCCCCCTTCTTTTTATGCGACGGCTTCTGCGACGAGGCATCCGCCCCAAGAGTCTCGGATCTCCCGCGAGCCTATTGTGCGGCGCCGGGAGCGGATTCGGTCGGCACTGCGGCGTTGGCCGGCGCCTTCTTGCGCTTGCGCGGTGCCGCGGCCTTCCCCGGATTGCCGTGGAGAGAGACGCCAATCTCGTAGCTCTCGCTCAGGGGACGCGGCACGACGAGATTATCCTCGATGACCGAGAACAGGCCCTGCGCCTCGCCGGCCCCGATCGACACCGGCACCTTGCGTGCCCGCGTCACGATCGTCTGGTCGCCGGCCTTGATCGTGAAATAGACCGGGGCCTCGAACCGTCCGGGACGCCCCTGCGGCCCGAGCAGAACCTGGCCCTCGACGCCGACTTTCACGCTGACCGAACCATCGGCCAATCGGACGCATTCGCGGGCGAGGCGTCCGAGGGTGATCTGGCTGCGCAGGGCCGCGTTGTCGTCGGCCCGTCCGCCGTAGCTGCGCAGGGCGGCACCGTTCTCGCCGACATCGATGGTGGGGCAGTAGACCTCGCCGAGGTCAGGCCCCTGGGACGGCGGAACCGTGGTCCCGCCGTATTTGAGCATGTTGGAGAACCAGTTGCCGTCCTCGGCCTCGGCCGCCCAGGGCAGCAGGGCCGCGATCAGGGCCAGCCCGACCGTCCTCGCACGTATCCGCATCATACGATCCCGCTGAAACGCCGGCGCACGACGCCGGAACAGGCCTATTTCAGGCTGGCGAACCCATCGCCGAACCCCTTCATCGAGAGGGGAATGCCGACGCCCTCCTCCGGGGTCTGGAACACGATGAACGTGGCCTGCGCCCCTGCGCTGAACTGCTTGATGAGGTTGTCGTCCATCACCACCTCGGCGACGCAGCCCGTGGTCAGGCAGCGGACGAAGCCGGCCCGGCCGACATCGGTCTTGTCGATCTTCAAACCGAGCCCCGACGGCAGGAGGACGCCCAGCGGCGCCACCACGCGCAGCAGATAGCCGCGATTGTCGGCGGTCTTGAGCACGATGACGACGAGGGTGAGGTTCGGCCGGTCCTCGGCGGCCAGATACTGGACCATGGCACATTGTTCGGCCTTGGCTCCGGCCGGTGTCTCGCAGCGGAGCTGCCAGTCACCGTAGGTGTTGCGCACCATGCCCTGCGCCTCGGCGCGGCCATTGCCAGCGAGTGTCATGCCGGCCAGTCCGACGAGGCAGGCCAAACCTGTCCTCGTCATGCCTGTCCTTGTCATGCCGGTCCTTGTGAAGCTGATCCTTGTGAAGCTGAACCTGGCGAGACGCCCGAGAATGGTCGCCCGACCATCGGCGACCGGCCTTGCGCGCCTCAGCAATCCTCGAAAACCCACGCGCCGATCCCTCTCGCCTCGAGCCCCTCATGGCCAGGGGCACCGGATGAAACCCGCGGTGTTCCGACCATGCGCGGCTATTCTGTGTCAAGCGTGACCACAAGTTTACCATCGCGGACTATCGTTCTCCGAGAAGACGCCCTAATTCCCAGGGTAAAGCCACAAACGCCTACGGACCCAGCCATGCGATTCAGAGCTACCGCCGCGTTCCTGATCCTTGCCGGGATCGCCCCCGCCTCGGCCCAATCCCTGCCGGTCGACGAGACCACCTATGTCGAACGCTCGCTCAACCGCGACGGTCCGCTCGTGGTCGAGCACCGGCCGATCCGGCGCATGCCGGGCGGACGGGTCAATACGAATTCCGCCGAGATCGCAGGCTTCTGCCGGGATGGCGGGTATGTCCGCCGCCTCGACGAGTTCGGCAATCCGACGATCCTGCGTCAGCGCGAAGTCTGCGACAGCGTGGCGCCCCGCACCATGCGGCCGGGCGACGTCGACGCTCGCCCGACATGGCCGGCGGAGCGGGTCGCGCGCGACCGGGTCCTGCGCGTTCGCGGGTAGGAATTCGGCCGCGCTCGTCAGCCGTAGCGATGGAGGCTCGCGCCGTTGCGCTTGAGCCAGCGCTCGGCATCCTCGACGTTCGGGCACAGCGATTCCAGCAGAGACCAGAAGCGGGAGGAGTGGTTCATCTCCCGTAAGTGGGCCATCTCGTGCGCCACGAGGTAATCGAGCACTAGGGGCGGCGCCAGGATGAGGCGCCATGAGAAGTTCAATTCGCCTCGCGCCGTGCAGGAGCCCCAACGCGAGCGGGTGTCGCGGATCGTGATCCGCTTCGGCCCCTGCCCGAGCTTCGCGGTATAGGTCGCCACGGACGTCGCGAGATCCTTGCGGACCTCCCGCTCCAGGAAATCTTGGACCCGACGCGGCAGGTGCGGCGCCTCGCAGGCCACCGACAGCACGGGACGATCGTCATCCTCGGCCAGCAGCGTCACGCCGCTGCGCTCGCTGCGGTGAACGATGCGATGAGCGACGCCGCGCAGGGGCAGTTCGGCCCCGGCCTCGAAGGCGACCCGCTCGGGCAGTTTCGCGAGCCGCATCGCGATCCAGCCGCCATGGCTCACCGCGAAGGTGCGGGCGACGGAGACCGACGTCCGTGCCGGCAATGTCATCACCACTTCGCCGGTCGCACTCGACACGCGCAGGGTCAATCGCCGGGCCGTGGGCCGGCGACGCAGGGTGACACGAAGCTTCGCGCCTTCGTGGAGGATGTCGATATGGTCGGGATCGGACCCACGCAGCAGGGCGACTCTCATGGCCGCAGCTTAGCCGCAGCCTCACACGGCCGCCATCGGCCCGTCGCTCGAGTCCAGAACTTTCGCGCGTTCCGCCCGGTGCATCACGCCGCCGGGCGTTGGGGGATCGCCGGCAGTCCCTGCATCTCGCGGATGAAGGACGCGATCCTCGGCGCGATCGTCGTGCGATAGCGCGAGCCGTTGAAGACGCCGTAATGCCCGACCCGCTCCTGCAGGTGATAGGCCTTGCGCTCTGCGGGCAGGTTCGGCGTCAGGTCGAGGGACGACTTGGTCTGTCCGACCCCGGAAATGTCGTCGTTCTCACCCTCGATGGCGAGGATCGCGCAGGAGCGGATGGCGGTGAGATCCACCCGCTCGCCATGGTGAAGCATCTCGCCCTTCGGCAGCGCATGGTCGACGAAGACCGTCTTGACCGTCTGGAGGTAGAATTCCGCGGTCAGGTCCATCACGGCGAGATATTCGTCATAGAATTCGCGATGTTTCTCGGCCGAATCGCCGTCGCCGGTGACGAGATGGTCGAACATCTCGGCATGGGCGTTGACGTGGCGGTCGAGGTTCATCGCCATGAAGCCGCCGAGCTGGAAGAAGCCGGGATAGACGCTGCGCATGGCGCCCGGATACATGAGCGGAACGACGGTGATGCAGTTCCGCTCGAACCATTCCGTGCCGCGCTCCTGCGCCAGGCAATTGACGGCCGTCGGCGAACGACGGGTATCGATGGGGCCGCCCATCAGGGTCATGGTGCAGGGCAGCGGCGTCAGCCCCTGCGCCTCCATCAACGCCACCGTGGCCAGGACCGGCACCGCCGGCTGGCACACGGCCATGATGTGAAGATCCGGTCCGAGGGCGAGGAAGATCTCCTTCAGGTAGTCGATATAGGTGTCGAGATCGAACCGCCCCTCGGTGATCGGCACGAGGCGCGCATCCATCCAGTCGGTGATGAAGACCTGATGATCGGGAAGCATCGCCTCCACGGTCCCGCGCAGGAGCGTGGCGTAGTGCCCCGACATCGGCGCCACGATCAGCAGTTTGGGCTGGGGCTCGGGCTGGCCGCGCTGGAAGGAGCGGTCGAAGGTCACCACCCGGCAGAACGGCTTCTCCCACACCACCCGTTCGCTCACGGGCACGCTGGTCCCGTCGACCCGGGTGCCGGTGAAACCGAAGGTCGGTTTGGCATAGCGGCGGGTTCCGCGCTCGAACATCTCGCAGGCGGCGGCCATGGACTTGGCGTAGGGCGAGTAGGCCAGCGGATTGGCCGGGTTTTGAAGACTGTGCTTGATCACATCCGCCGAGAGGCGCGCCGGCGCCGTCATCATGCGCCCGAGCTCGTACCAGGTGTAGGCCAAGCTCATATCCGTACCTCTTCCTCGTCTGTGCCGAGCGCTGGAACGCGGTAGAGAACGCGGCTCTCCGAAAAACGTTCGGCGTGCAGACTGCGCAATGGTGCGCGCAATCGTCGACGGGAGGATGGATTACCGCCCGGCGAGCGCTATCGTTGCGCATACATGATCGACATGAGCACCAACGGCTTCGTCCGCGACGCCCGCCACCTGCGCCTCGACACGTTCGTGCGCCTGCGCTGGCTCGCGATCACCGGGCAGAGCGCGGCCGTCGTCGGCGCGCAGTTCGGGCTCGGCCTGCCCCTGCCCTTCGGCTGGTGCTTCCTCGTGATCGCGGCATCGTCCTGGCTCAATCTCGCCCTGAGGATCCGGTTTCCGGCGAGCTACCGTCTGAGCGACGATTCGGCGGCCCTGCTGCTCGCCTTCGACATCATCCAGCTTGCGGCTCTCCTCTTCCTCACCGGTGGCCTGCAGAATCCGTTCTCCCTGCTCTTCCTCGCCCCGGTGCTGATTTCGGCCACCGCCCTTCCCCCCGAGCGGACCCTGGCTTTGGGCCTTCTCGCCGTCGGGCTCGCGACCATGCTGGCGCTGCTCCATCGGCCGCTGCCGTGGTTCGCCGACGGGCGGCTCGAACTTCCCTTTCTCTATGTCTCGGGCGTGTGGACCGCGATCCTGCTCGGCACCGCTTTTACCGGCGTCTATGCCTGGAAAGTCGCCGAGGAAACCCGCCAGCTCGCCCAGGCCCTCGCGGCCACCGAACTCGTGCTCGCACGCGAACAGCACCTGTCGCAGCTCGACGGGCTGGCGGCGGCGGCGGCGCATGAACTCGGCACGCCGCTGGGTACGATCATGCTGGTCACCAAGGAGCTCACGCGCCAGCTCGCCCCCACCGCCTCCCCGGCGGTGAAGGAAGACCTCAACCTCCTGCGCGATCAGGTCGATCGCTGTCGCGGCATTCTCTCGAAGCTGACCTCCCTCGACGGTGACGAGGCCGGCATCCTTCAAACCGTATCGCTGAGCCACCTCGTGGAGGAACTCGTGGCGCCGCAGCGTGCCATGGGCATCGCCCTCGACGTCACCAGCCGCGGCGACGGCATCGAGCCGGCCTGTCGGCGCAATCCCGGCGTGCTGTTCGGGCTCGCCAACATCGTCGACAACGCCGTGGACTTCGCCACCACCCGCGTCGTCATCGAGGCGCGCTGGACCGTCGACCGGGTCTCCCTCGAGATCAGCGACGACGGGCCGGGCTTCTCCAGCGAGATACTCCTTCGGGCGGGCGAGCCCTACGTCACCACGCGCAGCCCCGATAAATCACGCGGCGGCGACAGCGTCGGAGCCGGCCTCGGTCTCGGGCTGTTCATCGCGAAGACGCTGATCGAACGCTCCGGCGCCCAGCTTACGCTCTCCAATGTATCGGGCCACCAAGCAACCGGAGCCGTCGTGCGCGTATCCTGGGCACGGCACATCTTCGAGCGGGATACGCTACCGCGGCGCAGCGCCGAATTCAGTACTCAAGAGCCCCTGACGGAACGCAGTCCGGCGCCTATATAAGTTGCCAACAATTCAATCTCGAAAAACGGAGGAGCGTCAGATGCTGACGCAGAGTGGAAGTTCGGCCGTCACTGCCGACGTGCTGCAGACCTCGGAATCCGACCCGCTGGCGGCCTATGCCGACCGCTCGCTGCTGATCGTGGATGACGACCGTCCGTTCTCGACCCGGCTCGCACGGGCGATGGAAATGCGCGGCTACGAGGTCCAGGTCGCGGAAAGCGTGGCAGAGGGCGTCTCGATGGTCGATGCGCGTGCACCCGCCTTCGCGGTGATCGACATGCGGCTCGGCGACGGCAACGGTCTCGACGTGATCGCGCGCTTGAAGGAGAAGCGTCCCGAGGCACGCGGGGTCATCCTCACCGGCTACGGCAACATCGCCACCGCCGTGACCGCCGTGAAGCTCGGCGCGTTCGATTACCTCGCCAAGCCCGCCGATGCGGACGAGATCCACGGCACGCTGATGGCGCAGCCGGGCGAACGCGCGGATCCGCCAGAGAACCCGATGTCGGCGGACCGTGTCCGCTGGGAGCACATCCAGCGGGTCTACGAATTGTGTAGCCGCAACGTGTCGGAGACGGCGCGCCGTCTCAACATGCACCGGCGCACCCTGCAGCGCATCCTCGCCAAGCGAGCGCCGCGCTGATCCGGCCGTCCGGCCAAGACCTCGACCACCCGATGTTGCGCGGGATGGGACCGGCGCTGTAAAGCTCCGCCCTCCCGTCGCAAACGCTGCATCGGGGCCGACGGAGAATCACGCCCGTGAACACGCGCAACCTGATCACGATCCTCAGCATGATGGTGCTGGTGGGCACCGAAGTCTTCGCGGTCGCCATCGCCGCGGGCTGGGCCCTGGCCGGGTTGTTCGATCTCGGCGATACGGTCGGCCATGTCCTGATGGCTCTGTTCAGCCTGATCGCCGCCTGGATCATGCTCCAGCTGTGGCGCCGGGCAACGAGTATCGAACCGATCCGCACTCCCGTACCGGCCGCTCGCCGCTAGGGGGCGCCCTGCTACGCGTTCCGGTTTTCAATACGATCGGGCGACGTCGCTGAGTCGCGCGAACCCCTGATTTCCGCAGGGCCGCCGGTCTGCCCTGCGTTGCAAGGCCGGCATTTCCCGACTATCGCCTGACGGGCCGAGCCACAGCACCGAGTCCGAGCCCATGAAAGCCCGCATCATCGTCACCCTGAAGACCGGCGTGCTCGACCCCCAGGGCAAGGCGATCGAAGCCGCGCTGTCCTCCTTCGGCATCTCCGGTGTCGAGGGCGTGCGCCAGGGCAAGGTCTTCGATGTCGAGATCGCCGACACGGACAGGGCGAATGCCGAAGCGACGCTGAAGAGCGCCTGCGAGAAGCTGCTCGCGAACACCGTCGTCGAGAATTACGAGATCGAGATCGCCTGATGCGCGCCGCGATCGTCGTCTTCCCAGGCTCCAACCGCGACGGCGACGTCGCCCGCGCCCTGCGCCTCGCCGGCGCGGACGTGGTCAAGGTCTGGCATACCGATACGTCGTTGCCGGCGGGAACCGATCTCGCGGTTCTGCCCGGCGGCTTCTCCTATGGCGATTACCTGCGCTGCGGTGCCATTGCCGGGCGAGCGGGCGCCATGGATGCGGTCAGGGACCACGCAGCGCGCGGCGGCCTCGTTCTCGGCATCTGCAACGGCTTCCAGATCCTGTGCGAATCGGGATTGCTGCCCGGCGTCCTGATGCGCAACGTCGACCGGCGCTTCATCTGCCATCGGCAATTGCTGCGCGTCGAGCGGGCCGATACCCGCTTCACCTCGTCCTACGCGAAGGGTCAGGTCATCGACGTCTGCGTGGCGCATGGCGAGGGCAATTACTTCGCCGATGCCGAGACGATCTCCCGCCTCGAAGGCGATGGCCGCGTGGCCTTCCGCTATGCCGACGCCGCCGGCCAGCTGACGGTGGATTCCAACCGCAACGGGTCGCTCAATTCCATCGCCGGCATCTACTCGGAAAAGCTCAACGTGCTCGGGATGATGCCGCACCCGGAGAATTTCGTCGAAGGCCTGATGGGCGGACTCGACGGGCGCGGGCTGTTCGAGAGCTTGGCGGCTTAAGCCCGGTCGTACCCCCTCCCCCGCGGCGGGGGAGGGTCAGGGCACCATCAGTGCCCGTCGAATTCCATCAGCGTCCGCACCGGCACATCGAGATCGCGCAGCTTCTGCGCGCCGCCGATCTCCGGCAGATCGATCACGAAACAGGCCGCCACCACCTCGGCGCCGATCTGGCGCAGCAGGTTCACCGCCGCACAGGCGGTGCCGCCCGTGGCGATGAGATCGTCCACCAGCAGCACCTTGTCACCCGGCTTGATGGCATCCACGTGGATTTCCATCTCGTCGGTGCCGTATTCCAGCGCGTAGGCGATGGAGACGGTCTTGTGGGGCAGCTTGCCCTTCTTGCGGATCGGCACGAAGCCCGAAGAGAGCTGATGCGCCACCGCGCCGCCGAGAATGAAGCCGCGCGCCTCGATCCCCGCCACCTGATCGATCCGGCCGCCCGCATAGGGATGGACCAGGGAATCGACCGCGCGGCGGAACGCGCGCGGGTCGCTCAGCAGCGTGGTGATGTCGCGAAAGATGATCCCTGGCTTCGGATAATCCGGAATCGAACGGATCGAATCCTTCAGCGCGGAGTGGCGGCGGGCTTCCATACGGGCGGCTTTCGCGAGGTTCGGCGATGATCGGTGCGGGTTAGAGCAGACCCGGCCCCGGCTGGAAAGCCGGGGCCTCGGATCCTCAGGCGTTGGCGCGGCGCAGGAGCTTTACGAGTTCGCCGTGCAGATTCTCGTTGCCGCAGGCCACGGAGCGGGCAGCGAGCGGTTCCGCTCCGCCATCGGCGCTGGTGACGAAGCCGCCGGCCTCGCGCACCATGATGATGCCGGCCGCGATGTCCCAGGTCTGCAGGTCGCGCTCCCAGTACAGGTCCGAACGGCCGCAGGCGACGTAGGCGAGATCCAGGGCCGCCGAGCCGAAGCGGCGGATGCCGCCGGTCACCGCCATCACGGCCGCGACTTCGCGCATGAGCTTCGGGTGGTCGCCGCGCCCGAGATAGGGCGAGCCGTAGGCGACGAGGGCGTCGGCCATATCGTCCCGGCCGGAGACGCGCAGGCGGCGGTTGTTGAGGTAGGCGCCCTTGCCGCGCTCGGCCACGAACAGCTCGTCCTTGGCCGGGTCGTAGATGACGCCGGCGACGATCTGGCCATCGCGCTCGAGCCCAACCGAGATCGCGAAATGCGGGATGCCGTGCAGGAAGTTGGTGGTGCCGTCGAGAGGATCGACGTGCCAGGTATGGCTCTTGTCCTGTCCCTCGATGTTGCCGGATTCTTCCAGGATCAGGCCGTAGCCGGGACGCGCCTTCATCAGCGCATCGCGCAGAACCTCCTCGGCCTTGCGGTCGGCGGCGGAGACGAAGTTTCCGGGGCCCTTGCGCGAGACCTGAAGGTTCTCGATCTCACCGTAATCGCGCTTGAGGCCGCGTGCGGCCTTGCGGACGGCGTCGACCATGACGGTCATGAGGGGTGAGCTGATCATCGATGCAAAGGTCCGGGTCGATTCAAAGAACGGTCTTGCGCGGCCATAGCATGTTTGCCGCCCGCCTCACCCCTCGCGGATGCGGGGCAGAGCAGAATCGCGTGCAGGCTCCGGTCACCGCGGCAGGCGTGACGCCGGCCTACTCGACCTTGGCACGGTCCGCGGCGAGTCGCTCGGCACGGGTCCGCTCGTCCGCGCTGAGGCCGGACAGGGTCTCGTCGAGCTTCGGGTCCGAACGCCCCTGAGCGGCAGCCGCGAGGTTCCAGGCCGCCGCCTCGACCGTGTTCTTCGGCATTCCCCGGCCCAGGGCATAGAGGATGGCGACGCGATTCTGCGCGATGGCGTTGCCGCGCGATGCCGCGTGCAGGAAGTAGCGGCCGGCGCGGGCCTCGTCCTTCTCGACGCCGATGCCGTTGAACAGCAGGATCGCGAACTCGACCTCGCCCGCGAGGTCACCGTTGTCGGCGGCGCGGCGGAACCACTCCGCCGCCTGTTTCGGGTCCTTCTGCACCCCCCTCCCCTGAAGGTAGAGCACACCGAGATCGTGCTGGGCCGGGCCGATCTCGCCCTCGGCCGCCTTGCGGAACAAAGAAGCGGCCTTGACCTCGTCCTGTGTGGCGCCGGTGCCGATCAGGATCAGGGCGAGGTTGTAGGCGGCCGTCGTGTCGCCCTTGTCGGAGGCCTGTTCGAGCCAGCGGCGACCGGCTTTCGGATCCTTCGCACCGCCGCGGCCGTCGATCGACATCAGGCCAAGCGAGGCCATCGCGTGGATGTCGCCCTGGTTGGCGGCGAGGCGATACCACTCGGCGGCCTTCACGGGATCCTGCTTCACGCCGAGGCCCTGGTTATAGAGCTCGCCGAGAAGGGTCATCGCCGCCGCATCCTTGTTGTCGGCACCGATGCGCTTCGTCGCCTCGCGGAAGGCCGTCGTGTATTGGCCGCGCTGGTAGGCGCCGAAGGCGATATCGGGCTCGGTCGTCGAGCGCGGCGGCACCGCACCGACCGCACCGACGGAATAGGGTGTCGGAAGCTCCTTGACCGGCCCCTTCAACGTCTCATTCCCGCCGAGGGGGGCGGTGCGCCCACGCGGTGTCATCGACTGCGGAAGCGCAGGATCGGTCGG
Organism: Methylobacterium sp. 77; assembly: GCF_000372825.1. NCBI lineage: Bacteria > Pseudomonadati > Pseudomonadota > Alphaproteobacteria > Hyphomicrobiales > Methylobacteriaceae > Methylobacterium > Methylobacterium sp. 77. Next base: position 4,428,863 of record NZ_KB910516.1, on the reverse strand, counting down.
CATCACCTTGGGTGCCTCGGCCGAGGCGGCGAAGCCCACGCCTCCCGCCAGAGCGAGCGCGACACCGATCCGTAGGGAGCCCCTCACGCCTCAAGCCTCCGCTGCGGTGACCGTCGCCTGGATGGCGGCGACGTCGGCTCCTTCGCCCATCCACAGGGCGCTCTCGAGCCCCAGGAACTCGGCGCCGGTGGCCACGAGGCCATCCACCTGCGCCCGGTCATGAGCCACGGCGATGCAGGGTGTCTCGAAGATCTCGACCCACCATTCCGCCCGTTCCTGCACGGTCTCGGCATCGGGCGCGAATCCGTCGGCATACAGACCGCCGAACATCACGTAATCGACGCCGGCCTCGCCGGCCTCCATTGCCGCATGCTTCTGCTCGTGGCCGCCGGCCCCGAGGATACGGCCCTCGCTGAGGCGGCTGCGCAGCTCGCGCAGGACCCCGTCGCGGGCCTTGTCGATATGGACCCCGTCAGCCCCGCCTCGGGCCGCGACGCTGACGACGTCGCCGGCGAAGTCGGAGACCGAGATGACCAACGCGGCACCCGTCGATTGCGCGGCCGGCGCCAGACGCTTGACCAGGTTGACGAGGCTGCGCTCGTCGGCCGACGCGAGGCGCAGGATCACCGCGGCCACGTCCCCCGCCGCGCAGGCGGCGGTCAGCGCATCGGCGAGGGCGTCGGCCTGCGCGGCCTCCACACGATGCGGAGACAGAAGGGCGAGGCGGGTGTGGGGATCGGACATCGTCTGGTCTTGGTCCTCGAGCTTCAGGCCGCGCCGATTTTCGGATCGAGCGAGCCGCTGGCGTAGCGCTTGGCCATCTCGGAGACCGAAATCGGACGGATCTTGGAGCCCTGGCCGGCGGTGCCGAACTCCTCGAAACGCTGGCGGCAGAGCTTCGTCATCGCGTCCATGGCGGGCTTTAGATACTTGCGCGGATCGAACTCGGCCGGGTTCTCGGTGAGAATCTTCCGGATCTGGCCGGTCATCGCCATGCGGTTGTCGGTGTCGATGTTGATCTTGCGCACGCCGTGCTTGATGCCGCGCTGGATCTCCGCCACCGGCACGCCCCAGGTCGGCTTCATCTGGCCGCCGTAGGAATTGATGATGTCCTGCAGGTCCTGAGGCACCGAGGAGGAGCCGTGCATGACGAGGTGGGTCGTCGGCAGACGGCGGTGGATCTCCTCGATCACATTCATGGCGAGCACGTCGCCGTCGGGCTGGCGGGTGAACTTGTAGGCGCCGTGCGAGGTGCCCATGGCGACGGCAAGCGCGTCGACCTTGGTCGCCGTGACGAACTTCACCGCCTCTTCCGGGTCGGTGAGGAGCTGGTCGTGGCTGAGCACGCCCTCGGCGCCGTGGCCGTCCTCGGCCTCGCCCTGGCCACTCTCGAGGGAGCCGAGCACGCCGAGTTCGCCCTCGACCGAGACACCGGCCCAATGCGCCATCCGGGTCACGTTGCCGGTGATCTCGACATTGTAGGCGTAGTCGGCCGGGGTCTTGCCATCGGCCTTGAGGGAGCCGTCCATCATCACCGAGGTGAAGCCGTACTGGATCGCGGTGGCGCAGGTGGCTTCGTTGTTGCCGTGGTCGAGATGCATGCAGACGGGGATGTGCGGGTAGATCTCGACCAGGCCGTCGATGAGCTTGGCCAGCACCACGTCGTTGGCGTAGGCGCGCGCGCCCTTGCTGGCCTGGAGGATCACCGGCGAATCGGTGGCGTCGGCAGCCGCCATGATGGCGAGGCCCTGCTCCATGTTGTTCAGGTTGAACGCCGGCACGCCGTACTCGTACTCGGCGGCGTGATCCAGGAGCTGCCTCAGGGTAATGCGTGCCATTGGTATCCCCTAAAACGATCGCGCCACTCAGGCGCACGAATGATCAAACGAATGCGGTCTTCGTCACGGCATGTCCCCCCGCATTGTCATTCCGGGGCGCCGAAGGCGAGCCCGTAATCCGCTCATGCAGCTTGGGCGGACAGGATGCCGACCTGTGGTTCCGGGTTCCGGGCACCATATCGCGGCCCCGGAACGACGCTCGGGGGACGGAACCGGTCAGTTCAGCCCCGCCCATATCCTGCCCCTCAGCCCTTGACGCGCAGAGCCTCGACGCCGGGCAGGACCTTGCCTTCCAGCCATTCGAGGAACGCGCCACCCGCGGTGGAGACGTAGGAGAAATCGTCCGCCACGCTTGCGTGGTTGAGGGCCGCCACCGTGTCGCCGCCGCCGGCCACCGAGACCAGCCTGCCGGCTTTGGTGCGTTCGGCCGCATGGCGTGCGGCCGCCACCGTGGCGGCGTCGAAAGGCGTCAGCTCGAAAGCGCCGAGGGGGCCGTTCCAGACCAGGGTGGCCGCCGTGTCGATGGCGGCGGAGATCTCGGCGACGGTGGCCGGTCCGGCATCGAGGATCATGACACCCTCGGAGACGGAATCGACACCGATGGTCTCGTTGGCGGCATTCGCTTTGAACTCGGAGGCGACCACCGCGTCGACCGGCAGAATGATCCGGCATTGCGCGGTCTTCGCAGCCTCGATGATGCGCAGGGCCGTCTCCGCGAGATCCTTCTCGCACAGAGACTTGCCGACGCCCTTGCCCTGCGCGTGCAGGAAGGTGTTGGCCATGCCGCCGCCGATGACGAGCATGTCGACCTTGGCGACGAGGTTCTGCAGAAGATCGATCTTGGAGGACACCTTGGCACCGCCGACGAGGGCGATGACCGGCCGGCTCGGCGCTTCCAGCCCCTTGGTGAGCGCGTCGAGTTCCGCCTGCATCAGGCGGCCGGCATAGGCCGGCAGCGCGTGCGCGAGGCCTTCCGTCGAGGCATGGGCGCGGTGGGCGGCGGAGAAGGCCTCGTTGACGTAGACATCGCCGTTGGCGGCGAGCGCGTTCACGAAATCGGCCTCGTTCTTCTCCTCGCCCGCGTGGAAGCGGGTGTTCTCGAGGAGTAGCACGTCGCCGTCCTTCAGCGCCGAGACGGCACGTGTGGCGACCTCACCGACGCAATCCTCGGCGAAGGCCACCGGCCGACCGAGATGCTCGGACAGGGTGGAGACGACCTGCTTCAGCGAATCGCGCTCCACCGGCTTGCCCTTGGGACGGCCGAAATGCGCGAGCAGCACCACGCGGCCACCGCCCTCCGCGATCTCGCGGATCGTCGGCACGATCCTCTCGATGCGGGTCGCGTCGGTGACGCGCTCCCCTTCCATCGGCACGTTCAGGTCGACGCGGAGAAGCACGCGCTTGCCCTGGAGGGAGCCGGCATCGTCGAGGGTGCGGAAAGCGGTCATCCTGGCCTTCAATGCAGTCAAGAGAAATGTCAGCGCGGGGGCAGGAGCCCATCGAGATGGAAGCGCTGAGCGGCAATGGTCAGGACGACGGTGAGCACCGCCGTGACGATCGCCGTCAGCACCAGGGCGCCGGAGCCGGGCAGGCGCCGCGTCCGGTCGGCCACGGCGCGGACTTCGCTGCGAAGAGCCGCGAGATCGGATTGGCGGGCGGCCTCGCTCATCCGGGTCGTGGCCCCCTCGATCTTCTCCTCGACGCGGGAGAGCAATGCCTCGGAGCGGGCGTACTTGTCCTCGATCCGCGCGCATTTGTCCTCGATGCGGGCGAGTTGGTCGCCGCCGGGCGCGGGCTGGGACAGCGTCTCGGCGCGTGCGACGACAGCTTTCGGCGCCGCATGCTGGTTGGCGATCGCCTGGGTCTCGGGCACGGGCGACGGTGCCGTTCCACCGATCTCGGATGGTCTCGTCTCGGGTGCCTTCGCACCTGGAATGAAGTCGGGTCCGTTCGACGGGGTCGGCGAAGTCACGGTCATTTCAGACGCACCATTGATGGTCGATCACGGGGTGTCGTGCATGGGGTGTCGTGCATGGGACATCGCGGGCGGCCCATGGAGCCGCCCGGAAGCGCTGATCTCAGAGCAGCTTGCCCATCGCCACAGCCGTATCGGCCATGCGGTTCGAGAAGCCCCACTCGTTGTCGTACCAGGACAGGATGCGGACGAAGGTGCCGTCCATGACCTTGGTCTGGTCGAGGTGGAAGGTCGACGAATGCGGATCGTGGTTGAAGTCGATGGAGACGTTGGGCTGGTCGGTATAGGCCAGCACGCCCTTCAGCGGACCGTCGGCGGCGGCGCGGATCGCGTTGTTGATCTCCTCGACCGAGGTCTGGCGCTTGGCCGTGAACACGAGGTCGACGGCCGAGACGTTGGGGGTCGGCACGCGGATCGAGGTTCCGTCGAGCTTGCCCTTCAGCTCCGGCAGGACGAGGCCGACGGCCTTGGCGGCGCCGGTGGAGGTCGGGATCATCGAGAGTGCGGCGGCGCGGGACCGGTAGAGGTCCTTGTGCATCTGATCCAGCGAGGGCTGGTCGTTGGTGTAGGAGTGGATCGTGGTCATGAAGCCGCGCTCGATCCCGACGAGATCGTTGAGCACCTTGGCCACCGGCACGAGGCAGTTGGTGGTGCAGGAGGCGTTCGAGATCACGAGGTGGTCGGCGGTCAGTTGGTCGTGGTTGACGCCGTAGACAACGGTCAGGTCGGCCCCATCGGCGGGCGCCGAGACGATGACGCGCTTGGCGCCAGCATCGAGATGGGCCTTGGCCTTGTCCTTCGAGGTGAAGATGCCGGTGCATTCGAGGGCGATGTCGACGCCGAGTTCGCGATGCGGCAGCTCGGCCGGGTTGCGCACGGCGGTGACCTTGATGCGCTGTCCGTCGACGACGATGAACTCGCCATCCACTTCGACCTTGGCGTTGAACCGGCCGTGGATCGAGTCGAAGCGCAGCAGGTGGGCATTGGTCTCGACCGGGCCGAGATCGTTGATCGCGACGACCTCGATATCCTTGCGGCCGGCCTCGTGGATGGCGCGCAGGACGTTGCGGCCGATGCGTCCGAACCCGTTGATGGCAACCTTCACCGACACGGCGTCAATCCTTCTATGAACCGGGCACCGACCTCGCGGGGCCCGTAAGCAGCAAGAGCGAGACAGCGGACCGAAGGGGCGGAGCCGCCATTCGGCGTCGCTGTGTCATGTGCACCGTTGAACGTCAGATGAACCGCATTGCCCGCGCACAGACCCTCACGCGTCCTCGAACGGAACGATGCGGGATCGGTGGTTGAACGGGTCAAGGGCTCGAAATCCCAATCTGTCGGTCGGTTCGAGGGGCGCGCGGTCTCTAACATGAGCGAAACCGCTGGCAAAGGTTTTGCCCTGTCGATTCGTTTTCCTCCCCCGCATATGGGGACGGACCGACGATTTCACGCGCGAAACAATGGTGGTTTGGCTACAAATCCGCTTTGCCGAAACAAATGGACCGGGACATTCATGCCCTGCGGGACGCGCAACGATGATCCAGACGCCTGAGCGACCGAACGTGGACCATGCGCTTGCTCGACTCGAGACGGCATTGACACGGCTGGAGGCCTCCGTCGCCCATCGCCTCGAAGCCGAGCGCGAACCCGGCGACCTGGAGACGGAACTCGCCATCATGGCCGAGGACCGCGCGCGCCTCGCCGCCGAACTCGACGCCGCCAGCGCACGCCTCGCGACGGTGGAGGCCACCACGACCGACGTTGGGCAGCGCCTCGGGCGGGCGATCGAGGCGGTGGAGGGCGTGCTGGCCCATCCCCGTCCCTCGCGCTAAGCTCGGCCCTTCACACCAGCCCCATCGGACATGCCCCAGATCAGCGTCACCATCGACGGCAAGAGCTACCGGATGGCCTGTGCCGAAGGCGAGGAGGCGCATCTCTCGGCGCTCGCCGCCGACCTCGACACGCGCGTCACCGGCATGCGCCAATCCTTCGGCGAGATCGGCGACATGCGCCTGCACGTCATGGCCGCCCTGACCCAGGCGGACGAACTGGCGGAGCTGAAACGGCGCCTTGCCGATCTGGAGACGGAGACGGCCACGCTTCGCGAGCGCGTCGACACCGCCGATTCCGTCCGCGCGGACGAGGAAACCCGCATAGCGGACGGGCTCGGGCGGGCGGCGGAACGGCTCGAGCGACTGGCGAGCGCGCTCGCGGCAGGGTGAAGGCCTCGCGCACGATTGCAGAGCCGCCCCCCTGGCGCGGATCGTAAGCCGACGCTACATGGAGAGGGCGGTGCTGCGGGGTTCGTCAGGAGTACTTTTCCCCGGGGCCTTATCGACTCCCCAGGGAGCTGTCCCTGGCCCTGTCCCTGGACTTGGCCAACACGGCGCCCACCTACACTGTAGGTTTCCCGGGATCGCAACTCCAACGGCTCACGTGGCTCCGCACTCTGATTTCCCCGCTCTGAAAGCCGATCTTCGCAAACACGCCCTCGCCCGCCGCGACGGTCTCGACCGCGAGACCCGCCGGGTCGGCAGCCTGCGGATCGCGCAGAGCGTGATGCAGATCGGCAAACTTGCCGAAGCCGACATCGTCGGCGCCTTCTGGGCGATCCGCAGCGAAGTCGATCCCCTCCCCCTGATCGAGATGCTGTTCGCGCGCGGGCAGCGCGTGGCGCTGCCCAAGGTGACGCCGGACGGCCTCGTCTTCCGCGAATGGCGCGCCGGCGAGGCTCTGGTGCCGGGCTCCTTCGGCCTCAGCGAGCCGCGCGACGACCTGCCCCCCCTCGATCCCACGGCCCTCATCGTGCCGCTCGCCGCCTTCGACCGGCGCGGGCACCGCATCGGCTATGGACGCGGCTATTACGACCAGGCCATCGACCGGCTCTCGCGCAACGGTCCGGTTCTGACGATCGGCATCGCCTTCGCGGTCCAGGAGGTTGAAACCGTACCGTCCGAGCCGCACGACCAGCCCCTCGACCACCTCATCACCGAAGCGGGGCCGGTCCCGCTCGTGCGGGACTGACATCGACGCATGCGACTTCTCTTCCTCGGCGACGTGGTGGGCCGCCCCGGCCGAAACGTGGTGATGGACCGGCTGCCGAAGCTGCGCGAGCGCTGGCGCCTCGACTGCGTCGTCATCAACGGCGAGAACGCGGCCGGCGGTTTCGGCATCACGGAGGCGATCTGCGACGAGCTTCTCCAGGCCGGGGCCGACGCGGTCACCCTGGGCAACCACTCCTTCGACCAGCGCGAGGCCCTGGTGTTCATCCAGCGCCAGTCCCGACTCGTGCGTCCGGCGAACTACCCGCCCGGCACGCCGGGACGGGGCGCCACCGTGGTGGAGACGCGCGACGGCGCGCGCGTCCTCGTCCTCAACGTCATGGGCCGCATCTACATGGATGCGCTGGACGATCCGTTCGCCTCCGCCGAGCGCGAGCTCTCCGCCTGCCCCCTCGGCGAGGTGGCCGACGCGATCATCGTCGATGTCCATGCCGAAGCGACCAGCGAGAAGCAGGCATTCGGGTACTTCCTCGACGGTCGCGCCAGCCTCGTCGTCGGCACGCATACCCACACGCCCACCGCCGATCACCGCATCCTTCCCGGCGGCACCGCCTATCTGTCCGATGCCGGCATGTGCGGCGATTACGATTCGATCCTCGGGATGCAGAAGGACGAGCCCCTGCGGCGCTTCCTTCAGAAGACCCCCGGTGCGCGCCTGGATTCTGCGCAGGGGAAGGGGACCCTGTGCGGAATCGCGGTCGAGACCGACAATGCGACGGGCCTCGCCACCATGGTGTCGGCGGTCCGCCTCGGTCCGCATCTCGAAGAAACCTGGCCTCGGTCGTGGGATTAGCCCGGTTCAGCTGGTGATGGACTTCCCGGTGGCTTGATCGTGGCAGATCCTGCCGCCAATGTGCGGGCACATTGGTCCCGCCCGCTTTACGAGCCAGCGTAGAAGAGTCCCTGACAGCCCATGGCGACCCGCTCCGCGACTGCCCCACTGAGCCGCCCGGGAATCTATCTGATCCGGATGCTGGTCTTCCTGATCCTCGTCGGCTTCCTCGCCTTCGTCCTATTCCGGCAGATCACCCCCGCCTTCCTCGCTAATGCCGGTTTGAACGGACTGATCCTCGGCGTCCTCCTCATCGCCGTCCTGCTCGCCTTCGGCCAGGTGATCCGGCTCTTCCGCGAGGTCGCCTACGTCAATGCGGTCGCCGCCGGCGAGGATTCGGCCAAGCCGCCGTCGCTGCTGGCGCCGCTCTCGCCGGCGATCCTGGCGCGCCGCGAAGGCACGACCCAGGCGGGCGTGCGATCCTATCTCGATACCGTCGCGGCCCGCCTCGACGAGGGCCGCGAGATCCTGCGTTACGTCGCCGGCCTGCTGATCCTGCTCGGCCTGCTCGGCACGTTCTGGGGCCTCATCGACACGCTGAGCGCGGTCGGCTCGGTCATCCAGAGCATGCGCGGCGGCGGCGAGGCGAGCGCGATGTTCGACGAGTTGAAGAACGGCCTCGCCAAGCCGCTCTCCGGTATCGGCCTCGCCTTCTCGGCCTCGCTGTTCGGCCTGTCGAGCTCGCTCATCACCGGCTTCCTCGATCTCCAGGCGGGCCAGGCCCATGCCCGCTTCCACAACGAGCTGGAAGATTGGCTGGTCTCCGGCGAGGAGCAGACGACGGCAGCACGCCCCGTCATGGCTCAGGAGCCGGCCTCGGCCCGCGAACTCACCGAAGCGGTGGACCGGCTCTCGGCCATCGTCTCCGAGGGCGCCAACGGGCGCGTCGCGACCCAGGCAATGACCAACCTCGCCGAGGGCATCCAGGGCCTCGTCCAGCACATGCGCGCCGAGCAGCAGATGATCCGCGACTGGGTCGAGGCGCAGGCGACGCGGGAACGCGACCTGAAGCAGGTCCTCGACCGGCTCGGCCGCGAGAAGGCCTGATGGCCTCGCTGCGCACGCGCCGGGACCGGAGCCTCAACGTCTGGCCGGGCTATGTCGATGCCCTGGCGACGCTGCTGCTGGCCGTGGTCTTCCTGCTCACGATCTTCGTGGTGGGGCAGTTCTTCCTGTCGCAGGAGATCACCGGCCGCGATTCGGTGTTGAATCGACTCAACCGCCAGATCGCCGACCTCACCGACCTCCTCGCCCTGGAACGCTCCAATCGCCGTGCCCAGGAAGAGAAGGCCTCGAACCTGCGCACGACCCTCCTCGGCACCGAGGCCGAGCGCGACAAGCTGAAGGAACAGGCCCTCGGTGCCGCGAGCAGCGACGGCCGCCAGGGTGAACTCGACAAGCAATTGCTGACCGAGCGTGCCGCCAGCGCGCGTGCCGCCTCGCAGATCGACCTCCTCAACGAGCAGATCGGCGCCATGCGCCGCCAACTCGCCGCCCTGGAGGATGCGCTCGCCGCGAGCGAGAGCCGCGACCGCGAGAGCCAGGCCCGCATCGCGGATCTCGGCAGCCGCCTCAATGTCGCGCTGGCGCAGAAGGTCCAGGAACTGGCGCGCTATCGCTCGGACTTCTTCGGCCGCCTGCGCCAGATCCTCGGCAACCGCAGCGACATTCGCGTGGTCGGCGACCGGTTCGTCCTGCAATCGGAAGTGCTGTTCCCGGCGGGTTCCGCGAGCCTGAAACCGGAAGCGGCGCCCGAACTCGACCGGATCGCCACCGCGATCCTCGACCTCGCCAAGCAGATCCCCGCCGATATCCCCTGGGTACTGCGGGTCGACGGGCATACCGACGCCCGCCCCATCGCCAGCTCGCAATTTCCGTCGAACTGGTCCCTTTCGGCGGCGCGTGCCATCGCCGTCGTGCAGTTCATGGCGGCCAAGGGCATCCCGCCTCAACGCCTTCTCGCGGCCGCCTTCGGCGAATTCCAGCCGCTCGAGGCCGGTACCACCGAAGAGATCTATTCTCGCAACCGCCGCATCGAACTGAAACTCACCGAACGCTGATGCGAGCCCCTCACCGCAGCGGCGCGAGCGCCACCGCCCAGACCACGAACGCCCCAGAAAGCAGGCCGAAGGCCATGAACTCCACCGCGCCGGTCAGGATCATCCGCTTGAACATGTGACGCGCCCCTCGTTGACGGGATCATCTTTGTTCTTGTTTTGTTCTGTGTAAAGCGGGGATTTTGGGCGAGCGCCGGCGTGGTTGAGAAACCGTGAACATGGCTCTCGGGCGTTGAGGGTCAGAACACTGCATTCATCGGGGTGCCGCCGCGCCGGGAGCCCTCGATGAGATCCGGTCGTCCACGAACGTTTCCATCGTGAAAGAGCGATCCGGGCGCGGGTGCCGAAGGCCGGCAGCGGGGAGCGTCGAGGGAACAGGCCGCTCGTCGTTCCCCGTTTCCGATACCCTCTACGCCAGCTGCTCGATCAGCCCATCCCGGATGGTGACGCGCCGGTCCATGCGAGCGGCGAGTTCCATGTTGTGCGTGGCGACGAGCGCCGCGAGGCCCGAAGCGCGGACCAGCGACACGAGGATGCCGAAGACATGCGCCGCCGTGTGCGGGTCGAGGTTGCCGGTGGGCTCGTCGGCCAGCAGCAGGCGCGGGCCGTTGGCGACCGCGCGGGCGATGGCGACGCGCTGCTGCTCGCCGCCGGACAATTCGGCGGGGCGGTGGACCAGGCGCTCCTTGAGGCCGAGAAAGCTCAGGAGTTCGGTGGCGCGCGCCTTGGCCTCCTTGGCGCCGAGACCACGGATGAGCTGCGGCATCACCACGTTCTCCAGGGCCGAGAATTCCGGCAGGAGATGGTGGAACTGATAGACGAAGCCCATCTCCTCGCGGCGAAAGCGCGTGCGCTCGGCATCGGGCATCGCCGCGGTGGGCTGGCCACCGATATAGACCTCGCCGCCGTCGGGCCGTTCGAGCAGACCGGCGAGGTGGAGAAGAGTGGATTTGCCCGCCCCCGAGGGCGCCACCAGCGCCACGAGTTCACCCGGCCAGATCGCGAGATCGGCGCCGCGCAGGATGTCGAGAGCACCCGTCCCTTGCGCGTAGCGGCGTTCCACCTTGGCAAAGAACAGGGCCGGGACCGGCTGAGCGCCGGCCGCCTCGGCGGAAGTGTTCATGAGTGTCCGATCCGCCTCAACCGTAACGCAGGGCCTGCACCGGATCGAGCCGGGCGGCGCGCCAGGAGGGATAGAGCGTCGCCACGAGCGACAGGGCGATGGAGGTGAGGACCACCACCGTGATCTCGCCGGAATTCATCTCGGCCGGAATTTCGGCGAGGAACCGCACCGTCGGGTCCCAGGCCGAGGGAAACAGCACCCGCTGGATCGGCTTGATGTTGAGGGTGATCAGGATGCCCAAAGCCAGCCCGCTCAGGGTGCCGACGATGCCGATGAGAGCGCCGTTGATGAGGAATACCCGCATCACGGTGCCGGGCGTGGCGCCCATCGTCCGCAGGATCGCGATATCGCTCGACTTGTCGCGCACCAGCAGGATCAGGCCCGAGATGATGTTCAGGGTGGCCACCACGACGATCAGGCTGAGGATCAGGAACATCACGTTCCGCTCGACCTCCAGGGCGCCGAAGAACGTCCGGTTGCGCTGGCGCCAGTCGGTGAGCAGCACGGGGCGCTCGGCCGCCATCTCCAGGTCCGGGCGCAATTGCGAGACCGCGTCGGCATTGTCGAGATAGACCTCGATCAGGCTGACATCGCCCTCCCGGTTGAAGAAGGCCTGGGATTCGGCGAGCGGCATGAACACGAAGGTGGCGTCGAACTCGGTCATGCCGATCTCGAAGATCGCCTTCACCGTATAGGCCTTGGTGCGTGGCGCCGTGCCGAACGGCGTCGTCGCCCCCTTCGGCGTCGACAGGGTGATCTGGTCGCCGGCCTGGAGGCCGAGGGATTCCGCGAGCCGCCGCCCGATGGCGACGCCGGTGCCGTCGTCGAACCCGTCCAGGGTGCCGCCGCGAATGGTCTTGGCGATGGAGCCGATGGAATCGATGTCCTCGCCGCGGATGCCGCGCACCAGCACGCCGCTGCCGCCATAGGGCGACGAGGCGAAGGCCTGGCCTTCGACCAGCGGGATCGCCGAGCGGACGCCGGCCACTTTCGAGAGCCGGTCGGACAAGTCGACGTAATCGGTGAACAGCTTGTCGATGGGCGTGACGAAGACGTGGCCGTTGATGCCGACGATCTTCGACAGGAGTTCTGTGCGGAAGCCGTTCATCACCGAGAGCACGATGATGAGTGTGGCGACCCCGAGGGCGATGCCGAGGACCGAGAAGAAGGCGACGACGGAAACGCCGCCGCCCCTGCGCCGCGCCCGCATGTAGCGCCCGGCGATGATCCATTCGAAGGCGGCGAATGGCGGCGTGCTGCCTCGCGCGAACAGGCCGCTCAAAGACGCGAGCCGCTCCTTCACCGTCCCTGCCAATGCCATGACGGCCTCAGTTCCGCTTCAGGCGGGAGATCAGATCGATCGGCGCCACGCTCTCGCGCTCGCCGCCGGAGCGGCGCTTGATCTCGACCTTGCCTTCGGCCAGCCCACGCGGGCCGACGACGACCTGCCAGGGCAGGCCGATCAGGTCGGCGGTGGCGAATTTCGCGCCCGGACGCTCGTCGCGGTCGTCGTAGAGCACGGTCAGGCCGTTGGCCTCGAGATTGGTCTGGATCTCGGCGCAGGCGGCGTCGGTCGCCGCGTCGCCGGTCTTGAGGTTGATCAGCGCGACGTCGAACGGCGCCACGGAATCCGGCCAGATGATGCCGGCCTCGTCATGCGACGCCTCGATGATCGCGGCGACGAGCCGGCTCGGGCCGATGCCGTAGGAGCCCATATGGACGGGACGGTCGACGCCGTCCGGGCCGGTCACCTTGGCGCCCATCGCCTCGGAATACTTCGTGCCGAAATAGAAGATGTGTCCGACCTCGATACCGCGTGCGGCCATCTGCTTGTCTTCGCCCACCTCGGCGAAGGCGGCCGGCTCGTGCATCTCGGAGGTCGCGGCGTAGAGCGAGGTCCAGCGGTCCACGGTGCCCTGGAGGCCGGCGACGTCGTCGAAATCGGTGGTCACCGGCGGGATGTCGAAGTCGAGATACTGCTTGTCGCAATAGACCTCGCTCTCGCCGGTCCCCGCCAGGATGATGAATTCGTGGCTGAGGTCGCCGCCGATCGGGCCGGTATCGGCCCGCATCGGGATCGCCTTGAGGCCGAGGCCGGCGAAGGTCCGCAGGTAGGCGACGAACATCTTGTTGTAGGCGTGCCGGGCGGTCGCCTGATCGAGATCGAACGAGTAGGCGTCCTTCATCAGGAACTCGCGCGACCGCATGGTGCCGAAGCGCGGGCGCACCTCGTCCCGGAACTTCCAGGAGATCTGGTAGAGGTTCTTCGGCAGGTCCTTGTAGGATCGCACGCTTCCCCGGAAGATCTCGGTGATGACCTCCTCGGCGGTGGGGCCGAACAGCATCTCGCGGTCATGACGATCGGAAATGCGCAGCATCTCCTTGCCGTAGGCCTCGTAGCGGCCGGATTCCTTCCACAACTCGGCGGACTGGATCGTGGGCATCAGCAGCTCGATGGCGCCGGAACGGTCCTGCTCCTCGCGGATCACCGCGCAGACCTTGTTGAGGACGCGCAATCCCAGCGGCAGCCAGGCATAGATTCCGGCGGCTTCCTGGCGGATCAGGCCGGCCCGCAGCATCAGGCGGTGGGAGACGATCTCCGCTTCCTTCGGTGTCTCGCGCAAGGTCGGCAGGAAGTAACGGGAGAGACGCATTGCAGGCCTTGAATCTTTGGGGCGCAGTCATGCCGCGCATCGCTGCCGGGCACACAACACATTGCATCGGCAAAATACAAGCGCCGTCCGGACTCAGGGGAAGCGCGGAACGGTCACGAAACCCGGCACCGCCTGCGATCGGAGGCGAAATCCGTCAACTCCTGCAAAAAAACGTGAGGAATCATCTCTGGATAGGTGACAATGCGCAATCCAGTTCCTATACACGCCGCCGTGATGGTCGCGACGCCCGGAGAGGCAGCGCGAGGTCCGAGTCTCGGGAGGAAATTCCAGCCGCCACGCCGTCAGAAATGCGTGAGATAAAATAGGCTGACACGTCATCTATGTTCTCAAAAGCAAGGCGCGAGCCTTGCTTTTTTTATGGCTGCCGCGCCACCGCGCCTTTGGGGTGCGCCGCCGGAGCCACCTCACGAAGGGCCGCGAGCGCGTTCGGAAACCCCGCCGTCAGGGCGCGGCCGGGGAATGAGAGCGAAGCCGTCGGAGTCCAGCGCTTCGGGTGGCCGTTCCCTAGAATGCGGGCACGTTCACGTCACCGGCATCGCCTGCCGGTTCACGCAATCTACAATCCCGACAACTCGAAGATCGGAATCGCCACGAGGAACACGGCGCTGGCGAGGAACGTCGTCCAGATCGCCTTCTCGCGCAGGCGCGGCACGGCAGGAGCTCCGGGATCCTGTCCCGGCACGATCAGCTCCGGGTCGGTCTCGACCTGGTTGCGGATCGGCAGGATGACGAAGAGCAACGTCCACCAGACCACGAAATACAGGGCGAAAGCCCCGAAAACGGTGAGCTTGAACAGAAAGACGGCCAGGGCCGCCACGGCCGAAATGATGACGACCATGGCGGCGAGTGTCCGCCAGGTCGTGGCCGAGGCGGTCCGAACGAAAGCGTTCACGCCGCTCACACCTGCTCCAGCTCGACCAACGTGCCGAGGAAGTCCTTGGGATGGAGGAACAGGACCGGCTTGCCATGCGCGCCGATCTTCGGCTCGCCGGTGCCGAGAACGCGGGCGCCCTGGGCCTTCAGTTTGTCGCGGGCGACGATGATGTCGTCGACCTCGTAGCAGACGTGGTGGACGCCGCCATTGGGGTTGCGCTCGACGAAGCTCTCGATCGGCGAACCCTCGCCGAGAGGCGACATCAGCTCGACCTTGCTGTTGGGCAGGTTCACGAACACCACCGTGACGCCGTGCTCAGGCTGCGGCAGCGGCTCGGTGAGCGTGGCGCCGAGGGTATCGCGATAGATGGCACAGGCCGCGTCGAGGTCTCGCACGGCAATGGCTACGTGGTTCAGGCGTCCGATCATTGGTGTGCTCCCTCTTCCGCAATCCGATCGTTCTTCCTCAAACCGAGCTGTGGCGTCAGCGGCCTCCAAGGAGGCATTCCGCTATCGCCGCGCGCCCCGGATGAGGTCGCGGGGTGGAAAGGCGGTCGAGGACTGCCGTTCCACCCCATGTGTCAGACTTCCACCACCTGAACGTGGCAGGCGGGCTTCTTGCCCCAGGCTTCGTTCACGGCCGAGCGGATCGCCCGATCGATGGCCTTCTCGACGGCTTCGGCATCCTTGCGCTTCTGCTTCGACAGGCCGCTCAGGGTGCGGGAGACCGCCTCGACGGCGACGTCGAGCATCGGCTGTCCGTTCTTGCCGCGGTTGGGCAAGCCCATGATGTCGATCGCCGGTTCACCGAGAACCTCGCCCTGGACGTCGATGGCGATGGCCACCGACACGACGCCGGCCTGCGAGAGCTTGCGCCGCTCCGGGATCGCCCGGTCCTTGGCGTCGATCAGGACGTTGCCGTCCTTGAACAGGCGGCCGGCCTTCACGTGCTCGATGATCTCGGGCGTGCCGGGGGCGAGGCGCACGACGCTGCCGTTGCGGGCCTTGACGACGTTGCCGACGCCCTGTGCCAGCGCGAAGCGTGCATGCTCGTCGAGATGGAGCGCCTCACCATGGACGGGGATCGCGGTCCTCGGCCGGGTCCAGGCATACATCTCGGCCATTTCGTCGCGACGGGGATGGCCAGAGACGTGGACGAGCTTCGTCCGGTCGGTCACCACCTCGATGCCGGCGTTGATCAGGTCGTTGATGATCGCGCCCACGGCCCGCTCGTTGCCGGGAATGGCGCGCGAGGAGAAGATCACGCGGTCACCGGACGTCAGGGTGACGTCGGGGTGGTCGTCGCGAGAGACACGGGCCAGGGCCGCGCGCTCTTCGCCCTGGGAGCCGGTGAGCAGGCAGACCACCTTGTCGCGCGGCAGGTAGCCGTAGCTGTCGGCCGAGCGGAAATCGGGCAGGCCGTCGAGGAAGCCGCATTCGCGAGCGACGCCGATGACCCGGTCCATGGCCCGGCCGACGGCGATCACCTCGCGGCCGCAATCGCGGGCGGCTTCCGCCACCGCCCGCATGCGGGCGACGTTGGAGGCGAAGGTGGTGACGGCGACGCGGTGCGGCGCCTCGGCGATCAGCTCACGCAGGGTCGCGGCGACCTCGGCCTCGCTCGGGCTGCGGCCCTCGCGGACGACGTTGGTCGAATCGCTGATCATGGCGAGGATGCCCTCGTCGCCAAGCTTGCGGAACGAGGCCTCCGACGTGACGTCACCCAGGATCGGCGTGGCGTCGAGTTTCCAGTCACCCGTATGCAGCACGAGCCCGTGGGCGGTGCGGATCGCCACGGCGTTGGATTCTGGGATCGAGTGAGAGACCGGGATGTACTCGATCTCGAACGGGCCGATCGTGACCGGCTTATGAGCCGCGATCTCGCGCAGGATCACCTTCGGCGCGCCCGGCTCGCTGAGGCGGCGCGCCTCGAGCAGGTTCTTGGCGAAACGGGTCGCGTAGACCGGGGCCTTCAGCTTGGGCCACAGCTCACCGATGGCGCCGATATGGTCCTCGTGCGCGTGGGTGATGAAGATCGCGAGGAGATCGTCCTTGCGCTCCTCGATGAAGCTCAGATCGGGAAACATCAGGTCGATGCCCGGGAAGCCCTCTTCCCCGGCAAAGCCCATTCCGCAATCGACCATGATCCATTTCCGGCGCTTCTCCGGCCCGAAGCCGTAGAGTGCCGCATTCATGCCGATCTCGCCCACGCCGCCGAGCGGCACGAAGACGAGTTCGTCTTGCCCTGTCGTCATCGATATAAAACCTCAAGCCGCCGTCGCGGCCGAACCCAAATGCACCTCGCCCGCCGTCACGGTCCGTCGCGTCCCATCATCCGATCGGACGACGAGCCGCCCCGCCTCGTCGATCGTCTCGAAAATTCCTTGCACGATCTCGCCACCGATCCGCACCGAGACCGGTGCGCCGATCCCCGCGGCGTTGTCGAGCCAAAGCTCGCGGATCGATGAGAACCCGCGGCCCCGACTCCATCGTCGCGCGGCAACGACCATCTCGTCCGACAGATGGTCGAACAGATCGTCGGCGCGCGTTTCGTGCGTTATCTGACTGAGGCTTGTGGCGGGATAAGGCAAGTCCTGCGGTGACGCGGCGACGTTGACGCCGAAACCTATCACCGCCGAACGCCGTCCTCCGGGGTGGGTTTCCGCTTCCAGAAGCAGCCCCGCGAGCTTGGCGCCGGACGCGAGGACGTCGTTGGGCCATTTCAGGCGGAAGGGGCTTGTCGAACAATCCCTCTCGCCTGCCGCCTCATCCCGGGGTCTCGTCCGGACGGTGACGCCCTTCAGAGCGGCGATCAGAGCGACTCCCGCCACGAAGCCCAAGCTCGGCACCTGGGCCGGGTCGACGTCGGAGACCGGCCAGAGCAGGCTCGCGGTGAGGTTGCCCGGCAGCGACGTCCAGGCGCTTCCCCTCCGGCCCCGTCCGGCATCCTGCCGGTGAGCGACGACCCAGAGCGGTCCTCTTTCACCCTGGCGTGCCAGTTCCATCGCCTGGCTGTTGGTGGAACCCAGGCTCTCGTGAACGTGAAGGCGGTGCCCGGCGGCCTTGGCCGCCGCACCGAGTCGATACTCCGCCAAAATCCTAGAACAGCGACTTGGCCGCGGCACCGGCCGCGCTGACCAACGGAGCCGGCACGAGGAAGAACAGCACCACGACGGCGCTCGACAGGCCGAGCACGATGCGGATGCCCGGCGGCATGGTCTCGTAAGGGGCCTTCGGCTCGTCGAAATACATCACCTTGACGAGACGCAGGTAATAGAACGCGCCGACCACGCTCGTGACGACGCCGATCACCGCGAGACCGACGAGGTCGGCCTTGATGGCGGCGGCGAAGACGTAGAACTTGCCGAAGAACCCGGCGAGCGGCGGGATGCCGGCAAGCGAGAACATCATCGCGGCGAGGCAGAAGGCCAGAACCGGATGCGTGCGCGACAAGCCGGAGAGATCGTCCACCGTCTCGTACATCTGCCCGCCGCGCCGCAGGGACAGGAGCACGGCGAAGGCACCGAGCGTCATGGCGAGGTAGATGATCATGTAGATCACCACGCCGCGGATTCCCTCTTCCGAGGCGGCGGCGAGACCGATCAGGGCGTATCCGATATTGCCGATGGAGGAATACGCCATCAGGCGCTTGATCGAGTGCTGGCCGATGGCCGCGAAGGAGCCGAGGGCCATCGAGGCGATGGCGACGAAGACGATGATCTGCTGCCAGATCGCGGTCACGTCGGGGAAGGCGCCGATGAAGATGCGTACCGTCATCGCCACGGCGGCCATCTTGGGCGCCGAGGCGAAGAAGGCCGTCACGGGAGTGGGCGAGCCTTCGTAGACGTCCGGCGTCCACATGTGGAACGGCACGGCCGACATCTTGAAGGCGACGCCGGCGGCTACGAACACGATGCCGAGGACGATGCCGAAACCGGCATTGTCGTTGAGCGCCGAGACGATGCCGGGGAAGGAGACCGTCCCGGTGAAGCCGTAGACCAGCGACGAACCGTAGAGCAGCATGCCGGAGGACAGCGCGCCGAGGACGAAATACTTCAGCCCGGCTTCGGTGGATTTCAGATTGTCGCGGTGGAAGGCGGCGATGACGTAGGCGGCGAGCGACTGGAGCTCGAGGCCGAGATACAGCGCGATCAGGTCGTTGGCCGAGGCCATCACCATCATGCCGATGGTGCAGAGCACGATCAGGATGGGGAATTCGAACCGGTCGATGCGCTCGCGCTGGAAGTAGTCGCGGGAGAGCAGGATCGTCGCGGCCGAGCCGATCATGATCAGCGCCTTCATCACCTTCGAGAAATTGTCGACGATGAAGGAGCCGTTGAGGGTGGTGACCTTGGCGCCGGACTGGGACACGACCACGAAGAAGGCCAGGATCAGTAGGACGAGCGCGCCGACATTGACGCTCTCCACCGAGCGCTCACCGCGAAAGGCCCCATAGAGGATCAGCGCCAGCACGCCGATGGCGAGGATCAGCTCCGGCATCACCGGCGAGAGCGAGGGCAGGACGGCCTGGATAGCGGTCATCGACGATACGACCTTCAGCGCGCCACGGGCGGGACGACCGCCGCGGTCTGCGTGTTCGAGAGCGCGGTCCTCATGCTCTGCATCAGCGCCTCCGTCGAGGGGGCGAAGGTGTCGAGGATGGGCGCGGGATGCACGCCGTAATAGATCGTCAGGGCGACGAGCGGCGCGATGATGATCTTCTCACGGATGTCGAGGTCGAGGATGCCCTGCAGGTTGGGCTTCTCGAGCTTGCCGTAGATCACCCGTGCGTAGAGCCACAGGGCGTAGCCGGCCGAGAGGATGATGCCGAAGACCGAGAAGAAGGCCACGGTGGGGTTGGCCTTGAAGGCCCCCATCATCGCCAGGAACTCGCCGACGAAGCCGGACGTGCCGGGCAGGCCGACATTGGCCATGGTGAACACCATCATCGCCGCCGCGTAAAGCGGCATGCGCTTCACGAGGCCGCCATAGGCCGCGATCTCGCGGGTGTGCATCCGGTCGTAGACCACGCCGACGCAGACGAAGAGCGCGCCGGACACGATGCCGTGCGAGATCATCAGGAACAGCGCGCCCTGGATGCCCTGTTCGTTGAGGGTGAACAGGCCGAGGGTGACGAAGCCCATATGCGCCACCGACGAATAGGCGATCAGCTTCTTGATGTCGGTCTGCATCAACGCGATCAGCGAGGTGAAGATGATCGCGACGACCGAGAGGGCGAAGACCAGCGGCGCGAAATAGGCGCTCGCATCTGGAAACATCGGCAGCGAGATCCGGATGAAGCCGTAGCCGCCCATCTTGAGCAGGATGCCGGCCAGGATCACCGAACCGGCGGTGGGCGCTTCCACGTGGGCGTCCGGCAGCCAGGTATGGACCGGCCACATCGGCATCTTCACCGCGAAGGAGGCGAAGAAGGCGAGCCACAGCCAGTATTGCATGCCGACCGGGAAGCGGGTGTGCAGCAGGGTCGGGATATCGGTGGTGCCGGCGTGCCAGTACATCGCCATGATGGCGAGCAGCATCAGCACCGAGCCGAGCAGGGTGTAGAGGAAGAACTTGAAGCTCGCGTAGATGCGCCGCTTGCCACCCCAGATGCCGATGATGAGGAACATCGGGATCAGGCCGGCCTCGAAGAACAGGTAGAACAGCACCAGGTCGAGGGAGCAGAAAACGCCGATCATCGTCGTCTCGAGGACGAGGAAAGCGACGAAATATTCCTTCACCCGGGTGTTCACCGAGAGCCAGGACGCGCCGATGCAGAACGGCATCAGGAAGGTGGTCAGCAGGATCAGCGGCATCGAGAAGCCGTCGACGCCGAGCTTGAACTTGATCGTCTCGGCGAGCCAGCCATGGGTCTCGACGAGCTGGAAGCTCGCTGTCGAGGGGTCGAACCGGCCCCAGGCGACGAGGCTGAGGAGAAAGGTGACGATCGTGGTCGCGAGCGCCGCCCAACGGGCGTTGCGCGCCACGCTCTCGGACTCCGTGCCGAGGGTCAGGATGAAGGCCGCGCCGCAGAGCGGCACGATCAGCAGGCCTGAGAGAATGCCGAGGCCGAACATCTAGCGGGCACTCCGATACGTGTTGGCGGCGGTCACTGCGCGAGCCATCAGTGTCCGACCTTGGGCAGGCCGGTGAGCATGTACCAGCTGATGAAGCCGGCGACACCGATGAGCATGACGAAGGCGTAGTGGTAGACGTAACCGGTCTGGAGCCGGACCACGCCCCGCGTGACGTCGAGGACGCGGGTGGCGATGCCGTCGGGACCGAGCCCGTCGATGACCCGTCCGTCGCCCTCCTTCCAGAGGAACTTGCCGAAACCCTTGGCCGGACGGACGAAGATCCGGTCGTAGAGCTCGTCGAAATACCACTTGTTGAGCAGGAACCGGTACAGGACCGGCTGCTGGGCGGCGAGCTGACCGGGGAGTTCCGGCCGGCGGATATACATCCAGAAGGCCAGGACGAAGCCGGTCACCAGCATGATGAAGGGCGCGTAGCTCACCAGGGCCGGCACCGAATGGATGTCGTGCATGATGTGGTTGTCGGGGCCGTGGCCGAGCGCGTGGCCCCAGAACGTCTCCATGCCCTCGCCGATGAAGCGGTTCTTGAACAGCAGGCCGGCGAACAGCGCGCCGAAGGCGAGGATGGCGAGCGGGATCGTCATCACCAGCGGGCTCTCATGCGGCGTGTGCGCATGGTCGTGATGCTCGATCGCGCTGTGCGAGGCCGGTTCCACGTCGTGGCCCTTGTCGTCATGGGCGACGCCTTCGTGGTGTCCCGGCGCGCCATCGGCCTGCACCGCCGCCGACGCGTGCGCGACGGCCGGCGTGGCGTGATGGTCGTCGTGGTGCGCGGCGCCGTGCCCCGCCCAGCGCGCCGGCCCCTCGAAGGTCATGAAGAACAGGCGCCAGGAATAGAACGAGGTCATCAGGGCGGCGATGACGGTGGCGAGGAAGGCGAGCGTGTGGCCAGGCCGCGTGGAAGCGTAGGCCGCCTCGATGATCGCGTCCTTCGAATAATATCCGGCGGTGAAGGGGAAGCCGATCAGCGCCAGGGTGCCGATGGTCATCATCGCCGAGGTGAAGGGGATGTAGCGGCGCAGGGCGCCCATGTTCCGCATGTCCTGCTCGTGATGCATCGCATGGATGACCGAGCCGGCACCGAGGAATAGCAAAGCCTTGAAGAAGGCATGGGTGAAGAGATGGAACACGGCGGCCGAATAGGCGCCGACGCCGAGCGCGACGAACATGTAGCCGAGCTGCGAACAGGTCGAGTAGGCGATGACCCGCTTGATGTCGTTCTGCACCATGCCGATCGTGGCCGCGAAGAAGGCGGTGATGCCGCCGACGATCGTGACGACGATGAGCGCGTTGGGCGCCACTTCGAACAGCGGCGAAAGGCGCGCCACCATGAAGACGCCGGCGGTGACCATGGTCGCGGCATGGATCAGGGCGGAGACCGGGGTCGGCCCCTCCATCGCGTCGGGCAGCCAGGTATGGAGCAGGAACTGCGCCGACTTGCCCATGGCGCCCATGAACAGGAGCAGGCACGCCAGGGTCATGGCGTTCCAGTCGTAGCCGAGGAAGTGGAAGGTCGCGTCCTTGAGCTCGGTGGCGCGCGGCAGGATGCCGTCGAAGGCCACGGAGCCGAACAGGACGAAGACGAGGAAGATGCCGAGCGAGAAGCCGAAATCACCGACGCGGTTGACGATGAAGGCCTTCATCGCCGCGGCGTTGGCGGAGGGCTTCTCGTACCAGAACCCGATCAGCAGGTAGGAGGCGAGGCCGACGCCCTCCCAGCCGAAGAACATCTGCACGAGGTTGTCGGAGGTCACCAGCATCAGCATGGCGAAGGTGAACAGCGACAGGTAGGCGAAGAAGCGCGGCCGGTGCGGATCCTCCTCCATGTAGCCCACCGAGTAGAGGTGGACGAGGGTCGAGACCGTCGTCACCACCACCAGCATCACCACGGTCAGCGTGTCGATGCGGAAGGCCCAGTCGACCACGAGGTCGCCGGCGGTGAACCACGTCGCCACGTGAACGCGGGTGGCGTGGTCCGAGCCGGGCACCTCGAAGAAGGCGCCCCAGGATAGAAGCGCGGAGAAGGCGAGGAAGCCGGTGGTGATGTACTCGCACACGCGAGGGCCGAGCTGGCGGCCGAACAGGCCGGCGAGCAGGGCGCCGATGAGCGGGAAGAAGACGATCGCGTGATACATCGCTGGCTGGCCCGGCCTCCGGAAGCGTGCCGGATGACCGGCCTCGCTCCATTCTCGTCAATGGGATCGCGCGGGGTGCCGCGCGGCTCGGCTTGGGTGAGGTCAGCCCTTCATCATGTTCACGTCCTCCACCGCGATGGAGCCGCGGTTTCGGAAGAAGACGACGAGGATGGCGAGCCCGATGGCCGCCTCCGCCGCCGCCACCGTGAGCACGAACAGGGCGAAGACCTGGCCGGTGATGTCGTTGAGATGCGTGGAGAACGCCACGAGGTTGATGTTCACCGCGAGCAGGATGAGCTCCACCGACATCAGGATGACGATGATGTTCTTGCGGTTCACGAAGATGCCGAGCACGCCGAGCGTGAACAGGATCGCCGCGACCGTGAGGTAATGGCTCAAGCCGATCATGAGCGCCGATCCTTCGATTGAGCCGACATCAGACCTCGACACCCTGGCGCGACGGCACCTTGCGGGTCTCCACCGCCATCTCCTGCGTCCGCGCGTTCTGGACGGAGATGTTCTGGCGCTTCACGCCCGGCCGGTCGCGCAGGGTGAGCACGATGGCACCGATCATCGCCACCAGCAGGATCAGCCCGGCCAGTTGAAAGTAGAAGACGTAGTCGGTGTAGAGCACCCGCCCGAGCATCTGGGTGTTGGTGACGCCTTCGACATTGGCGAGCGGACCGAGCGGCGCCTGCATCAGGCCCGGATCGATCGTCCAGGAGCCCACCACGAGAAGAAGCTCGATCAGGAAGATCGCTCCGATCAGGGCTCCGACCGGCAGGTATTGCTGGAACCCCTGTCGCAGCTGCGCGAAATCCACGTCGAGCATCATCACGACGAAGAGGAACAGCACGGCGACGGCGCCGACATAGACGACGACGAGGATCATCGCCAGGAACTCGGCACCCATCAGGACGAACAGTCCCGCCGCGTTGACGAAGGCCAGGATGAGGAAGAGCACCGACGCGACGGGATTGCGCGAGGTGATGACCATGAACGCGGACGCGATCGCGATGCCGGCGAACAGGTAGAAGAAGGCTGCGGCTGCACTCATGCGATTATGGAGATCAGCCGTCCCGAGGACGGCCCCTTCTGCCGAATTTCAAACCAGCCCGTGCAGGCCGCCCGTCTATAGAACCCACCCCTGCGGTGCACAACCGCCGGAGCGCTCGTCATTACCGGTATGGCGCGTCCACCGCGAGATTGCGCGCGATCTCGCGCTCCCAGCGGTCGCCGTTCAGCAGGAGCTTGTCCTTGTCGTAGAGAAGCTCCTCTCGGGTCTCCACGGAAAATTCGAGATTCGGCCCCTCGACGATGGCATCGACCGGGCAGGCCTCCTGGCACATGCCGCAATAGATGCATTTCACCATGTCGATATCGTAGCGCGTGGTGCGCCGCGTGCCGTCGTTGCGGCGCGGGCCGGCTTCGATGGTGATGGCCTGGGCCGGGCAGATCGCCTCGCACAGCTTGCAGGCGATGCAGCGTTCCTCACCGTTGGGATAGCGACGGAGCGCATGCTCGCCGCGAAAGCGCGGTCCGCGATGCCCCATCTCAAAGGGGTAGTTGATCGTGGCCTTCGGCTTGAAGAAATAGCGCATGGCGAGGGCGAACCCCGACACGAACTCCTTCAGCAGCAGACCCTTTGCGACCTGATCGAGCTTCATGGCTCAGATCTCCGTGAGGGGTTGTCAGACGCCCGGCGCGAGGCCGGTGAGCTTGAGGACGAAGGCGACGACCACGACCGAGACGAGCGAGAGCGGAAGGAAGACCTTCCAGCCGAGCCGCATGAGCTGGTCGTAGCGATAGCGCGGCACCATGGCCTTCACCATGGCGATCATGAAGAACAGGAAGCTCGCCTTCAGGGCGAACCAGATCAGCCCCGGCACCCAGGTGAAGGGCGCGAACGGGATCGGCGAGAGCCAGCCGCCGAGGAACAGGACCGTTCCGAGCGCGCACATAGTCATGATCGCCACGTACTCGCCGAGCATGAACAGCAGGTAGGGCGTCGAGGAATACTCGACCATGTAGCCCGCCACGAGCTCCGATTCGGCTTCCGGGAGATCGAAGGGAGGGCGGTTGGTCTCGGCCAGAGCCGAGACGAAGAACACCACGAACATCGGGAACAGCCACAGCCAGTACCAGCCGAGGATGCCCAGCGAGGTGTCCTGCGCCATGACGATGCGCGAGAGGTTGAGCGAACCGGCGCAGAGCAGAACGCAGATGATGACGAACCCGAGTGAGACCTCGTAGGAGATCATCTGCGCCGCCGAGCGGAGCGCGCCGAGGAAGGCGTATTTCGAGTTCGAGGCCCAGCCGCCCATCAGCACGCCGTACACGCCCAGCGACGAGATCGCGAAGATGTAGGTGATGCCGACATTGAGGTCGGCGATGGCCCAGCCTTCGGCCAGCGGAATCACCGCCCAGGCCGCGAGCGACAGGGTGGCGAAGACCAGCGGCGCCAGGAGGAACAGCGCCTTGTTGGCGCCGGCCGGAATCACCGGCTCCTTCAGGACGAACTTGAGCAGATCGGCGAAAGACTGGAACAGGCCCCAGGGCCCGACGACGTTGGGGCCGCGGCGCAGCTGCACCGCCGCCCAGATCTTGCGATCGGCCAGCAGCGCATAGGCGATGAAGACGAGAAGCAGCGCCAGGAGCACGAAGCTCTTCAGCACCAGCAGCAGGACGGTGCCCACGATTTCCAGCATGGTCATCGGCAGCCCCTATTCCGCCGCTTCGAGGCCGCGCGTCCGCGCGAGGCTCGAGCATTCGGCCAGCACGCGCGAGGCGCGGGCGATGGCGTTGGTGAGGTAGAAATCCGGAACCGCCGGAGCGAAGGCGGAGCGGTTCGGCTCGCCACCGAGCCCCGCCAGCGTCTCGACCGTGGCGACGACATCGCTCGCGGCGACCGCGTCGAGGGCGGCGAAATGCGGATGCTCCGCATAGAGCGCGCGGCGCAGGGCTCCGAGCGAATCGAAGGCGAGGCGCTGGCCGAGCACGTCGGACAGCGCGCGCAGGATCGCCCAATCCTCGCGGGCATCGCCCGGCGGGAAGCCGGCGCGGTTGGTGGTCTGCACCCGGCCTTCGAGATTGACGAAGGTCGCGTTCTTCTCGGTATAGGCGGCGCCCGGCAGGATCACGTCGGCGCGGGTGGCACCCCGGTCGCCATGAGTGCCCTGGTAGATCACGAAGGCGCCTGCACCGATCTCGATCTCGTCGGCGCCGAGATTGAACAGGACATCGAGGGCGCCCGGCTCGGCCATTTCGGCGACGCTCAGCCCCCCCTCCCCCGGCACGAAGCCGAGATCGAGCGCTCCGACCCGCGCAGCGGCGGTCTGGAGCACAGCAAAGCCGTTCCATTCGGCCGTGACCGCGCCGATATCCTTGGCGAGTGCCGCCGCCGCCGAGAGGATCGCAGCCCCGTCCGGCCTCGTCAGCGCACCGGTCCCGACGATGACCAGCGGGCGGCTGGCGCCCTTCAATACCTCGGCGAAGCTGTGCTGGCCGGCGGCGATATCGGCCAGGGTCTCGGGACCCGCACCGAGATAGGTGTGGGGATAGGTGAGGTCCACGGCCTCGCCGATGAGGCCGACGGCGAGGGGCGCCATGCGCCAGCGCTTTCGGATGCGCACGTTGAGGAGCGAGGCTTCGAGCCGGGGATTGGTCCCGACGAGCAGGATCGCATCCGCCTCCTCGATGCCGGGGATGGTCGGGTTGAAGGTGTAGGCGGCCCGGCCCCAGGCCGGATCGATCGCCTCGCCGGCCTGTCGGCAATCGAGACTGGTCACGCCGAACGACCCCATCAGGGTCTTCAGCGCGTAGATTTCTTCAACGGCGGCGAGGTCGCCGACGATGGCGCCGACGCGCTTGGGATCGGCCGACTTCATCTTCGCGGCGATGGCGGCGAAGGCCTCGCCCCAGGAAGCCGGGCGCAGGCGACCGTTCTCGCGCAGATACGGCCGGTCGAGACGCTGCGCGCGCAGTCCGTCCACCGCATGGCGGGTCTTGTCTGAGATCCACTCCTCGTTGATGTCTTCGTTCACGCGCGGCTCGATCTGCATGACCTCGCGGCCACGGGCATCGACGCGGATGGCGCAGCCGACCGCATCCATCACGTCGATGGATTCGGTCTTCGAAAGCTCCCAGGGCCGCACCTCGTAGCTGTTCGGCTTGTGAACGAGGGCGCCCACGGGGCAGAGATCGGCGACGTTGCCCTGCAGCTCGGAGCCCATGGCGCTCTCGAGATAGCTTGTGATCTCCATGTCCTCGCCGCGCCCGATGGCGCCGAGATCCGGCACGCCGGCCACCTCCGCCAGGAAGCGAACGCAGCGGGTGCAGTGGATGCAGCGGTTCATCGCCGTGCGCACCAGCGGGCCGATATACTTCTCTTCGACCGCGCGCTTGTTCTCGCCGTAGCGGGTCGAGTCGACGCCGTAGGCCATCGCCTGATCCTGCAGATCGCAATGGCCGCCCTGGTCGCAGATCGGGCAATCGAGCGGGTGGTTGATGAGGAGGAACTCCATCACCCCCTCGCGGGCCTTCTTCGTCTGGCCAGAGCGCGTCAGGATCTCCGGCGGCTCGCCGTTGGGGCCGGGCCGGCAATCCTTCACCGCATAGGCGCAGGAGGCAACGGGTTTCGGCGCCCCCTTGAGCTCGACGAGGCACATGCGGCAATTGCCGGCGATGGACAGCCGCTCATGGAAGCAGAAGCGCGGGATCTCCGCGCCCGCGACTTCGCAAGCCTGGAGCAGGGTGTACTCGGCCGGAACATCGACCTCGGTGCCGTCGACGATGAGCTTGGTCATGCGTACTTCTCGGTGTCGAAATTCGGTCCGAAAGACATGGCGATCACTCCGCCGCGATCCGCACAGGGTCGCTGTGCGGGTTGGCGCTGTAGCGGTCGATGCGCTTCTCGATCTCGGGGCGGAAGTGGCGGATGAGGCCCTGGATCGGCCAGGCCGCCGCATCACCGAGCGCGCAAATCGTGTGACCCTCGATCTGCTTCGTCACGTCGAGCAGCATGTCGATCTCGCGGCGCTGGGCGCGGCCTTCCGCCATGCGCAGCATCACGCGCCACATCCAGCCGGTGCCTTCGCGGCAGGGCGTGCACTGGCCGCAGCTCTCGTGCTTGTAGAAATAGGCGATGCGGGCGATGGCCGAAACGATGTCGGTGGAGCGGTCGAGAACGATCACCGCCGCCGTGCCGAGGCCGGAGCCGAGGCCGCGCAGGGTGTCGAAATCCATCTTGGCGTCGATGATCTGCTCGGCCGGCACCAGCGGCACCGAGGAGCCACCGGGGATGGAGCAGAGCAGGTTGTCCCAGCCGCCGCGCATGCCGCCGCAATGCTTGTCGATCAGTTCGCGGAAGGTGATGCCGAGCTCTTCCTCGACATTGCACGGCGTGTTGACGTGGCCGGACACGCAGAACAGCTTGGTGCCGGTGTTGTTCTTGCCGCCGAGACCGGCGAACCACGCGCCGCCCCGGCGCAGGATGGTGCCCGCCACCGCGATCGACTCGACGTTGTTCACCGTCGTCGGGCAGCCGTAGAGGCCCATATTGGCCGGGAAGGGCGGCTTCAGCCGCGGCATCCCCTTTTTGCCCTCGAGGCTTTCCAGCAGCGCCGTCTCTTCACCGCAGATATAGGCGCCGGCGCCGTGGTGAACGTAGATGTCGAACGGGTAACCGTGGACGTTGTCCTTGCCGACGAGGCGGGCGGCATAGGCCTCGTCCACCGCCTTCTGCAGGGCGTGCTTCTCGGCGACGTATTCGCCGCGGATATAGATGTAGCAGGCGTGAGCGGCCATCGAGAACGAGGCCAGCATGCAGCCCTCGATCAGGAGATGCGGATCGTGCCGCATGATCTCCCGGTCCTTGCAGGTGCCCGGCTCCGATTCGTCGGCATTGACGACGAGGTAATGCGGCCGCCCGTCGGACTTCTTGGGCATGAACGACCATTTCAGCCCGGTCGGGAAGCCGGCGCCGCCACGGCCGCGCAGGCCCGAGGCCTTCATCTCGTCGATGATCCAGTCGCGGCCCATTTCCAGCAGAAACTTGGTGCCGTCCCAGGCGCCGCGCTTTTTGGCGTCCTCGAGGCCCGGCGAATGCAGGCCGTAGAGGTTGGTGAAGATGCGATCCTGATCGGAGAGCATGTCAGCCCCTCACTTGTCGGATGCTGCGAGAGTCGCAGCCTGCGCCACCCAGCCCTCGCGGTCGATGCGGCCGGGGAAGGCGAGATAGGTGCCGACCCACGCGACCTCGTCGCGGCTCCAGGTCGCGATCTGGTCGAAATGGAAGATTCCCAGAGTATGGAGGCGCGATTCGTTGCCGGGTCCGATCCCCTTGATCCGGGTCAGAGCATCCGGCGCACCGGCACGAGCCCCATCGAGACCGGCGGGGCGGGTCCCAACGGCATCGGCCTTCTGTTCCGGGCTCGCATCCTTCGGCAGGGTGGCGAGCTTGCTCTCGATCCGAGCCTCTTCGGCTTCGGCGGCGGCCTCGCCCTCGCTGGCGCCGGAGGCGGCGGGCTGGGGCGGCGGCTCGTTACGGGGCAAGGTCGATTGCGTGCCGGCCTCGGCGCCGGCCGCTTCGCCAGCGGCCACGATCCCGGCAGCCGGTGCCGGCGGGGCATCGGGTTTGGCGGAGGATTCGGTCCGATCCGCCGCGTCGGCTTTGTCTCCGGGCTTCACCGGCGTCTCGCCGGCGGCGACGCGCTGGGCCGGGGCGTCGGTGGGAGGCTTCTCCGCGGCGCGGCCTGAATCGGGCTTGGCCGGTTTCGGATCGCTCGCCGCGCGCTGCTCGGAGGAGGCCGCCTCGGATTTACCACCGGACTCAGGCTTGGCACCCGTTTCAGGCTTGGCTGCCTGATCCTCGAAGCGCTTGCGCCATGCACCGACGCGGGAGCCGTCGAACAGCGTTTCGTCGGTGAGCGTCGCCGCGCCGCCCTTCGGCTCGGAGGAGACGCGGCCGGCCTGAGAACCGATCGTCACCGGGCGCCCGGCGGCGAGGTCGTCCATCAGCGTGCCGAGGATATCGGGGGTGAGGTCCTCGTAGTAATCCTGGTTGATCTGCGCCATCGGCGCGTTGCAGCAGGCCCCGAGACACTCGACTTCGAGCCAGGAGAAATTGCCGTCCGCGCTGACATGGCCCGAGGGACCGAGCCGGGACTGGAGATACTCCTTCAGCTCGCGCGAGCCGCAGGAATCGCACGGTACGGTGCCGCAGAGCTGGATCCAGAACCGGCCCACCGGTTCGAGCGCGAACATCGTGTAGAAGGTCGCGACTTCGAGCACGCGGATATGCGGCATGCCGAGCTCGGCGGCCACCGCCTCGATCGCCGCGCGCGGAAGCCAGCCGCCATTCTGCTCCTGCGCCTTCCACAGCAGCGGGATCACGGCGGAAGCCTGCCGGCCCTCCGGATACTTGTCGATCTGCCCCTTGGCCCATTCAGCATTCTCCGAGGAGAACGCGAAGCTGGCCGGCTGCTCGGAAGCTGGGGCGAGTCTGCGATTGGCCATCAGTTCGAAACCTCGAATACGGTCACCGGTCCACCTCGCCGAACACGATGTCGAGCGTGCCGAGCACGCAGGACACATCGGCCAGCATGTGGCCGCGGCACATCCAGTCCATCGCCTGGAGATGGGCGAAACCCGGAGCGCGGATCTTGCAGCGGTAGGGCTTGTTGGTGCCGTCGGCGACGAGATAGACGCCGAACTCGCCCTTGGGCGCCTCGACCGCGGCGTAAACTTCCCCGGCCGGCACGTGGAAGCCCTCGGTGTAGAGCTTGAAATGGTGGATCAGCGCTTCCATCGAGCGCTTCATCTCGCGGCGCGGCGGCGGCGCGAACTTACCGTCGGTGGCCGCGATCGGCCCGATTCCGGCGGGTTCACGCAGCTTGACGCAGCATTGCCGCATGATCTTGGCCGATTCGCGCATCTCTTCCATGCGGATGACCTGGCGATCGTAGGTGTCGCCGTTCTTCCCCACGGGGACGTCGAATTCCATCTCTTCGTAGCACTCGTAGGGCTGCGACTTGCGCAGGTCCCACGGGATGCCCGAGCCGCGCACCATCACGCCCGAGAAGCCCCAGGCCATCGCCTCGTCCACGGTGACGATGCCGATATCGACGTTTCGCTGCTTGAAGATGCGGTTCGACATGACGAGGTCGTCGAGATCGTCGACCACCTGCAGGAAGGGATCGATGAACGCCTCGATATCGTCGATCAGCGCGGGCGGCAGATCCTGATGGACGCCGCCGGGGCGGAAGTAATTGGCGTGCAGACGAGCGCCGGACGCGCGCTCGTAGAAGATCATCAGCTTCTCGCGCTCCTCGAAGCCCCAGAGCGGCGGCGTCAGCGCGCCGACATCCATCGCCTGCGTGGTGACGTTGAGAAGGTGGGAGAGGATGCGGCCGATCTCGCAGAACAGGGTGCGGATCAGCTGCGCCCGACGCGGCACCGTGAGCCCGAGCAGCTTCTCGATGCCGAGGCAGAAGGCGTGCTCCTGGTTCATCGGCGAAACGTAGTCGAGCCGGTCGAAATACGGCGTCGCCTGCAGGTAGGTCTTGTGCTCGATCAGCTTCTCGGTGCCGCGATGGAGCAGGCCGATATGCGGATCGACGCGCTCGACGATCTCGCCGTCGAGTTCCAGCACGAGGCGCAGCACGCCGTGCGCCGCCGGATGCTGGGGCCCGAAATTGATCGCGAAGTTGCGGATGTTGTGCTCGGTCATGGCCTCGCTCCGCCGCTCAAGCCGATTTCTTCTCGTCGCCGGGGAGCACGTACTCCGTGCCCTCCCATGGCGAGAGGAAGTCGAAGTTCCGGAATTCCTGCGTCAGCTTCACCGGTTCGTAGACCACGCGCGCCTCGTCCTGGTCGTAGCGAACCTCGACGAAGCCGGTGAGCGGGAAGTCCTTGCGCAGGGGGTGTCCTTCGAACCCGTAATCGGTGAGCAGCCGGCGCAGGTCCGGATGACCGGAAAACAGGATTCCGTAGAGGTCGTAGGTTTCGCGCTCGAACCAGTTCGCCGCCGGGAAAACGTCGATGACGCTCGGCACGGCCGTCTGGTCGTCGGTCTGCACCTTCACCCGGATACGGCTGTTATGGCGCAGCGAGAGCAGGTGGTAGACGACGTCGAACCGCTTCTCCCGATTGGGATAATCCGCGCCGCAGATGTCGATGAAGCAGCGGAAGGCGCAGGCCGGGTCGTCGCGCAGGTAGGTCAGCGCATAGACGATGTCGCTCGCCTGGACGTTCAGGGTGAGTTCGCCGAAGGCGATCGTGCGCGAGACGATGGCCGGGCCGAGCGCCGCGCCGACATGGTCGCTGAGCGCCTGGAGCGAGCCGTCGGCTGGGGCGGCGGTATGGGCGAGGATCGAGATGCCGTTGCTCATCGCGGTCCTCAGCGCTCGATCGTGCCGGTACGGCGGATCTTCTTCTGCAAAAGGAGCACGCCGTAGAGCAGCGCCTCCGCCGTGGGCGGGCAGCCGGGCACGTAGATGTCCACCGGCACCACCCGGTCGCAGCCGCGCACCACCGAATAGGAATAATGGTAGTAGCCGCCGCCATTGGCGCAGGAGCCCATGGAAATGACGTAGCGCGGCTCCGGCATCTGGTCGTAGACCTTGCGCAGGGCCGGGGCCATCTTGTTGGTGAGCGTGCCGGCGACGATCATAACGTCGGACTGGCGCGGCGATCCGCGCGGGGCGAAGCCGAAGCGCTCGCAATCGTAGCGCGGCATCGACATCTGCATCATCTCGACCGCGCAGCAGGCGAGACCGAACGTCATCCACATCAGCGACCCGGTGCGGGCCCAGTTGATGAGGTCGTCCGTCGAAGTGATGAGGAATCCGCGATCGGCGAGTTCGCTATTGATCGACAGGAAGGTCGGATCGTCGGCGCCGATCGGCCGGCCGGTATTGGGATCGATGATCCCCTTCGGTGCCGGGGCGACGGCTGGGATCCGGGTGATGTCGGGGCTGAAGGCCATCGGTTTCTCGGGATCAGGCTTCGGGCAATGCGATGTCAGGTCGGAGGGACGATCAGTCCCATTCGAGGGCGCCCTTGCGCCACTCGTAGACGAACCCGACCGTGAGCACGCCGAGGAAGGCCATCATCGACCACATGCCGAACCAGCCGAGCTCCCCGAAGGTGATCGCCCAGGGGAACAGGAAGGCCACTTCCAGGTCGAAGATGATGAACAGGATCGCGACGAGGTAGAACCGCACGTCGAACTTCATGCGGGCGTCGTCGAAAGCGTTGAAGCCGCACTCGTAGGCCGAGAGTTTCTCCGGATCCGGGCTGCTGTAGGCAACCAGGAACGGCGCGACGAGGAGAGCCGCCGCGATGAAGACGGACACGCCGATGAAGACGATGAGCGGCAGGTAATCCGCCAGCAGGCCTGTCATGCGACACCTCTCGTGTTCGTGGCGGGCGAAACGCCTCGCGAGCGCTCGATGGGTATGGAATTGCTCCAATGCCAGACTGCGCTGGCGCGAGGCTTAGACGACCCCTCGGAGCGAAACAAGGGCATCGTGCGTCGCACAAATCCGGCCATGCGGTAGGCAAGTAAGTGCCGGGTGACCTCCGGCAACACGACCGATCCGCGCAGGCCGCGTCCCGGCCGGCTCCACCCCCGTCGCCACGCGGGCTTTCGGCCGCTTGCCCGCAGG
This sequence comes from Methylobacterium sp. 77, assembly GCF_000372825.1. Lineage (NCBI taxonomy): Bacteria > Pseudomonadati > Pseudomonadota > Alphaproteobacteria > Hyphomicrobiales > Methylobacteriaceae > Methylobacterium > Methylobacterium sp. 77. The sequence continues at coordinate 4,395,531 of NZ_KB910516.1, read as the reverse complement.
GTTCCTCAGTCGGCTCGGGCGTGTCCCGCGATCGTCTCGGGAGGTCTGGAAACGAGGATACCGGGGACATCCGGCGCCTCGACGACGATAGGGAATGGCGCCCTGGCGGGGCGAGGAACCATAACCTTAGCCGTGAGTTCCGTTCATGTCCCACTCAGGCCGGATGGCGTTAGGTCGTCGCAATATTCGACCTTACAGGAGACGTTTCGTGCGCATTGCCCAGATTGCTCCGCTCTCGGAGGCTGTCCCTCCTAAGTTCTATGGCGGTACCGAGCGCGTCGTATCGTGGATCACGGAAGAACTCGTCCGCCAGGGACATGACGTGACTCTGTTCGCAAGCGGCGATTCCGAGACCTCTGCAAAGCTCGCGGCCTGCACGCCGGAGGGGCTTCGCCTGCTGGGCTACCGCGACCATACCGCGAGCCACCTGGCGATGCTGCACAATGTGCACAAGCGGGCGCACGAATTCGATGTGCTGCACTTCCACATCGATCTCCTGCAGTATCCGATGTTCGAGGACCTGTACCACAAGTGCGTGACGACCATGCACGGCCGCCTCGACGTCCCGGATTTCATGCCGGTCTATCGCACCTTCACCGGCATGCCCCTGGTGTCGATCTCCGACAACCAGCGTGAGCCGATGCCGTCGAACTCGAACTGGCAGTCGACCATCCATCACGGCCTGCCGGCAGAGAATTGCCCGTATTATCCGGATGCCAAGGGCGGATACCTCGCCTTCCTCGGCCGCATCTCACCCGAGAAGCGCCCCGACCGTGCGATCCAGATGGCGATCCAGTCCGGCGTGAAGCTGAAGATCGCGGCCAAGGTCGACAAGGCCGACCAGGATTACTGGGATGAGGTCATCGAGCCGATGATCCACCATCCGCTCGTCGAGTATATCGGTGAGATCAACGAGGAACAGAAAAAGGACTTCCTCGGAAACGCGCTGGCGCTGGCCTTCCCGATCGACTGGCCGGAGCCGTTCGGCCTCGTCATGATCGAGGCGATGTCGGCCGGTACCCCGGTGATCGCGTTCCGCAACGGCTCGGTCCCCGAGGTCATCGCCGACGGCGTCAGCGGCGTCCTGTGCGAGACGATGGATGACGCGGTCGCGGCCGTGCACAAGGTGAAGACCATGAGCCGCGCCGGCGTCCGCCGGCATTTCGAGACGCAGTTCACCGCCGAGTGCATGGTGAAGAAATACGTCGCGGTCTACGAGCAGTTGATCGCCGGCGAGAAAAACGTGATCAAGATGCCCCATGCGGGCGGCTTCACCCCGCATTACGGCGATCTCAACGGCTCGGCCCGTCCGTCGCTCTCCGCCGCGGCGATGCCCGCTTAAAAAACGTTTCCAAAAGGTTGATGCCATCGGGCACCAGCCTTGCTAACCTTCTCCGCGTCGGCGGCGCTCCATGCGAGCATTGTCGATACCGGTTCCAGAAGGCCGCCGAGTCGCCTGGTCGCGATCGGCGGCCTTTTGATTCGCGAGTCTGAGGTTCAGCCCAGCGTGCCGACGCGCGGACCTCCCGTTCGCGATCGTTCGATGCGACACACCGATCTGCGGGGTCAGGGCGGGTAAGGCCCGGCTTCGATGCCGCAGATCCGGCAGCTCATTTCCCGGAGACGTTCCAGCATGGCGGCGAACACTTCCACGGCGACGACACAGGATGGTCCCAGCGCGAACGGCTTGGGACAGGGCTTCCAGGATGCCGACGAGGTGCTGCCGCAATATCATATCGAGGCGCAGACCTCGCTGGTCGAGCGGCCGTTACGGTCGCTGAAATACGGCGAGGCTTTCGCCGTCCTCGACAGCTACGGCGATATCGGCGTGCTTCCCGGCCCCGAAGGTCTGTACTTCCAGGATACGCGCTACCTGTCGCGCCTCGGTTTCACCGTCGAGGATCAGCGGCCGCTGCTGCTCTCCTCGGTGATGCAGGACGATAACGGCGCGCTCAGCGTCGACATGACGACGCCGGACATCCGCATCGATGCCCATGACGAGACCACCATCCCGCGCGAACTGATCGCGATCGAGCGGACCAAGTTCCTGTTCAAGGGCGCCTGCTACGACCGGATCGGCCTGCGCAATTACGATTCGCGACATTGGCACCTGAAGGTCGGCGTGACCTTCGACGCCGATTTCCGCGACCTGTTCGAGGTGCGCGGCATGGACCGCCCGGTCCGCGGCAAGCGCAGCGTCCAGGTGGCCAGCGGATCGGAGGTCCAGTTCCGCTATGTCGGCCTCGACGAGGTGGTGCGCACCACGAGCCTGCATTTCGGGCCGAAGCCGAAACATATCGAGCCGGGCCGCGCCGAGTTCGAGGTCTCGCTTCCGCCGGGCGGCCGGGCGTCGCTGTTCATCCGCGTCGTCTGCGAATCGCACCGGGCCTTCACCAGCGCGCCTGCCGCCGAGAAGGTCGGCGAGGACGCCGCCGCGGGCCTGTCCCAGGCGGCCGGAAGCGGCGCCGGCGCGCGCCATCCGAAGGGGCTCGGAGAAGGCGTGATCTTCGCCCGCGCCTATCGCGATGCGCGCCGGGACCTGCGCCAGCTCACGGCCGGCATCACCACGATCATCTCATCGAACGACCAGTTCAACGAGGCGGCCTGCCGCGCCACCGCCGACCTCTACATGCTGGCGAGCCGCACGCCGGAGGGCATCTACCCCTTCGCCGGCATCCCCTGGTACTCCACCGTCTTCGGCCGCGACGGCATCATCACCGCGATGATGGCGCTCTGGATTGACCCGAATTTCGCCAAGGGCGTCCTGCGCTACCTCGCCTCGACCCAGGCCAAGGCGACGGACCCCGCCGCCGACGCGCAGCCCGGCAAGGTGCTGCACGAGACCCGTCGCGGTGAGATGGCGATGCTCGGCGAGGTGCCGTTCCGGCACTATTACGGGACGATCGACGGCACGCCGCTCTTCGTCATGCTGGCCTACGAGTATTACGCCGTCACCGGCGACCGCGAGACCATCGCCAGGATCTGGCCGGCGCTCGAACTCGCCGTCGAATGGATGAACAAATACGGCGACCGGGACGGCGACGGCTTCGTCGAATATGCCCGCGATACCGACAAGGGCCTCGAGAATCAGGGCTGGAAGGACAGCCACGACTCGATCTTCCATACCGACGGGCAGCTCGCCAAAGGCCCGATCGCGCTCTGCGAGGTCCAGGGCTACGTCTATGCCGCCAAGAACGGCATGGCCAAGCTCGCTACCCTTCTCGGCCATGACGCGTTCGCCGCCCGTCTCGGCGACGAGGCCCGTCACCTGCGCGAGAGCTTCGACAAGGCCTTCTGGTGCGAGGAGATCGGCACCTATGCGCTGGCCCTCGACGGGGCGAAGAAGCAATGCGCCGTGCGCTCGTCCAATGCCGGTCACGCCCTCTTCACCGGCATCGCCCTGCCGGAGCGTGCCGCCAGCGTCGCCGCCAACCTCCTGTCGAAGGACGGATTCAACGGCTGGGGCGTGCGCACGATCGCGCGCGGTGAGGCTCGGTACAACCCGATGTCCTACCATAACGGCTCGATCTGGCCGCACGACAACGCCCTGGTCGCGATGGGCCTCGCCCGCTACGACCTGAAGCCGGAAGCGTCCCGCATCTTCCAGGGCATGTTCGATACCGCCCTCTACCAAGACCAGAAGCGGCTGCCGGAGCTGTTCTGCGGCTTCATGCGTCGCAACCAGCGCGGACCGGTCTCCTACCCGGTGGCCTGCTCGCCCCAGGCTTGGGCGGCGGCGGCACCGTTCGCCTTCCTCTCGGCCTGTATCGGCCTCGAGATCCAGCACGACCGCAACCGCATCCGACTGCGCAATCCGACCCTGCCGGACTTCCTCGAAGGCGTCTCGATCTTCAACCTGAAGCTCGGCGAATCACGGATCGACCTGCGGGTCCAGCGCTACGGCAGTGACGTCACCGTCAACGTGCTGCGGCGCGTCGGCGACGCACAGGTCTCGGTGGTGAAGTAGCGGACGAAAACCACGAAGAGGCGGTCGCACGACCGCCTCTTTAGACGCGAGCCCAACGAAAAACGCCGCCTCCCAGAGGGAAGCGGCGTTTTCACGAAACGGTTAATCCGTCGAGACGATCAGCGCGGCGCCAGGATCATGATCATCTGGCGGCCTTCGAGCATCGGCTCGCTTTCCACCTTGGCGATCTCCTGGGTCTCGTTCTTCACCCGTTCGAGCAGGCGCAGTCCGATATCCTGGTGGGCCATCTCGCGGCCACGGAAGCGAAGGGTCACCTTCACCTTGTCGCCTTCTTCGAAGAAGCGGATGACGGCCTTCATCTTGGTGTCGTAGTCGTGCTTGTCGATGCCCGGCCGGAGCTTGATCTCCTTGACCTCGACCGTCTTCTGCTTCTTGCGGGCCTCGTTCTGCTTCTTCTGTTCGTTGAAGCGGAAGCGGCCGTAATCGAGAAGCTTACAGACGGGAGGAACGGAGTTCGGCGCGATCTCCACGAGATCGAGGCCCGCCTCTTCGGCAAGGGTGAGCGCGTCGAAGAAGGCAACGACACCGCGGTTCTGCCCGGTATCATCGATGAGCTGCACTTCGCGGACACCACGGATGTCCCGATTGGCGCGCGGCCCGTCCTTCTGCGGGGCCGGCATGGCTCTCATTGGTCTACGAATGGCTTCAATCTCCTAGTGAACGACGAAACGGCAGCCTGCGGACGTCACCCGAAGGGCTAGACCTGGCCACCAATCGCTCCGGCAATCCGGTTGCGGACACCATGTCCGAACTGCGTGCCGTGTCAACAGGCGCGAGCCGGTTTGGTTCACGGAAGCGGCCGATAAGGCCTCACCGGGGACGGCCGGCGAGGAGCCCGGCATAGACGTCGAGGGTGGCACCCACCATGCCGTCGAGGGAGAAATGCGCCTCCACATGGGCGCGTCCGCGCCGGGTCATGGCGTCGCGCGCGCTCGCCCCGAGGTTGAGCGCCTCCAGCAGGGCCTCGGCCAGGGCCGGCGCATCGCCGGGCGGCACCCGCCAGCCGGTGCGCTGCGCCGCCGGCACTTCCGGCGGGGCGAGCACCGTCTCCGGCACGGCGCCGAGATCCGAGACCACCACCGGCGTACCGAGGGCCTGGGCCTCCACCGCGGAACGCCCGAAGGCCTCCGGCTCGACGGACGGAACCGCGACCACCGAGGCCGCGCGGAAGGCAGCCGGCATGTCGGTGCAATGGCCGACCCGCAGGACGATCTCGCGCAATCCGCGCGCCTCGATCAGCGCATCGAGTTCGCGCTCGTAGGCCGAGCGTCCCTGTGGATCGCCGGCCAGGACGAAGGAGACATCGGCAATGCCGCGGTCTCGCAGGACCGAGGCGGCCTCGATCAGCACGCGCTGCCCCTTCCAGGCGGTGAGCCGGGCGGCGAGGAGAACGACCCGCTGATGCGGGGCGACGCCCCAGGACCGGCGCAGGGCCTCGACCCGGGCCGGCGCCACGGCGCCGGGAGAGAACTGGGCGAGATCGGTGCCGCGATGAACCACACGGACCCGGTCGCCGGCCTGCTCGGGGTGCAGCATGCGGATGAGGTCGGCGGTGTAATGCGAATTGGCGATGACCACGTCGCCGCGCGCCATCACCGAATTGTAGAGCACCTTCACCCCGGTCCGCCCCGAATAGCTGCCGTGATAGGTGGTGACGTAGGGGATCTTCAGCCTGCGGGCCGCTCCGAGTGCGACCCAGGCCGGCGCCCGCGAGCGGGCATGAATGATCTCGACCCCCTCCCGCCGGCACAGGCCGGCGAGCCGCCCGACATTCAGCGCCATGGCGAGCGGGTTCTTGGAGGCGGCCGGGAAGGGCAGCCAGGTTCCACCCTTGGCCTGCATCTCGCCGACGAGCCGTCCGCCCTCCGTCGCCACCAGAGCCCGCGCGCCCACGGCCGCGAGGGCGGCGGCCACGTCCACGGTGGTGCGCTCGGCCCCGCCCGCGTCGAGGGCCGGGATGATCTGGAGGATCGTCGCGCCCGCCAGCGGCTGCGCCTCGCTCGGGAAGCCGGCGCCGAATCGCTCGCCGCCGCTCACGTCGCCAATCCCTTGACCGACGCCTTGCGGAACGGCTGAACCGGCGGAACCCGGGATTCAGGGGGGTGACGGTATCCGTCTCGCGTCTCGATCATGGTCTCCAGCATCGGGGGCACGCTTTACGGCTCGGTAAACGAAATGCGACTGCATCGCATTCAGTTGTCGGTTTCGTCGGATCGAGGATCACGAATGGACTCAGCGAGCAGCCAAGCGCCCCTCTTCATCACGGTGGGAGAGGGTGAGCCCGCGCGCCGCCTCGCGGTGCAAATCCGCGAGGGAGACGGGCCTACCCTGGTCTGGCTCGGGGGCTTCCGCTCCGATATGGGCGCGACCAAGGCGATGGTCCTCGATGCCTGGGCGCGGGACAATGGCCGCGCCCTCGTCCGGTTCGACTATACCGGGCACGGCGAATCGGAGGGCGAATTCGCCGATGCGACGATCTCGACCTGGCTCGAAGACGCCATGGCCGTGCTCGATGCGACGGTGAAGGGTCCGGCGATCCTCGTCGGGTCGTCGATGGGCGGCTGGATCGCCTGCCTCGCCGCCAGGGCACGCGCGCGCCGCGGCGATGCCGCGCTCGCCGGAATGGTGCTGATCGCCCCCGCGCTCGATTTCACGCAGAGCCTGATGTGGGAGCGCTTCCCGCGAGGCATCCGCGAGATCATGGAGCGGGACGGCGTGTGGATGCGGCCCACGGAATACGGGCCGGAGCCGGTGCCCACGACGATGGCGCTGATCGAGGACGGACGCCGGCACCTGCTTCTCGGCGGCCCGATCGATCCGGGTTGCCCGGTGCACATCCTCCAGGGCATGCAGGATCCCGACGTGCCCTACGCCCACGCGCTCGCGACGGTGGAACGGCTGCCGGCACCCGGCACCGTCCTCACCCTCATCGCCGATGGCGACCACCGCCTGTCGCGTCCGCAGGATCTCGCGCGGCTGCTGGCGGCGGTGGCCGAGATCGGCCGAGCGGCACCGTCTGCTTAGTGCGGCTGCCTAGTGAAGGCTGACCGCGAACAGGTCGTTGGCCATCGCATTGGCGACGATCACGTCGCGCGAATCGGCGAGGAGGATCGGACTGCCGCTGGCCGAGAGCAGCGCGAACAGGTCCATGCCCGGCGTCAGGTCAGGGGCCTGCGGGAACAGCCGCTTCACCTCGTCGGAGCGGATCGGCCGGACATAGGCGATGTGGCCTTCGCCCAGGGCCGCGAGATCGGCAGCGTTGAAATCGGCGGGGTCGAGATCGGCCTGTGTGATCGGGTTCGGATTGAAATCGGTCATGATGCCCCCCTTTCGAGGCAGAGCTTGCTCTCCGGTCCGGCGCCGCGACGGCCCGAACCCGGTGAGTCGGTGACATGCGTTCAGATGTCGTCGCGGGACGCGATGGCAATCTTTCGGACGATCCGTTCCGGTTCCGGCCGGGTCAGATCGATGGAGAGAAGGCCGTTCGAGAGGTCCGCACCCATCACCTCCATGCCGTCGGCAAGGAGGAAGGCACGCTGGAACTGGCGGGCCGCGATGCCCCGGTGCAAGAACTGCCGCGCCTTGTCGTCGACCTGACGCCCCCGCACCACGAGCTGGTTCTCTTCCAGCATCACATCGAGCTGGTCTCGGGTGAACCCGGCCACCGCGAGGGTGATCCGGAGCCGTTCGGGCTCGTCGTCCGAGCGGGCCACGCGCTCGATATTGTAGGGCGGATACCCGTCATTGGCCGCTTTCGACACACGGTCGAGCGCCTGCTCGATCTCGTCGAAGCCGAGTAGAAACGGATGTCCGAACGGAGAGGGCCGTGTCGTCACGTGATCTTGTCCTTAGCGAAGCCCCGGGGACGATACGGTGAGGCACTTCGATCTGTCGGAACCCGCCTGTGGCAGCACTCCTCCCGGCGGTCGCCTGCCGGTCATCGCGATATGGAGATCTGGAAAAGCGTCATCAAGGGCTTGGATCGTCGACGACTTTCGAGATCGCCACCGCGCCCTCCCCCACGCGCTGCAGACCTGCTCACGTGAGCGCTTTCACGGGCGTCGAGACAGAATTCGGGAGCATTAGGCAATACATGTGGGAGTTTTAGGAAATGCCGGACGCGTGACTGAGCGTTGCAGTAACAGTTTGGAACTGCTCTGATTTTCAGCACATAGCTTGATCTCCCAGCGTCAACTCGGATACTCCGCGCCACGGTGAACGATGCGGCGGTGCGAAGTCGGGCGTCAGGCAAAGCAGCACCGAAACGCGAGCGTTGCGCTCTCAGCCGAGGAATTGTCCGGGACGAGCCCAGTTTGGGAGGTCTCGGCGATGTCGGCTTGCTATGGCGTTTCGACGCACGCGACCAGGGCACGCGACGAAGGACCGTCGCTACCGAGGAGAACCGGACCGTTATGAACGAGGCGCACCGCGTGATCGACTTCTCATCCGTCTTGCCCGCTTCATCCGTCTTGCCCGCTCGGGCCGTCGGCCTGGCGCTGCTCGCCGCCCTCACCGCGGGATGGACCGGCTCCGCCCTCGCGCAGGATGCCAAGGCGCCCGTTCTGAAGCTCGAACTCAACCGGCTCGAGCCGGCGGGCGAGGCCTGCCGCACCTATCTTCTCGTGGACAACAGCCGCGGCACCGCGCTGAAATCCCTCAAGGTCGATCTCTTCGCCTTCGATACGGACGGCATCGCGCAGAAGCGCCTCGCCGTCGAGCTCGGCCCCGTCCAGGACCGCAAGACCATGGTGCGGCTGTTCGATTTCCCCGCCCTCGCCTGTCCGAAGATCGGCCGCGTGCTCCTGAACGACGTCCTCGCCTGCGAAGGCGGTGAGGCCAGCCGCGAGACGTGCCTCGACCGGATCGAGACCGAGAGCAAGACGAGCGCGACCTTCACGCGCTGAGCCGCACGCGCTGAGCCGACACGAGGCGTCCACCGCCTCCCCTACACGCCATCCGGTCGCCCCTCGGCGATCGCCACCGCTCAACGAACCCCGAGGAGCCCGCCATGGATCCGACCTCCGCGCCGGCCGCCGCCGCCCACGACTTTTCCTTCATCGGCCTGTTCCTTCAGGCCGACCCGATCGTCAAAAGCGTCATGATCCTGCTCGTGATCGCCTCGATCGCCTGCTGGACGGTGGTGTTCGAGAAGCTCGTCCGCTTCGCCGCAGCCAAGCGTCAGGCCAGGAACTTCGACACGCTGGTGCGTTCGGGCGGCTCGCTCGAAGCCACGGGTTCGGGGATCGATGCGAGCATCGTGCAGGCGGGCCTCGAAGCCTGGCGTGACCAGGATGCCACCGAGACCCGCGCCGAGCGTCGCGACCGCATCGAGCGCGCCATGCGGGCCGCCCTGACGCTCCGGGTGAAGCGGCTCCAGGGCGGTCTGCCTCTGTTGGCGACCTCCGGCTCCACGGCCCCCTTCATCGGCCTGTTCGGCACGGTCTGGGGCATCATGAACTCGTTCTCGTCCATCGCGCAGAGCCAGGACACCTCGCTCGCCGTGGTGGCTCCCGGCATCGCGGAGGCACTCTTCGCCACGGCGATCGGCCTCATCGTCGCGATCCCGGCGGTGATGGCCTACAACAAGCTGACCAACGATCTCGGCCGCGTGCAATCCGCCTTCGTCGCCGGCATCGGCATCCTCGGCAATCGTCTCGCCCGAGACCGCAAGGGCGTCCCGCACGCCGCAGCCGCCGAGTAGCGCGTCCCTTCTCCGCTCGACGAAGCATTCACGGCCGGCGCGCACGCGGCGGCACTATGACGACATGCGGCGGGCCCTCGAGCCGGCCGCCGATGCCCTGGAGGGCGAACGATGGCAATGGGTTCGATCCGCGCCAGCGGCGGCGACGACGATGACGACCTCGATTCCGCGCCGATGTCCGAGATCAACGTCACCCCGATGGTGGACGTGATGCTGGTGCTGCTGATCATCTTCATGGTCGCGGCCCCCCTGATGACGACGGGCGTGCCGGTGCAATTGCCCAAGACCACCGCCGCCAAGGTCGCGCAGGCGAAGAAGCCCGTCGAGATCTCCATCGACAAGGAAGGCAAGCCCTTCCTGGCGAAGGACGAGCTGACGCCCGAGACGATCATGCCGCGCCTGAAGGCGCTGGCGGCCGAAGACCCGACCCAGGTGATGCTGGTGCGCGGCGACAAGGACGTGCCCTACGGCAAGATCATGGAGGTGATGGGCCTCGTCGGGCAGGCCGGGTTCACCAAGGTGTCCCTGATCGCGCAATCGCCGGGCGGAGCGCTTCCGGCGGCTCCCGCCGCGAGTGGAGCATCGCGGTAGACCCGATGAGCGCCCTCGTCTCGACACGTGAACCCGGACCGCAAGGTCCCACGGGACTCGCTGCCGCCTTCCTCGTGGCCTTCGTGCTGCACCTGACGGTGCTGGCGGGCATGATGCTGTTCGGCCAGGCGCCCAAGGCGCCCCCCGGAGAGAACACGATCACCATCGATCTCGCTCCGCAATCGACGGAAGCGGAAGCCCAGGCGCCCGCCGAGATGGCGGCGGCGGTGCCGCCTCCGTCCGAGGTGACGCCCACCGAGACGCCGGAGACCGTGGACGAGGTGAAGCCCCCCGAAATGGTGGAGGTGAAGCCCCCCGAGACCGCCGAAATCCCGCCCGACGAGACCCAGCCGGTCACGATTCCGGACACCGTCGCCGAGGTTCCGCCGGAAGATCAGGTCGTCACCTCCACCGCCGAGATCGCGGAGCCACTCGCCCCGCCGCCTCCGGTGGTGGCCAAGCCGCCCGAGCCGGCAAAGCCCATCGAGGTCGCCAAACCGAAGCCCAAGCCCAAGCCCGACCCACGGATCGAGGCCAAGCGGCAGGAGCAGCTGGAAGCCAAGCGCGAGGCCGTTCAGGAGGCGAAGCGCGAAGCCAAGCTGAAGGCGGCGCGCGAAGCCAGCAAGCGCCAGGCCCAGGAGGGCGCCGGCCGCTCGCAGCAGAACTCGGCCTCGTCCTCGCGCCAGAGCAGCGCCGGCGCGGCCGCCGCCGGCAACGATCCGAGCGCCCTGCGCCAATGGCAGGGGGCGCTGGCCTCTGCCATCAACGGCCGCATGAACCGCAACGCCGCCGCGGGCACCGCGGGCGGAACCGCGGTGGTGCGCTTCACCGTCTCGCGGTCGGGTCAGGTGCTGAGTGCCGGCCTCGCCAGCAGCAGCGGCATCAGCGTGATCGACGGCGCGGCGCTCGCCGCCGTACGGGGCTCGCTGCCGGCAGCGCCTGCCGGCGTCACCGTGAGCAGCCTCGCCGTCACCGTTCCCATGCGCTTCCGGCCCGGCGGCTGAGCCGGTCGGCTCGGCTTAAGTGAAGGATGGCGGTCTGGTTCACCAGCGACACGCATTTCGGCGACAGGCGTGCGCTGAACATCGATCGGCGTCCCTATCCGGACCTCGCGGCCCACGATGCCGGCCTGATCGCGAACTGGAACGAGAGGGTCGCTCCCGACGACACCGTCTGGCATCTCGGCGACGTGGCGCTCGGCCCTACGGACGAGCGGATCGCGCAGATCGTCGGCGCACTCAACGGCGTCAAGCACCTCATCGTCGGCAACAACGATGGACCCGGCACGCTGGCGCTGCGGGATTGGGCCTCGGTCGGCCATTACGCCGAGATCGAGGTCGAAGGCCGGCGGCTCGTCCTGTGCCATTACGCCTTCCGGACCTGGAACGGCATGGGTCGCGGGGCGCTCGACCTGCACGGCCATTCCCATGGCAAGCTCGCCCCGATCCCGCGTCAATACGATGTCGGCGTCGACGTGCATGCCTGCGCGCCGGTTCGCCTCGCCGAGATTCTGGTCTCTCGCAGGCGCAATAAACCTGCGGAACCTTCGCCGTGAGTTCGCCGTTTGAACCGCAGACCGACGATGATTGATCACCGCCGGCGCTGATCTTGAAAGACGGACGGACCGACCTTCTCGACACGCGGAATCGGAATTTCCATGCGCCTCGCTCTTGCAACGCCCATCGCCGCCCTCGGCTTCGCGCTGTGCACGATCGCCCCCGCCCTGGCGGCACCGTCCTGTCTCAAGGGGGAGAGGAAGGTCGAGGAGGCCACGGCCCTCCGCTTCCAGGCCCGCGAGGAAGCGCGGCTCGGCAACCATGACCGGGTCTGCGATACGCTCGACGAGGTCGGGGACCGCTACGACGAAGCCAAGGATGCGTTCGAGGATTGCGGCGCTGGCATCGTCGCCATCGACTTGCGCAGTGAAAGCCGCGCGCTCCGCGCCGCGAAAGCGGTCAACCGCTGCGACTGACGCCCGAACCTGGATTTCGCGCTTCCTGTCTCGAGGCGATCATTTGAGACCGAAGCTCTGAACTGTCCGACTGCATGCGGAACGCTCCGCAGGCACTGATTCCGTGCGGCGACGCACAGCCACGTCTTCGATCTCACGTCACTGCTCATCTGGAACGACGGCCACTGATCCGTCGGGAGATTTTGTCGATGAACGCCTCCGCTCAGCACAGCGACCTGGCCCTGCTCTCGTCCCAGGCCACGCTCTTGTCTGCCACCGGCCCCTCCTTCGCGGCGGCCTTGTGCGGCTTTCTCTCCACCACCGTCGCCACGACCATGGTGATGTTCCTGCTCAGCAGCCTCTGACCATCGTCGCCTCAGGGGGCGACGAACCAGAAACGACGTTTCGAGAACAACATATCCATCCGGCCGACGCTCTGTTCGTCCTGCGGGCGAGCGCCACCCAAGGTACACGGTGCTTCGATACGCGGCGGAGCGGCCGGTAGCAGCAGCGCCGACGAGACCGGATAGAGCCCCAGCTTCGCCTGCACCTCCGGCTGACGGACGGCGGCGATGGTGACGATCCCAGCGATGAGCCCTCCGGCGAGCGTACCGAGTAGAAAATTCATCATGTCAGTGACGAGTCATGCCCGCCCACGGCGTGGGACTGCGCGAACACAGCATGACCGCAAAACCTCACGGATGCGTTGCACGGGTCGGACGGCCCTCTCCCTTCGCCCACGGCGCACGTCATCGGCTCTGGATGATCCCGGCTGGTCGATGGAGCAGGCCGCTCCCCGTCACGTCCTCCGCCAGCTTATCGGCATGATTACGGCGGCAGCGACCATTACGTTGTTTTAACATTGGTCCGTCTAGGGTCCGCTCCCGGCGGCCCGACTCGGAATGGTCGCACCTCGAGAAGGATCGGCCATGTCCTATGGAGCCAATGCCTATGCGCGTGTCTCGCAGACCGCGCTGACGCCCCGGGAGGCCGAAGCGGCCGTCCTCATCAAGGCGGCAGGCCGGCTCCAGCTTATCCAGTCCGATTGGGCGAATCAGAGCCCGACGCTGAACGAGGCCCTGAACTTCAACCAGAAGGTCTGGACCCTCATTGCCGGTGCCGCGACCGCGCCGGAGAGCCCGCTGCCGGACCAGATCAAGACGAACATCGCCCAGCTCTCGGCCTTCGTGTTCAAGCGCATCATCGACACCATGATCGAGCCGAAAGCCGAAAAGCTCTCCGCCCTGATCAACATCAATCACCAACTCGCCGCCGGCCTGCGGACCTGAACCACAGGACCGGGCGCCGGCCACCGGCCGCTCCGCGGACCCGGCCGACGCGACGATCGGCTTAGACCGCCGGCTCTATTCCCTTCAGCCTGTCAGCCAGGGCCTGTTCGTATTGAACGAGGTCCCGGCCGCGCTTGAGCGCCTTGTAGTGCTCGCCGGCCTCGATGAAGGCGTGAATGTCGCGGATGAAGGGAATCATGCTCGGCACCGCGTTCATGACCTCGCTGGCCTGGGCGACGAAGGCTTCTTCGGCTTGGCGCGGATCGTCGGCCAGATAGATCACCGTGAGCGCGAAGTAGAGCTGCTTGCAGGGAGTGTCCGCGTCGCTCTGCGTGATGATCTCGGACTCGCGCAGGAATTTCGTGTTCGTCTCGATGATGAAGCTCGCCCGGCGCGGACCGTTGCGGATCGCGGCGTTGCCGATGATCAGACGTTCGCCCGGCTTGAGCTCGATCTTGAGGGGCATGGCGTGTCACCTTCACTGCGCAGCGACGTGATCGGGCGAATGCTGCCCTGAGGACAACGGCGTATGCGGCGCGGCTCCTTACGCCATGACCGCTGAGACGATGTCCAGCCCGGCCGGCTCGCGCCGACGATCGCCCGTCGGTCCCGGCAATCTAGGCACCGCCGCTTAACGAACGATTAGTTCTAGTCGGCGCCGACGAGCCTATAAACCAAGTGTTTACCACGATACCGCTCAACACCGACAAGCTCGAATCCAACTGGTCGTTTTAAGTCCTTCGAAAGGCGCTGGGGGACTACTGGGCTCGTCTCCAAAAAGGAGGCACAACGATCAGAATGGATCAGGCATCATGTCTTCTTCGGTTACCCTTTCCGCCGCTACCCGCCAGAACCTGCTCTCGCTGCAGAACACCTCGGCGCTGACCTCCAACACCCAGAACCGCCTTGCCACCGGCAAGAAGGTTTCGTCGGCCCTGGACAACCCTGTCAACTTCTTCACCTCGCAGTCCCTGACGTCCCGCTCCGGCGATCTCGGCGGCCTCCTCGACGGTATCTCGAACGGCATTCAGACCATTCAGGCTGCCAATACGGGCCTCACCTCGATCCAGAAGCTGGCTGATCAGGCGAAATCGATCACCTCCCAGGCGCTCGCCACGCAGATCACCACGACCGGGACCGCCTCGACGGCTTTCGCCGCTTCGACGTCGGCCGCAACGGCCGTGACGTTCTACGTCAACGGCGCCGAGAAGACCGCCTCTATCGCTACGAGCGCGACGATCGACGCTGCCATCGCCACCTTGAACACCGCTGCAGGATCATCGGTCTTCTCGAAAGACACCACCGGCACGAAGCTGGTGCTCAATGCCTCCTCCGACATCGAATTCCAGGCCTCTACCGACCAGACCGCTCTGGGCTTCTCGGCTGGTACCGCGGATAGCGCCGGCACCGACTATTACGGAACCGGCCTCGACAAGAACGTGAAGCAGAGCGCCGACCTGGTCACGACCGGCGTAGAGAGCCGCAAGGCCCTCTCGGAGCAGTACAACGCCCTGCTGACCCAGATCGATCAGCTCGCGCGAGATGCCAGCTTCAACGGCGTCAACCTGCTCAGCAGCAAGGAAGACACCAACAAGCTGAACATCCAGTTCAACGAGAAGGGCACTTCGAGCCTCGACGTGCAGGGCGTGGACGTCACCTCCAGCGGTCTCGGTCTCTCGGCGCTAACGGGCACCTCGACCACGGCCGCTGCGGCCAACCAGACCAACCGCGGCAGCTTCCTCCTCGACGCCGACATCAAGGCCACGGCAAAGGACCTGGGTGCGGCAACCGACGCGCTTCGCTCCAAGGCCTCGACCTTCGGTTCGAACCTGTCGGTGGTGCAGAACCGTCAGGACTTCTCGAAGAACCTGATCAACGTCCTCGATACCGGCGCCGCCAACCTCACCGACGCCGACCTCAACGAGGAAGCCGCGAACTCCCAGGCCCTGACCACCCGTCAGTCGCTCGGTATCTCGGCGCTCTCGCTCGCGAACCAGGCTCAGCAGGGCGTCCTTCAGCTCCTCCGCTGATCCGCCCGACGACCAAGAACGCGAGAACCATCCAAAAGGAGACGGTCGGGCGAAAGCCCGGCCGTCTCTTTTTGTGCTTACGTTAACTAAGCGGAAACGGAGACATGATTGATTAACGTTAACTCTCACTGTCAATCAGATGGATCTGATCCATGGCAACCGACGTTACCCTTTCCGCAGCTACGCGCCAGAACCTGCTCTCGCTGCAGGATACGTCGGCCCTGACGGCTCTCACCCAGAACCGTCTCGCCACCGGCAAGAAGGTCTCTTCGGCGCTGGACAACCCGGTCAACTTCTTCACGGCGCAGTCCCTGAACTCCCGCTCGGGCGATCTCGGCGGCCTCCTCGACGGTATCTCGAACGGCATCCAGACCATTCAGGCTGCCAACCAGGGCATCACCTCGATCCAGAAGCTCGTCGACCAGGCCAAGTCGCTGACCTCTCAGGCGCTCGCGACCCAGCTCAACACCAGCGGCACCGCCTCGACGGCTTTCGCCGCTTCGACGTCGGCAGCAACGGCCGTGACGTTCTACGTCAACGGCGCCGAGAAGACCGCCACCATCGCGACAAGCGCGTCGATCGACACCGCCATCGCCACCCTGAACACCGCTGCCGGTTCGTCGATCTTCTCGAAGGACACCACCGGCACCAAGCTGGTGCTCAACGCGGCCTCCGACATCGAATTCCAGGCCTCCACCGACCAGACCGCTCTGGGCTTCTCGGCCGGTACCGCGGATAGCGCCGGCACCGACTATTACGGAACCGGCCTCGACAAGAACGTGAAGCAAAGCGCCGACCTGGCCGTGATCGGCGTATCGAGCCGCAAGGCCCTCTCGGAGCAGTACAACGCCCTGCTGACCCAGATCGACCAGCTCGCACGCGATGCCAGCTTCAACGGCGTCAACCTGCTCAGCAGCGCCGACGACTCGAACAAGCTGAACATCCAGTTCAACGAGAAGGACACGTCCAACCTCAGTGTCCAGGGCGTCGACGCCACCTCGAGCGGCCTCGACCTGACCTCGCTGAACAGCACCTCCGCCACGGCCGCTGCGGCCAATCAGACCAATCGCGGCAACTTCCTCCTCGATGCCGACATCAAGGCGACGGCGAAGGAACTGGGTTCGGCAACCGACACGCTTCGCTCCCAGGCCTCGACCTTCGGCTCGAACCTGTCGGTCGTCCAGAACCGCCAGGACTTCACGAAGAACATCATCAACGTGCTGGATACCGGCTCGGCGAACCTCACCGACGCCGATCTCAACGAGGAAGCCGCGAACTCACAGGCTCTGACCACCCGCCAGTCGCTCGGTATCTCGGCCCTCTCGCTCGCGAACCAGGCCCAGCAGGGCGTGCTCCAGCTTCTCCGCTGAGTCAGAAGATCCGCCAGACACGAAACAAGGGCCGAAGCGCACCGCTTCGGCCCTTGTTTCGTTCGCTTTCGGTCCGTCAGAAGTCGCTTCAGGCGGTCTTCTCGAAAGGCTGCTCCGGTTTCTCGGCCTTCGCGGCGGCGGCCTGGGCGTAAGCACGCGCCTTCAGCACGACGGCATCCGGCAACTGGACCACTACGTCTCCCGAATTCGGGTCGACGACCTGATAGACCACCGCCTTGGTGTCCTGATCGATCCGTATCCGCTGGGTGTTCTGCTCGACGGCCTTGTCCTCGTTCGCCGCCTTGGCGACGCGTCCTCCGAGAGGCCTGTCGCCCGACTGGATATCCACCTTCACCGCCGGGGCCAGGGGCGCCGGCGCGGTGACGGGTTGAATCGGCTGGATCGCGCTCTGGACGGGCAGAGAGGTGCGCACCGGTGGGAGGGCGCCGAGTGGTGAGATCGCCATGTTACGCCGCTCCTCATCTGGTCGTGGCATGCAACCAGAAACGACGCCGTCGGTGAATCGGTCCTTAAGATGTCCCCGTTCCCCACCATTGCCCACGGGGATGCTGAAGACATCGCTACGGCGAGGAGTCGATTTTTAACGGTTCCGTCGATGCGCGGTCAGATCTCCACCGCGTCCGGCTGAACCGTTCCGACGCCCTGGGGATCGAAGGCCACGCTTTTCACCACGGCGTAGACGGCCCGGCCGGGCACCAGGGCGAGGTCGTCGACCGAGGCGCGGGTCAGGCGGGCGGCGAGCACGGCGCCGTTGCAGTCGATCTCGACCATGGCGGCGGCCTCGCCGAGCGCCTGGATCGAGACGACGCGGCCTTCGAGCAGGTTGCGCGCGCTCAAACCCACCGGCCGCTGCGTGGCGATCAGGACGTCGCGCGCCGGCACGCGGACCCGCACGGCGGTGCCGATGCTGCGCGTCAGGCGGGGAACCGAGAGGTGGCCGGCCCGGCCGGACAGCCGCGTCAGGCCGGTAGAATCGTCGTTCTCCACCACCACCATGTCGAGGATCGCGCCGGCCTCCGCCTCCTGTGCGGCGAGGAGGTCGGTACGCCGCAGCACCATATCGGCATCACCGATTGCGGCGACGCGGCCGGCCTCCAGCACGACGATGGTGCGCGCGAGCCGCGCCACTTCCGAGACCGCGTGGCTGACATAGACGATGGGCAGTCCCGCCTCGTCGCGCAGGCGCTCGATGTAAGGGAGGATCTCGGCCTTGCGCGCCTCGTCGAGGGCGGCGAGAGGCTCGTCCATGAGCAGGAGCCGCGGCCGGCTGAGCAGGGCCCGGCCGATCGCCACCCGCTGTGCCTCGCCGCCCGAAAGGCCGGCCGGCCGGCGTTCGAGGAGATGGCCGATGCCCAGGAGCTCGACCACACCGTCGAAGCCGATCCCGTCCCGGCGGTCGCGCGCGAAGGCACGGCCGTAGACGAGATTTCGGCGCACCGAGAGATGCGGCATCAGCCGCGCCTGCTGGAACACGACGCCGATGCGCCGGCGATGGGCCGGGACGGCGATGCCGCGCTCCGTGTCGAGGAGCGTCTCGCCCGAGACGACGATGCGGCCGGATGCGGGGCGCGCCAGCCCGGCGATGAGATCGATGATCGTGGTCTTGCCCGAGCCCGAACGGCCGAACAGGGCGGTGAGGCCCGCGCCTGCGGTGAAGCCGACATCGAGGCGGAAGGCACCGCGCGTGAGCGAGACGTCGATATCGAGGGTGGGAGGCGTGAGCATCGGCGTCCTCACCCCGCACCGAGCCGGCGACCGAGGCGGCGGGCGAGCAGTTCCGACACGAGAAGGGCCGTCATCGACAGGGCCACGGAGATCAGGGTGAGGCGCAGCGCCCCGCCTTCCCCGCCCGGCACCTGCGTCAGCGTGTAGATCGCGGAGGGCAGCGTCTGGGTCTCGCCGGGGATGTTCGAGACGAAGGTGATGGTGGCGCCGAACTCGCCCATCGCCTTGGCGAAGGCCAGGACCGCACCGGCGAGGATGCCGGGCATGGCGAGCGGCAGGGTGACGGTGAGGAAGACCGCGCTCGGGCGGGCTCCGAGGGTGGACGCCGCCTGTTCGAGGCGCCGGTCGACGGCCTCGATCGAGAGGCGCATCGCCCGGACCATCAGCGGGAAGCCCATGATGGCGCAGGCCAGGGCCGCCCCGGTCCAGCGGAACGAGAACACGATCCCGACCTCGGCGAGGGCCGCGCCGAGCGTACCGCGCCGCCCGAAGGACAGCAGCAGCAGATAGCCCGTCACCACGGGAGGCAGGATCAGCGGCAGGTGGACCAGCCCGTCGAGGAGCGCGCGGCCGGGGAAACGCCCTCGCGCCAGAAGCATGGCGATGCCGAGGCCGGGGGCGAGACTCGCCAGCGTCGCCGCGCAGGCGACTTTCAGGCTGAGGCCGATGGCGATCCATTCGTCGGGTGTGAGATCGAGCACGGGCCGCCGGTCAGGTCGGAGTCTCGACGAAGCGCGGGCCGTATCTCTGGATCATGGGCGCGCGCATTCCCCTGGCCGAAGCGATCGGCGTGACGAAGGCGTCGATAGCACGGATTCGTCGCGCCGATCACGGCATGGACGGATCGTCCTCGGGAGGGGCCGGGCGCTCGGCGCGATGGAGCCGGCTCAGGAGCACCAGCATCGAGCCCGGAACCGGCTCGAAATTCGGCTCGGAATCGAGCAGGCCCGACCCTCCGCTCGCGCGGAGACGTCTGGCCGTCCTCTTGCCGACGATGGCCACGGGGGCCCGGCGCATGTTTTTCTTCTGGTTCGTACTCAACAACGCACCCACGAACGCCACGGGGACGACAGGAGAAGCGCAGTAAAACGCGAAGGCCCGAGCCGGGTTCCGCGATGGTGGCGGTGAATCCTCACGGATGCTAGAGCCCGCATCATGCTCGAAGGCCTTCACCCCAACCGCCCGACCCATGTGCTGCGCCTCCTCACCGATGAGAGGTCGGCGCGCGCCATGACCGACATCATCGGCGAGATGTTCGATCCGACCGAGACGGCGGTCGCCGCTTTCGAGGCCGAGGACGGCAGGACCTGGCGGCTGGAGGCCTATTTCGCCGAGGCCCCGGACGAGGAGATGGTGCGTGACCTGATCCGCCCGCTGGTGGGCGAGCAGGCGGATACGGCCGTGTTCGAGACCATCGACCAGCAGGACTGGGTCCGCGCTTCCCTCGAAGGGTTGAATCCCGTCCGTGCCGGACGCTTCCTCGTCCACGGCTCGCATGACCGCCACACCATCCGGCCCAACGACCTCGCCATCGAGATCGAGGCGGCCCTGGCCTTCGGCACCGGCCATCACGGCACCACTCTGGGCTGCCTCAAGGCCTTCGTCGGCATCATGAAGAAGGGCCGCCCGGCGCATGTGCTGGACGTCGGCACCGGCACCGGCATCCTCGCCTTCGCGGCGGCCAAGGCCCTGCACCAGCCGGTCCATGCCGGCGATCTCGACCCCGAGGCGGTCTGGACCGCGAAGGGCAATGCCCGGCTCAACGGTCTCGGCGGCCTCGTCCGGCTCTATGTCGGCCCCGGCGTGCGGCACGCCAGCGCGAACCGCAGCCGCCGCTTCGACGTGGTGTTCGCCAACATCCTCGCCCGGCCGCTGAAGCGCCTGGCCCCCTCACTGACGGCGACGGTGGCCGATCGCGGCGTGCTGATCCTGTCGGGCCTGATCGAGCGCGACGTGCCGGGCGTGCTCTCGACCTACCGCCATCGCGGCTTCCACCTCGCAGCGCACGGCCTGATCGAAGGCTGGGCGACCCTGGTGCTCAAGCGCGGCGGGGCGGCGGCACGGCGCCTCTGACCGGCGTCCCCTCGGCAAGACGGTGAGGACAGTGTCGTTCATGCCATCCAGCACTCACGACCATGCCGCCGTCCTGATCATCCACGAGGTGGAAGACTACGCCCGATGGAAGGTCGTGTTCGACGATGCCGCGACGATCCGGCGGCAGGCCGGCGAGATCGCGTATCAGCTGCTGGCCTTCGAGACCGAGGAGAGACGCGTGGTGCACTTCTCCCACTGGACATCCCTGGCAGCGGCGCGCGCCTTCTTCGAATCCCCGGAACTGGTCGAGATCCGCCGCGTCGCGGGAGTGCGCGCGCCCGAATTCCACTATCTCAACCGGATCGAGGCGAAGACGCTGTAGGGGACGAACACTCGAGAAATCTGCCGTTCACGGCAGATCCTATGGGGCCAGATTGTTTCGGTGATCGCTCATCAACGACGGCGAATCGGTGATGTCGTCCATGACCAGCTGGTTCAGGGCGCAGATGAATGAGGACAGCCGGTAGCCGTCGTGGCGCGAGAGGGCGTTATCGAAGGCGCGGACGTTCCAGAACGGATCGTTGGGGCGGGTGATCGGCGCGATGCCGGTCAACTGCAGGCCGTGCAGGAAGCGCGCGGCCGGAGCGATCTCGCCGGACCGGCCGCGCGCCAGATCAGAGCTATCCCAGAAATTGCCGCGCTGGTCGGCGCGCGCCAGCCGCGCACGGGTCAACCAATGGTCGGAGCGTGGGCAATCGATGGCCGCATCCGCCAACGTCGCGTAGGAGTGATGCCGTTCGAGGCCGCGGGCGTCGAGACCCATGAGTTCGTGGGTGGTGCCGAAGGGTGCAGCCGAGGGCTGAGCATCAGCGAGTACGCCGGCCGCCGGCCGCGGCGGATCGAAGTTGCCGATGGTATGGGTATCTTCCCGCGCGGTGTTCTGGAACGGGAAGGTCGCGGCGAGCAGCGACAAGGTACGAAGAGGAAGTGTCAGCAGACCAGCCGCGAGGCCAACGGGAGGTGGGGCCGTGCAACTCTCGCCGCGGGGCTGGCGGCCCTCGAACCGCGCCGCCACTCGATCGAGGAAGGCCGCCGCCGGGCGAAAATCCGATTTGAAGGTGGGAAACAGGTCGTGGGTCGCCCAGTCGTAGTCGACGCCCGAATCGAACATGCTGTCCGTCGCGGAGAGCCGGCTCCGGATTTTCCGCCGGGCCGCGGCGAAGGCGTCCTCGACATCGAGGCCGATCCAGGCGCAATCGCCGGGCCGCAGTCCGCCCGCCGGGAAGGCTAGGGCCGCCGTCACCGACATGAGGACCGGCCGTTGATCGGTCGGGAAATAATCATCGTCGCGCACGACCTCGGAGGCCGGCGTGTGCGCGTCCGCATAATCGGCCAGCTTGGTCCAGACCTCGCGCTGGATCGCGGTCCACTTGCTCGCCTCGGAGGCTGGATTGATCAGCACCACGAGGTTGCCGAGCACCGGCAGCAGCGTCTCTCCGAAGCGGTGGCGGCGCACCGCCTTGACGACATCGTCCTTGAGCCCGGTCGCGAGCATGTTGCCGCCGAGGCTGTGCCCGGCCACGATGAGCTTGTTGTGGGTGCCCGGAGCGCTGAGCGTACTTTCGATCGTGCGCAGGGCCGAGATGGCCGCGGGCGCGATCGCCTCGCTCACGGGCTTCCGGTCGAACAGGGTGGCCCCGGCCGACAGGTCGCCGAAGACGCCGCCGAGCGTATCGCCAAACCAAGTCCGCAAGCCGCGCTCGTCGACGCGGGCGCCGCGCCAGCCGATATAGATCGCCGTGACGTCCATATCGCAGACGCTCGGGTCGCTCGGGCAGCGCTGAGCGAGGAAACGGGCGGCGTGGGCCGCATAGAGGCGCAGATCCGCCACGTTGCCGTCGCCGATCCGGGCGTCGTGTCGCCAGCCGTGGATAAAGGCGATCACGTAGTGCGAGCCGGTGGAGAGATGCTTCTTCAGGGCATCGAGCTGGGTGATGACGGGCTTGACCATGGTGGCCGGCATGCCCTTGGCCTGCATCTCGTTTTCCATGGCGTGGCGCAGCATCGCGCTGTCTATGGCCGCGTCGCTCGCCCCTTCGCGGGATACGAGGGCGTAGGGCTCGCCGTCCTCCTGGAATTCGATGAAGCCGAGGTGGTAGGCGAGGTCCCGTCCGCCCTGCTCGCGGGCCGGGACGACGTGGCGCTGCAGGGCGCAGCGCAGCCGCGTCGCCCAGCGCGTATCCGCAGCGATGACGGCGCTCTCGTCGTTGCTGGCATCGAACCATCCATCGCCGTCAGGCGGTATCGCCTTTCGTAACGTCTCGCGGCCGGTATCGGCCAGGATCGTCCAGCCCTGCGCGAGCCCGTCTCGGCATTCGCTGAGGCCGGGGTCGAGGTCGCGATAGGCCCGGGCCTTGTCCGTCGAGAGCACGACGTAGTTCAGGAACAGGATGCCGAAGGCCGCGAGTACCAGTGCGGCGGCGATGCGGGCGGTGGCGCGCAGGGAGTGCATGATCCCGCGAACCAGCCCGGATGCGACGCGGCGCACGCCGCGCCGCCTCTCACCTCGGGGCGTCGCCCGTCCCGGGCTCATCGCGCGGGCGCCCTGGTCGAAATCGACGCCGAAGGCTGCCCCATCGGACGGATCGCGCGCGGCGGCATCGAAAAATCCTTGTTCTCCATACCGGTCCTTCGTTCGCCGTCGCCGCTCCGTTACGGTGCCGGCGGTCGCGAGCGGGACAATTCAATCTCTGTAACTGCCTGGCTCACGCCTGCGAAGACTCATCGATCGAAGCGGGAGTGATCCATCATGATGCGCGCAATCCGACCGGCCGTCGCCCTTCTCGCCGGCACGGGCATAGCCACCGCCTCTTTGTCGAGCCTCGTCGGCGCCTGGGGCCGCGACTTCGTTGTCACGCAGTTCGAGCCGATGCAGCTCATGGTCGCGATGGCGACCGACAAAATCACAGGACAGCAATTCAACGTCATCAAGATGCCGGACGGCCACGTGATGGCGGTGGTGCCCATCGACCAGATGGCAAAGATGCCGGAGATCGACCCCAGGAGTTTGATCCCGATGAAGGGAGCGCGATGAGCGATCGAAGGCCCGCTCTCCGCTAAAATGCATTGAAAGCGGACCGTTGATCAGGGATGGGCGACGACGACAGCGTCCTTCTCGTCGTCAGGCTGCGCGAACGGTCGAGAGGAAGCGGGCCACCTCGGCCGTCAGGTGCTCGGACTGACGCGACAGTTCGGAGGCAGCCCCGAGCACCTGGCTCGCCGCAGCCCCGGTTTCCTCGGCGGCTCCGGCTACGCCGGCGATGTTGCCTGTTACCTCGCCCGTGCCCGCCGCCGCCTGAGCGACGTTGCGGGCAATCTCCTGCGTGGCGGCACCCTGCTCCTCCACCGCCGCAGCGATGGAGGTGGCCACGCCGCTGATCTCGCGGATCCGCCCGGTGATGCCGCCGATCGAGGCGACAGCCTGCCCGGTGGAGGTCTGGATCTGGAGGATCTGCCCGGAAATCTCGTTCGTGGCCTTTGCAGTCTGCTCGGCGAGCGCCTTCACTTCGGCGGCGACGACTGCGAAGCCCTTACCCGCTGCGCCAGCCCGGGCCGCTTCGATCGTGGCGTTGAGTGCCAGCAGATTGGTCTGTCCGGCAATCGACGATATGAGACCGACCACGTCGCCGATCCGTGAGACTGCCGCGCTGAGCTCCTGCACGAATGCGCTCGTTTGATCGGCCTCGCCCACAGCGAGATGCGCGAGGCTGGCTGACCCTTGCACCTGGCGTCCGATCTCCTGGACCGACGAGCCCAGTTCCTCAGCGGCGGCCGCCACCGTATTGACGTTCGAGGCGGCTTCTTCCGCAGCCGCGGCCACCGTCATAGACTGGCTAGCGGTCTCGGTGGCTGTGACGGTCATGGCCTGGGCAGTCGCCTGCAGCTCGGTGGCCGACGACGAAACCATGCCGATGATGCCACTGACCGCGGCCTCGAACCCGTCAGCCATCTGACGCATTCCGGCCCTGCGCTGTTCCTCAGCCGCCAGTCGGGCCTGGGCAGTCTCGACCTCCAGCACTTGGCTGCGGAGCAGGTTGTCCTTGAACACCTGCACGGCAGCGGCCATCGCGCCGACCTCATCTCGACGGCCGCGATAGGGCACCTCGACCTCGGCATCGCCGTCAGCCAGTACCGACATCGTGCCGGTCATGCGCACGAGCGGCCGGGCGATTGCCATGCCGATCGCCAAGGCAAGGCCGATGGAGAGAAGGAAGATGCCGATCCCGCCGACAAGCCATAGCGCCAGCTGATGCTCGGCCCATGAGCGCATCGCGCCCGCAGCCTCGATCAAGTCGGCTGTCAATTGGTTCTCGACAACCTTGAGCGCATCGATGCGCTGCGAGGCGAGCCGGAACCAGCTCGGCGCATCGCGGAAGGCCAGCGCCTCGCCGGGCATTGTGTCCAATGCTTCCTTTCGCAGGCGCGCAACCTCGCGGGCCGGAGCGCTCGCCTCGGCAGCGTCGAGCAGCGCGGTCTGTGACGAGAGAGCGCTCGCACGGAACAGGCTAGCATACGTCGTTTGATCGGCGGACAGGGTCGACAACCGGCGTACAGCCGGGAGGTCGAGGCTGCCGCCGGCGAACGCCGCAGACGCAGCAGCACGCTCTTGACCAGCGGCCTCCTTCATCGCCAGGAATGCGCTGTAGGCGCTAGCGCGGGCAGCGATCTCGGCGCTGTCGATCGCCCCGCTCATCGCGCGGACGATCCCGAGGCCCTCGCCGATCATTCCAGTATAGTACGACGTCGCCTGCGGTGCGGTGGTGCCGAGACCGTCCACCGTTTGGCGCTGTGCCGCAAGGCCAACCAACGTCTTCGCGAGACTTGCGGCCCGTGGCGCCAAGGCAGAGCTGACGCCGCCCGCCGTCGCGATCGCCTCGGGAAGCCCGGCGAGCGCCGTATCGGTGCGCTCACGTTGCGCGACAAGCTCCTGCCGGAACTGCGTTCCCTTGGCGCCGAGGAACAGGCTCGTGGCACCACGCTCGCGTTGGGCTTCGTGTACGAAGGCGCTGATGCGCGATGCGAGACTCACGATGTCTTCGACCCGGCCCATCTCCGCTTGGCGCACCCTGAGATCCGACACGGACAGTGCCGCCGCCCCCACGAAGGCAAGGCAGGGGGCGAGCGCGACCGCCATGATACGAGCGCGAAGCGAAGAGAGAAGGAACATGGGAGACCGAATGCGACCTGGAAACGTATGAACTACTTTAGTCTGGTAAACGAAAGCTCATCCGGCGACCGCAAAACCGTAGGCCGCCGGTCGTTCGTCAATGATCTTGCTTGAGCAGCAGCGGGATCGACGGCCGCTTTCGAGCGCGTGAGCGTGAGCGAGCGGGCACCTCCGGTCGAACCACGCTTCATCGACCGTCCGAGACCGGTTGCCGCCCATCGCCGCGCCGCGTAATTCTCGCCGCCATGACCCGCGCCCGCTTCCAGACTTTCGAAGATCCGAGCCACCGCGAGGGCGCGGCGCGCATCGCCGCCCTGAGGCAGGCGATGAAGGAGACCGGGCTCGACGGGTTCGTGGTGCCGCGCGCCGACGAGCACCAGTCGGAATACGTGCCCCCGAATGCCGAGCGCCTCGCCTGGCTCACGGGCTTCACCGGGTCGGCCGGCACGGCGGTGATCCTGGCCGACCATGCGGCGCTGGTGGTCGACGGGCGCTACACGCTCCAGGCCCCCGAGCAGGTGGAGACCAGCGTCATCACCCCGGTCCAGCTCGCGAAGACCAATGTCGAGGCCTGGATCGGCGAGAATCTGAGGCAGGGCGCCGTACTCGGCTACGATCCCTGGCTCCACACCGCCGAGGGCGTCGCCAAGCTGGAAAAGGCGGCACGCAAGGCCGGCGCCCGGATCGCCCCGGTCTCCGACAACCCCGTCGATGCGGTCTGGGCCGGCAGGCCGTCCTCCCCCGCCGGCGCCGTGGTGGTGCATCCCCTCGACCTCGCCGGGGTTACCGTCGAGGCCAAGCTCCGCCGCATCCGCGAGGCCCTCGGGCGCGGCGGCTGCGACGCTCTCGTCATCTCCGATCCGCACAACCTCGCCTGGGCCTTCAACCTGCGCGGCTCCGACATCGCCCACACGCCCCTGGCACTGGGCTATGCGATCGTGCCGAGGACGGGGCGCGCCGCCCTCTACCTCACCTCCACCGCCCTCGAACCGACCTTGCGGGATGCGCTCTCGTCCTCGACGGACATCGCGGGGCGGACGGGCTTTGCCGAGGCTCTGTCGGCCGTCTGTGCCGGAGGCGCCAGGATCAGGCTCGATTCCGCCACCGGCGCAATGGCGCTCAAGAACCTGGTGGACGAGGCCGGGGGCACGGTCGATCTCGGCCCGGACCCGATCACGCTGATGAAGGCGGTGAAGAACGAGGCCGAGATCGCCGGATCGCGCGCGGCCCATCACCGCGACGGGCTGGCCGTGGTGCGTTTCCTCGCCTGGTTGTCGCGGCAGGCCCCGACGGGCACCCTCACCGAGATCGCCGCCGTCGAAGCGCTGGAAGCGTTCCGCGCCGAGGGTGGGCTCCTGCGGGACGTGTCGTTCCCGACGATCTCCGGCAGCGGCCCCAACGGCGCCATCGTGCATTACCGGGTCACCCGCGAAACCGACCGGCGGGTCGGCCAGGGCGAGCTGTTCCTCGTCGATTCCGGTGCGCAATATGCGGACGGCACCACCGACATCACCCGGACGGTGGCGGTCGGCACGCCCACGGCGGAGATGCGCGACCGCTTCACCCGCGTGCTTAAGGGCCATGTCGCCATCGCGCGATCGGTCTTCCCGGAGGGCACGACCGGCGCACAGATCGATTCCTTCGCCCGTGCGCCGCTATGGCAGGCGGGCCTCGACTTCGATCACGGCACCGGGCACGGCGTCGGCGCCTTCCTCTCCGTGCACGAGGGGCCGCAACGCATCGCCAAGATCGGCACCACGGCGCTGGTGCCGGGCATGATCCTCTCCAACGAACCGGGCTATTACCGGCCCGGCGCCTACGGCATCCGCATCGAGAACCTCGTCCTGGTGGAGGAGCGCGCGATCCCGGGCGGCGAGAGGCCGATGTTGGGCTTCGAGACGCTGACTCTGGCCCCCTACGACCGCGGCCTCATCGACGTGTCGCTGCTGGACGAGGCCGAGATCGCCTGGATCGACGGCTATCACGCATGGGTGCGGGACGCGCTCGGCCCCGCTCTCGACCACGAGACGCGAGGCTGGCTCGAGCGGGCGACGTCGCCGCTGCGGACCGGGGACAGCTGACCGGACCGATCCCTCGCGCGCCGCTGCCGGCTGGGTTAAACGTCGGGCGAGGCAGGAACCCCCATGACCCAAGCTCCATTCGCGACGCAGGCCCCTTTCACCACGCCGGTCCCTACCAATTCCGACCTCGGGCAGCTCGTCGTCGCCGCCTTCCTGAGCGTCGGTTGGCGTCCGGGCCTGACGTTGCAGGCGGCCGACATCGCCGATTTCTTCGAGGCGGCCGACCTGACGCGACACCATGCGCGGATCGGCCTGGATTACGCGGTGACGATCGGCTGGATCGGGCATGAGAGCGCTGATCACTACACGCTGGTCGCGCTCCCGCCTGCCTGAAGGTCGATCCCGTCCGCCGCGGCCGGTTTCCGGGCACCGACTTTGTCGGATCGCCGAAACGCCATATCCTGACGTCAGGATGACTGCTCCCGTCTCCGCCCCAGGGTTTCGATGATCCGGCTTTTCGCCCTCCTGCTCCTCACGCTGATCGGCGCCACCGGCGCCTCGGCGCAAGGGCTCAAGCCGCCGGCCGATCTCGTCAAGGCGAGCCTCCTGGCCGAACCGGGGGCGATCCAGGCCGGGGAGCCCTTCACCATCGGCATCCGCATGGTGATGCGGCCGCATTGGCACGTCTACTGGCGCAATCCCGGCGATTCCGGCCTCCCTCCGGAAGTGGCGTGGTCGCTGCCGCAGGGCTTCTCGGCGGGCGCCCTGCAATGGCCGACGCCGAGCCGCATCCCGGTCGCGCATCTGGTGAATTTCGGCTTCGAGGGCGAGACGGTGCTGCTGGCGCAGATCACCCCTCCGGCGACGCTGCCGGCCGGCAAGGCGGTCACGCTGTCGGCCAGGCTGACCTATCTCGTCTGCGAGCGCGAATGCATTCCCGGCTCGGCCGACCTGAAACTCAGCGTGCCCGTGGCCGCGCCGGGCACCAGCGTCGGACATTCCGCCGCCAACGTCCTGCTGTTCGAGGATGCCCGTGCCGCCCTGCCGGTTCCCTCCCCCTGGCCGGTCAAGCTGACCGGCGCGGGCGACCGGCTCGTCCTCGGTGTCGACGCGCCCGGCCTGAAACCCGACGCGATCCGCGATCCCGCCTTCTTCCCCTATTCGGAAACCGCGATCGAGAACGCCGCGCCCCAGTCCCTGGCCATCGACGACACGGGCTTCACCCTGAGCCTCGCGCGGGCGACGCCCGGCGAACCGGCCCCGGCCGAGCTTCCCGGCGTTCTCACCTTCTTGGAACAGACCGCCGACGGAACGGTCCAGCGCTCATACGCCATCGGAGACGCACCGGCTTCCGCCCCCCTCGGGGCGATCCCGAGCGAGGCCGCCCCCCTCACACGATCCGCCGCGCCGGAGGAGACGCTGACCCTGTGGAGCGCGGCCGGCCTCGCCTTCCTGGGTGGGCTCCTGCTCAACCTGATGCCCTGCGTTTTCCCGGTCCTGTCGATCAAGGTCCTGAGCCTGGTGAAGCATTCGGGCGAGCCGGCCTCACGCGTGCGCCTGCACGGCCTCGCCTACACCGCCGGCGTGCTCGCCGCCTTCCTGTCCCTGGCGGGGTTGCTGATCGCCCTCAAGGGCGCGGGCGCCGGGATCGGCTGGGGCTTCCAGCTGCAATCGCCCCTCGTGGTGGCGGGCCTCGCCTACCTGCTCTTCGCCATGGGCCTCAGCCTGTCCGGCGTGGTCCATGTCGGCGGCGGAATCGCCGGGCTCGGCGACGGGCTGACCCGCCGAGCGGGGCTCGAAGGCTCGTTCTTCACCGGCATCCTCGCCACCGTCGTCGCCACCCCCTGCACCGCCCCGTTCATGGGGTCGGCGGTGGGGTTCGCCCTGACGCAGGCGCCGCTGGTGAGCCTGACCGTGTTCGCGAGCCTCGGCCTCGGCCTTGCCCTCCCCTTCCTGATCCTCACCACATGGCCGGCGGCCGTGCGGCGGCTGCCGCGTCCGGGCGCCTGGATGGAGACGCTGAAGGGAGCCCTCGCCTTCCCGATCTACGCCACCGTGGCCTGGCTCGTCTGGGTCCTGTCGCAGCAGGTCGGCTCCACCGGCCTCCTCGCCGGCCTCATCGGCCTCGTCCTCGTGGGGTTCGCCGCCTGGGCCTGGGAGCGGGCCCGCCACGCGGCCGGCATCGGCGCCGGGTTCGCGCGCCTGACCGCCGTCGGGGCGCTGGTCGCGGCCCTCGCGCTGACCATCGGCCTCGACCAGGACCGCGCGTCGGCGGATCTCAGAACGGCGAGCGCGGAGGGCATCACCCCCTTCACCCAGGCCCGCCTCGACGCCCTCGTGGCGGAGGGCAAGCCGGTCTTCGTCAACATGACGGCGGCGTGGTGCATCACCTGCCAGGTCAACGAACGCACGGCGCTCCGCACGAAAGCCGTGGAGGCGGCGTTCAAGGCGCATGACGTCACCTATCTCAAGGGCGACTGGACCAACCAGAACCCCGAGATCACGGCCCTGCTGGAGCGGCACGGCCGCAGCGGCGTGCCGCTCTACCTGCTCTATACCGGCGCAGGCGCACCCGTCGTGCTGCCGCAGATCCTCACATCGGGCATCGTCCTCGACGAACTCGCCCGCATCCCATCCACCGCCGCCGACCGGCGCGCCGCCCTCGACACGCCGAAGCGGTGAGAGAAGGGGTCGCGCGTCGCCGGCAAGCCGGTGGGCGCCCAGGCCTCACGGCCTAGGCCCGATCGGCGACGCCTGCGTCCTGAGACCGGGCCGTAAAAAAATCTCGATCCATCGATCGGGCTCGACGTGCCACGGTCCGCGGTCGGCGCTGGTTCACGAGAAATCCTCGGTCACGATCCGGGCCCAGGTCTCACCGGCGAGGCCGCCGAGGAAAACGTTTCCGCCGCGCAGGCTTTCCGCGACATCCGGATCGCGCGTCCAGGCGATCGTCCCCATCACGTGATGATAGAAGATCCCTTTCTGGCGGAAGAGCCCTTTGAGCAGGTCGGGCGAGGTCGGCCCCCGCACGGCCACCGAACCGATCTCGGCGGCATCGGCGATCATCTGGCCGATGACGAGTTCCTCCCGGTTCGGCAAGGCGAGGACCTGGAGTGCGTAGGCGACGCCGTCCCGTCGCGCGTAGAGGAGGTAGAGCCCCACCCGGCGTCCCATCCGATCCACCACCTCCCGGATCAGCAAGGGGCCGTATTTCAGCTGGAGTTCCGCCTGCTCGACGAACCATTCGAGGTCGGCCCAGGCCGGCTTCAGATCGTAGGGTTCGAGAAATGACCGGGCGGCTTTGGTGAAGTCGGCGGCGGTGAGCGGGCGCGAGCTGACGCCATCGGGGCGCGCCGGTCCGGACGGCAGGGCGCGTCGGAGCACAATGTCCGCCGCACGGACGAGCGGCGTGATCACAGACGCCAGCCACGGCAGACGCTTTCCGAGAAAATACGCCGCCGTTCCCATCGGGCGGCAGATCTTCACCCATTCGAGGCTCTGCGCCGGCAGGATGACGAAGCGCGTCGCGCGCGCAATATCGAGCGAGGTCCGGTTGGCGGTATCGGTGAAGAGCAGATCGAAATCGCGGGCGGTAACGCCCCGAACGAGACTGACGCCGATGCCGGGATTGTTGTCGGGATCGGCAGCCATGTAGGCGCTGAGGATCCCGGCACGCAGATTCCGGCCCCCGACGACCATGGTCATGGCGATCACGCCCATGAAACCGTTCACGATTCCGTTCTCGTCGAGATGGACGATCGAGCCGGTCGCCTCGGAATAGGCGGGCGAGCCGAAATACGTCGCCTCCAGGCAGCTTGCGAGCTTATCGGCCTGATAGGTGTTCCCCAGTCGAAACGTTTCCGAAAAGAGATGGCATATCTGCGGGATGTCGCTCCTCTCGAAAGCGCGGATCGACCCGTGCCGCGACGAAGCGATTGTACTCGGAACAAGGTCGGGATTTTGCCTTGCCATGCTTTGCGGTGTCGGATTTTGCTTTGGGATGCTTTGGATCATTCTGGCACAACTCGATGGTATTTAATTATACCATGCAAGTTTCTACCCAAGCATCGCCCAGTTAACAAAACGAAGCCGATCGCTTTCGGCTGGCCCGGCAGCGGTGTCGCCCTCGCCGATCGGCTATAGAGCGAGCGAGGCGGCCTCCGCCTCCATCCTGCGAGCGTATGGCCGAGCCTTCATGACAGAGACCGCTGCGCCGCGCTGGTCCGTCTTCCGTAACGGCGATTTCCGACTCTACGGCGCCGCGCGTTTCCTGACCGGCCTCGCCTACCAGATGCAAGCCGTTGCGGTGGGATGGTTCGTCTACGACCTGACCCGCTCGGCGCTCGCCCTCGGCCTCGTCGGCCTGGCGAGCTTCCTTCCGGCGATGCTCTCCGCCCTGATCACCGGGCACGTGGCCGACACCTACGACCGGCGTCTGGTGACGGCCATCGCCTACGCGACCCTGGCCACCGCCGATCTCGGCCTGCTCTGCCTCGCCTTGTTCGGAACCACGTCGATCTGGCCGATCTACGCCCTCGTGGTCGTCATCGGCACGTCCCGCGCCTTCGCGAATCCCGCGCTCCAGGCCCTGCTCCCGACCCTGGTGCCGCGTGACCTGTTCGGATCGGCGATCGCCTGGAACGCCTCGCTTTGGCAGAGCGCCTCGATCATCGGCCCGGCCGCGGGCGGATTTCTCTACGTGCTGGGCCCCGCCGCCGTCTTCGGGGCGGCAGCGGCGAGCTTCGCCCTGGCCAGCGCCCTCGTGGTCGCGATCCGCTTCCGCCCCGCCCCCGTGACGGAGCGTCCGCCCGTCACCTGGGCGACCCTCTCGGCCGGCCTGTCCTACATCCGCTCGCAGCCGGTGGTGCTCGGCGCCATCAGCCTCGATCTCGTGGCCGTGCTCCTCGGAGGCGCCACGGCCCTGCTGCCGATCTTCGCAGCCGAGATCCTTCACGTCGGCCCGCTCGGGCTCGGCGCATTGCGGAGCATGCCGGCGGCCGGCGCCGTGATCACCGCCATCGTCCTCGCCTATCGCCCCCTCGAACGCCATGCCGGATTGCGCATGCTGCAGGCCGTCGCGGTCTTCGGCATCGCCATCGTGGCATTCGGCCTGTCCGCGTCGCTGCCGTTCTCCATGGCCTGCCTCTTCGTCACCGGGGCGGCCGACATGATCAGCGTCTACGTGCGCCAGACCTTCGTTCAGGGCGAGACGCCGGATGCCATGCGCGGACGGGTCTCGGCCGTGAACACGGTGTTCATCGGCGCCTCGAACGAACTCGGAGAATTCGAATCCGGTACGCTCGCCGCCCTCGTCGGGGCGGTCCCGGCGGTCGTGGCCGGAGGCCTCGCGACGATCGTGGTGGCGATGCTGTGGGGTCGGCTGTTCCCGGCGCTCAAGGCACGGGACCGGCTGCTGGCAGCGGCGGAGTGAGGGATGGCCCACAGGGTTCAGCGCAGCGGCGACGATCCTGCTCCGGCCGGGTGCGGTGAGCGGCGTCCGACCGACGGAGTTCCGACCCCGATCACGTCCGTCATCCCTCTCCGGCGCGCGATCTGCCGGAGAGGGATCATCGTCTGTCCATCGATGACGTATACGGAAGGCACCGGCTCCGCGCCTCCCGGAGCCCGTTTGGGGGCTACTTCCCCGCGAGCAGCGGCGACCAGGTCGGGTCCGAGGCATAGGAGGGCGTCGGGACGGGCTGTTCCACCTTGCCGGTGATGTCGACCATGTAGAGCTTGCCGCCGCCCTGGCCGCCGGGATCGCGGAAGAACAGCACGTACTGGCCGTTGGGCGCGAAGGTCGGCCCCTCGTTGTGGAAGCCCTCGGTGAGAACCCGCTCACCCGAGCCGTCCGGCTTCATCACGCAGATGGCGAAACCGCCCTTGCGCTGGCGGGTGAAGGCGATGAGGTCGCCCTTGGGTGACCAGGCCGGCTGCGAGGCCGAGCCTTCACCGAACGAGATGCGGGTCGGGTTCGAGCCGTCGGCGCCCATCACGTAGACCTGCTGCGAACCGCCGCGATCGGATTCGAACACGATCTGGCGTCCGTCCGGCGAGTAGGTCGGCGAGGTATCGATGGCGTTGCCGTTGGTGATCGGCGTCTGCGCCTTCGAGCCGAGATCCATCTTCACGATATCGGCGTTGCCGCCCTGCTGCACGCTCATCACGAGGTGGTGGCCGTCGGGCGAGAAGCGCGGGCTGGTGCTCATCGAATCCATCCGGCCGATGGCTTGGCGCGCGCCGGTCTCGAGGTTGATCACCTGGATGCGCGGCTGCTGGCCGGTGGCCTGAGTCATGAAGGCGATGTCCTGCGTCGCCGGCGAGTAGCGCGGGGCCACGACGGCGGATTCACCGGTGGTGAGGGCCCGGACATTGGCGCCGTCCTGGTCCATCACCATCAGGCGCTTGCGGCGGTTCTCCTTCGAGCCGGATTCGTCGACGAAGGCGATGCGGCTGTCGAACCAGCCGCCGAGGCCGGTGATCTTGGTATAGACCACGTCCGAGATGAGGTGGCCGGTGCGGCGCGCATTGGCGACGTCCGCGCCGTATTGCTGGCCGGCGAGCTGCTGGCCGGAGGTGACGTCCCAGAGCCGGAACTCGACCTTGAGCTTGCCCGAGGGATCGCGCCCGACGCGGCCGGTGATCAGCGCCTGGGCGCCGGCGGCGCGCCACTTGTCGAAGCCCGGCACCGCGTCGAAGCCGGGGTTTTCCGGGAACTTCCCCTTCTCCAGGGGCACGAAATAGCCGGACCGCCTCAGGTTGTTCGTGACCACGCTCGACACCAGCAGGCCGAGGCTCGGATCGCCGGAGAAGTCGGCGACGGCGATCGGCATCGGCTGGAACGAGCCGCCGCCGATCCGCAGGTTCAGCTGCGCCTGCGCGGGCGCGGCGAAGGCGAGAACCAGGGCCAGGATCGCGAGGAGGGACGCCAGAGGCGAGGACAGCCGCCGGTGAAGGGTGTCGGTCATGAAGAAATTCCGAGAGATGGGGCAGGAATTCGGGGCGCTGATCGTTGGGGGAACAGGCCCGATCCGTATGTTCGATCCGTCCCATCCTCGACCTCATCCTGAGGTGCCCGCGTTAGCGGGCCTCGAAGGAGCCCTCCAGTGAGCGCGAGAGTACTGGAGGGCTCCTTCGAGGCCTTCGCTGACGCTTCGGCACCTCAGGATGAGGCGAATGGGTTGGACCGGTCCGAGGTTATAGGCGTCTCGCATTACACCCGCGAGAACTCGAATTCCGCGTTGATCGCCTTCCAGTCATCGTAATACGGCGCGAACTGGGGCGGGATCTTGTAGGGCGCGCAGCGCTTCACCGCACGCAGAGCGGCCTCGGCGAGGGAGCGATCCACCGCATTGGCGCCGCCGCGCATGATCCGCGGTTCGGTGCTCAGAGAACCGTTGGCGGAGAGGCGGATGTCGAGCATCGGCAGCACCACCCCCTGCGACGCACCGGGCGGCGCCGAGTAGCAGCGCTCGATCTGCTGGGTCAGCATCCCGATCAGCGAGTCGCGCATGGAGGGCGACAGGCGCTGCGAGGTGCCGCTGGCGGCTCCCAGCGAGGCCGTGCGCTGAACGTCGCGGCCTGTGGCGCCGGTCGATTGCGAGGGCGCCTTCGAGGCGAGAAGCTGCTTGATGTCGCCTGAGCTGAACTTGTCGGCGAGCTCGGCCTGTTTCCTGGCCTTCGCCTCCGCATCGGCCTTGGCGTGCGCATCCGCCATCGCCTTGGCTTTGGCCTTCGCCTCGGCCTTGGCGGCGGCCTCGGCCTTCGCCTTGGCATCGGCTTTCGCCTGAGCATCCGCCGCGGCCTTCGCCTCCGCGACCGCCTGCTGGCGCTCGGCCTCCGCCTTGGCCTTCGCTTCGGCCTTGGCCTCGGCTTCCGCCTCAGCCTTCTCCGCCTTGGCGAGCGCTTCGGCCTTGGCCTTCGCGTCGGCTTTCGCCTTGGCATCGGCCTGCGCCTTCGCCTCTGCCTTGGCCTCCGCGAGCGCCTTGGCCTTCTCGGCCTTGGCGGCATCCGCCTTGGCGATGGCTTCGGCTTCCTGGCGCTCGATGAGTTCGGCGAGCTTCTCGCGCTTCTCGGCCTCGACCTTGGCGGCCTTCACGGCTTCGGCCTTGGCCTCGGCTTTGGCCGCCTCCGCCTTGGCGGCAGCCTTTGCTTCAGCAGCGGCCGCCTTAGCTTCGGCCGCCTTGGCTTCGGCCGCTTTCGCGGCTTCGGCTTTCGCGGCTTCCTTGGCTTCGGCCGCCGCCTCGGCCTTGGCCGCAGCCTCGGCGGCGTCCTTGGCGGAATCCTTCTCGGGCTCGGGCATGCGCAGGGGCATCTCCTCGGCGCTGGCGACCTTCATGTCGGCCGGGCGCTTCGGCGGAGCCGGAGCATCGAGCTTGGAATTCTCGGGCTCGCGCTCCTCGAACTTCTCGGAGACCTTGTCGGCCCGGGGCTTGGCATCGGGCAGGGGCTTCTCCGCGTTCTTCTCGCCCTTGGTCAGCTCGGAGAATTGCTGCTCGGTCATCACCTCCACCGGCACGCCCTCCTGCGCATCCGGCAGGGCGGGAGCGGCCACCGACATCAGCGCCACGGTGAGCACCGCGACATGGACGCCGGTCGAGATCCAGACGCCCGGTTCGCGGAATTTGGAGGGAAGCTTCACGGTGGCGGCGTCCGCTACTTCTGGTCCGGCTCGGTGACGAGGGCGACCTTCTTGAAGCCGCCGCCCGTCACGATCGCCATCACCTGGGCCACGCGTCCGTAATCGACGCGCTTGTCGCCGCGCACGAAGACCCGCTCCTCGAAGCCGGACTTGGAGGTATCCACGAGTTTCGGGACGATGGTGTCGTCGGTGAGTTCGGCCTCGCCGAGGAAGACCTGGCCGGTCTGGCGGATCGAGAGCGTCACCGGAGTGCTGTCGGAATTGAGCGGGCTCGCCTTGGATTGCGGCAGGTCGAGGGGCACGCCCACCGTCATCATCGGCGCGGCCACCATGAACACGATGAGCAGCACGAGCACGACGTCGATGAACGGCGTCATATTGATCTCGTTGATGGCTCCGCCGCGACGCGCGCGACGCCGCCTGCTTCCACCCTGCGCCGCGCCGTGGGCCATGCCCATGATCGTGCCTCGATGCTCTTGAAAATGGTCGGAATCAGGCGGCGAGCGACAGGCGCTCGTCGATCTGACGGGAGAGGATGGCGGAGAACTCGTCGGCGAAGCCCTCGAGCCGCGACTGGGCCTTGGACACGTTCGACTGGAGCTTGTTGTAGGCGAGCACCGCCGGGATCGCCGCGAACAGGCCGATGGCCGTCGCGAACAGGGCCTCGGCGATGCCGGGCGCCACCACCGCGAGCGAGGTGTTCTTCGAGGCGGCGATGGCCGTGAACGAGGTCATGATGCCCCAGACCGTGCCGAACAGGCCGACATAGGGGCCGGCCGAGCCGATGGAGGCGAGGAACAGGAGACGCGATTCGAGCCGCTCGACCTCGCGCTGGATCGTCACGTCGAGCACCTTGTCGATGCGCTGGGACAGGCTCTGGATCTGCCGGCCCGAGCCCTCGAACGAGCGCTTCCACTCGCGCATGGCGGCCACGAACAGGGCGCCGAGATTGGTGGCGGGCCGGTCGTTGAACGAGCGGTAGAGTTCCTCCAGCGAACGGCCGGACCAGAACGCTTCCTCGAACGCGTCCATCTCGGTTTTGGTGCGGCGGAACAGCAGCGTCTTGTCGACGATGATCGCCCAGCACCAGACGGAGCAGCCGAGCAGGCCCACCATCACCAGCTTGACCACGAAATGGGCATGCCAGAACAGGTTGAACAGGCTCATGTCCGGCGGCGGCAGCGCCTGCATGGCATCGGCGGGATTCATGCGTTCGTCCTCGTCCCGGGTCGACCGGGCGGCCGACTCCCGCACTCCACCTGATCCGGGCGGTATGCTCCCCAGATCGCTGGTGAATCTGTCGAAAGTATGGGGTGCATCGCAAAACGAACCCGCTCACCTTCCTCCGCCGTCAAGGTTAATGAACCGTGAGGATGCCCGTCATTCCATGGCGTCGGAGGCCGCAGCCTCCCGCTGACGGCATGGCCAGGCAATCGCCGGGCCGCACGGCGCGGCGCTGGAGCGTCTTTTCCGAAAAGTGGGAACCGGTTGTCGGAAAAGACGCGGCCCGATCAGGAGGCGGCTGCATCTCCGGCGGCATCGAAACGTTGCGACAGGGCACGGCGCAGGGCGTCCGGCAGGCGGACGGCGCGGCCATCCCGCACCGCCGCCACGGTGACCTCTGCCTTGAGGAGGATTTCGTCTCCGCGCCGCACTTCCTGGCTCATCGGCATCGACGCGCCGCGCAATTCGAGCGGCCTCGTTACGATGGAGAGCATATCGTCCATCCGCGCCGGCCGCAGGAAGTCGAGGACCATGCGCCGCACCACGAAGATCAGCGCGGAATCGCGCTGCAGGTCGGCCTGTTCCATGGCCAGCGCCCGAAGCAACTCCGTGCGGCCGCGCTCCATGTAGCGCAAATAATTGGCGTGATAGACGAACCCGGAAAAGTCCGTGTCCTCGTAATAGACGCGGATGTCGATGCGATGCGAGGTCGTGCGATCAGGGTTCATGCGATGGCTTCCGAGGACAGGTCGACCACGACGATCTCGGGGGGAACACCGAAACGGACCGGCGCGATGCTGTTTCCGAGCCCGCCGGAGACGACGAGATCGGCCTGCTCGCGGACATGGCCGTAGGCGTACCGGTTGGCGTAGCGCGACGGGACAACGGGAGAATAACCGAACAGGCGAACCTGCCCGCCATGGGTGTGGCCGGAGAGGGTCAGCGCCACATGGGCCGGCACCTGCGGGAAGATGTCGGGCTCGTGCGCGAGCAGGATCGTCGGCGCACCGTCCGGTATCCCGGCGAGGGTCTTGTCCAGATCGTCGACGCCGATGCGCGGATGGCCATGGCGCTTGCGGGTCGGCAGCAGGGCGAGCTGGTCGCCGAGCCCCGCGAGCCAGAACGCCCGGTCGTCGCGTTCCAGGCGAATCGCATCGTTGTCGAGGACACGGATGCCGGCCCGCGTCAGGGCTTCGCCGGCGATGGTCGGGCCGGAGCCACGCTTCTGCGCCGTGCGGTCTTCCCACCAATCGTGATTGCCGAGGATGGCGTATGTGCCGAGCGGCGCCTTGAGCCGGCCGAGTTCGGGTGCCCATTCGGCGGCGTCGACATAGCGTGTGACGAAATTCTGACCGGTCACGTAGTCGCCGAGCAGCACGATCACGTCGCCGCCCAAAGAGTTCGCGGTGGCGACGATGCCGGCGATCCGTGCGGCACTCATCCAGGGCTCGCAGGCATGGATATCGGCGAGCGCCACGATCCGCAGCGTCTGCCCGGCCGGCCAATGTCCCTTCGGCCTGATGGCATAGCGCGTCACCGACAGGCGCATGGGCTCGATGCCGATGCCGTAGGCCGAGGTCGCGCCGCCCGCGAGGACGATTCCTCCGAGTCCGGCAAGCACCGTCCGGCGCGTGATCCTCACCGCAGGCGTCTTGGAGGGCAACGCCTCCTCGCCGATCCGATCCTCGTCGAGGCTCATGCCACCGGCTCCGAGGACAGGTCGACCACGACGATCTCGGGCGGGATGCCGAGGCGGACGGGCAGGCCGCTCATGCCGAGGCCGCCGGAGACGACGAGATCGGTCTGCTCGCGGACATGGCCGTAGGCGTAGCGCCGTCCGTAGCGCGAGGGCACGACCGGCGCGTAGCCGAACAGCCTGACCTGTCCGCCATGGGTATGGCCCGACAGGGTGAGGGCGACGCGGGCGGGAACCTTCGGGAAGATGTCCGGCTCGTGGGCGAGCAGGATGGCGGGCGCGCCGTCCGGGATCGCGGCGAGGGTCGCGGGCAGGTCGTCGCTGCCCATCCGCTTGAAGCCGTAGCGCCACCACGTGCCCTGGAAGCTGAGCTGGTCGCCGAGCCCGGCGAGCCAGACGTCGTGTCCCCTCACCTGCAATGGCAGCGCCTCGTTCTCGAGAACGCGGATTCCGGCGCGGGTCAGCGCCTCTCCGGCGAAGGTCGGGCCGTGACCGCGCTCGCAGGCCGCCCGGTCGGCCCACCAATCGTGGTTGCCGAGGATGGCATAGGTGCCGAGCGGGGCCTTCAGGGCGCCGAGGACCGGGGCCCAATCGGCGGATTCGACGATGGTGGTGAAGGCGTGCATGCCGCGCACGTAATCGCCGAGCAGGACGATCACGTCGCCGCCGAGGCCGTTGGCCGTCTCGACGATCCGCCGGATATGCTCGGGCGTCATGAACGGATCGCAGGCATGGACGTCCGAGACCGCCACGATCCGCAGGGACAAACCCTCGGGCCAGGGCGCCCCCGGCCTGATCCGGTATCGCGTGATGGCGAGGCGCATCGGTTCGATGCCGATGCCGTAGGCGGCGGTGCCGCTGGCGCCGAGGGCAGCGGCACCGAGGCCGAGCACGACGGTGCGGCGGGTGATCCGGACCGAGGATGTCGCTCCGTCAGGCTTCATCGAAACCTGCCCGCCATCGATACGGGGTCGGCGGCACAGTCCGGTGCCACGAATCGGCCACGACACCTTCCTGCCACCTTGAGGGGACGGATCGCGGAGGGAGGTGATCGACCGGGTTCTCGTCGGTCGATGAAGCCCCGACCGTGGCCGCCCTCATCACTCATCGGGATCTCCCGCCCCGAACAGCCCGAACTGCGTGGCCGGATCGCGCCGGGGGACGGCGAAGCCCATATGCTTGTAGGCGTGCGGCGTCAGCATGCGGCCGCGCGGGGTGCGCTGGACGAAACCCTTCTGGATCAGGAAGGGCTCGATGATGTCCTCGATGGCGTCGCGCGGCTCGGAGAGCGCGGCCGCGATGGTCTCGATGCCGACCGGACCGCCGCCGAAGGAGGTGGCGATCATCGTCAGGTACTTGCGGTCCATCACGTCGAGGCCGGCGGGGTCCACGTCGAGGAGTTGCAGCGCCCGGTCGGCGATGGCCCGCGTCACGGTGGGGGCATCGGCGACGATGGCGAAGTCGCGCACCCGACGCAGCAGCCGGCCGGCGATGCGCGGCGTGCCGCGCGCCCGCTTGGCGATCTCGTTGGCGCCCTCCGCCGACATGCCGATGCCGAGCACCCGCGCCCCGCGCGTGACGATGAGTTCGAGCTCGTCGACATCGTAGAATTCGAGGCGGATCGGGATGCCGAACCGGTCGCGCAGGGGCGTGGTGAGCAGGCCCGCGCGGGTGGTGGCGCCCACCAGGGTGAATTTCGGCAGCTCGATCTTCACCGAGCGCGCCGCCGGCCCCTCGCCGATGATGAGGTCGAGCTGGTAATCCTCCATCGCCGGATAGAGGATCTCCTCCACCGCCGGGTTGAGGCGGTGGATCTCGTCGATGAAGAGCACGTCGCGCTCTTCGAGATTGGTGAGCTGGGCCGCGAGATCGCCGGCCTTGGCGATGACCGGGCCGGAGGTGGAGCGGAAGTTCACCCCGAGTTCGCGCGCCACGATCTGCGCCAGGGTGGTCTTGCCGAGGCCGGGCGGCCCGACGAACAGGACGTGATCGAGGGCCGAGCCGGTCTTCTTGGCCGATTCGATGAAGATCTGCATGTTTGCGCGCGCCGCGCGCTGGCCGATGAACTCGGCGAGGCTCAAGGGGCGGATCGACTGCTCGACATCGTCCGGGCGGCGCTCGGGCGTCAGCAGCGAGTCCGGCAGCGGATGCAGGGTCGGCGATTTCGGGGACGGCGATTTCGCGGACTTGGGGAGCTTGCTCACACGGGCTCTCGCTCGGGGCCCGGCACGGGGCCTGCTCCGGTGGACGGACGTTTCGCCCGATGTCGCACAACGCCGCCGCGCGCGCTACACTGCGCCGTCGGCGGCATGAAGCCGCCGAGATAACCGGCAAGGGGATCAGCGATGGGCCGCGCGTCTCAGCTTTTCGAGATGATGGCGCTCGACGATTTCGAGGAGCTGCTGGCCGACAAACCGAGCAACGAACGCTGGGAGCTGATCGGCGGCCGGGTCGTCCGGATGATGGTCGGCGCCCGGTGGGAGCATGGGCGGATCGTCCAGAACATCGCCACCAGCCTGGAGAGCGGATTTCGCGCCGCGGGGTCGTCCTGTCAGACCTTCACCGAGACGTTCTACATGAAGAGCAGGCCGCTCGACGCCGCGATGTTGCCGGATGTCCTCGTCGTCTGTGGCGATCTCGAACCGGGAACGACCTCGGTGGACAATCCGACCGTCCTCTTCGAGGTCCTGTCTCCCGGCACGGAGGCCCGCGACCGTTTCGAGAAGTGGAGCGTCTATCAGCAGCTCGGCTCGCTCCAGCATTACGTGCTGGTGGCGCGCGACCGGGCACATATCGAGGTCTTCGACCGGGTCGACGGAGCCTGGA
This sequence comes from Methylobacterium sp. 77, assembly GCF_000372825.1. NCBI lineage: Bacteria > Pseudomonadati > Pseudomonadota > Alphaproteobacteria > Hyphomicrobiales > Methylobacteriaceae > Methylobacterium > Methylobacterium sp. 77. The sequence continues at coordinate 4,353,196 of NZ_KB910516.1, read as the reverse complement.
CGGGGTTCAGGGTGCTCGAGGGGCTCGATGCGACCCTCGACCTCGCGGCGATCCAGGCCGCCTTGCCCCTGCGCGACATTTATTACCGGGTGATCGCGCGCTGAGCGCCGGCGAACCGGCGCTCAGCGGCGGTCGTCCTAGTCCTTCTCCGGGGCGATCGCCTCGAGGCCACCGATATGCTTCTGCGCGTAGAGCGGCAGGCCGACCTGGGCGATCAGGTTCTGCTGCGTCTCGAGGAAGTCGATATGGCCTTCCTCGTCGGCGGCGAGTTCCTCGAACAGGATCTTCGAGACGCGGTCGTTGATCGAATCGCAGTATTGCGCGGCTTCGAGATAGAGCGCGCGCGCCTCGGTCTCGGCGGCGAGATCGCAGGCGATGATCTCCTCGACATTCTGGCCGATCCGCAGCGGGTCGAGTTCCTGCAGGTTCGGGAACCCGTCGAGGAACAGGATCCGGTCGACGAACCGGTCGGCGTGGTTCATCTCCTCGATCGATTCCTTGCGCCAGAACTTGGCGAGATCGATGTAGCCCCAATCGTTCAGCATGCGGAAATGGAGCCAGTACTGGCTCACGGCCGTCAGCTCGCTACGGAGCCCTCGGTTGAGGTACTCGACGACCTTCACATCACCCTTCATCAAACACACTCCCGTAAGGCTATCGATCAGCCGAAGGGGAGCGTGGGGCCTCGCACAGGCCCTCAGGCGGCGATCCCCTCCTCCGCAGTTTGGAACTTGACCAAACTACAGCCGCTCGCGCAACCCGCCTCGCACGCATGGCCTGCCTCCGCAACGGCATTTTCGAGGGCGCCCTGCAGCGCCGCCTGCATGATCGAGCGGATCGTGCGGGCACAACGGCCGCATTTCGGACTGCAACCGAGGCAGGCATGGACCTGCGCCGGGGTACGCGGGCAATCGGGCCCGCCCTTCAGGCAATCGCGGACGGCACCGTCGGACAACACGTTACAGGAACAGACGATCATGACAGCTCGCTGGACGGGGCGGAGCAGATCGATCGGCATCGAGAGAATCGTGCGCGAGGCAGATTTCCCGTTGCGACCATCGACTTGCGTGCCTCTTTAGAACTTTTAAAATCTACTGCGTTCTCAACAACTTAACTGCCATGGGAGAATTGCGCAAGCCGGGCGGGCGCGGCTCAGCGGGCGAGTTCGCGCAGGCCCAGGCGGATCAGGGTCTTCGCCTCGGCCCCCTCCCCGGCGCCCTTCATGGCCGCAGCGATGGCGGCGGAGGCCTGGACCGGGGCGTAGCCGAGATTGACCAGGGCGGAGATCGCGTCGGCGGCGGGTTGGGGCGCGGTGCGGTCTTCCACCGCGCCGGAGAGGGCGAGCACGGCGGGATCGATGGGGGCGAAGGCCGGCGCCTTGTCCTTCAATTCGGCGGTGAGGCGGGCGGCGAGGCGCGGGCCGACGCCGGGCGCGCGGGCGATGGCGGTCTTGTCACCGAGCGCGATGGCGGTGGCGAGCGCTTCGGGCTCGAGCACGGAGAGCAGGCCGAGCGCGACCTTTGAGCCCACCCCCTGCACCGTCTGCAACAGGCGGAACCACTCGCGCTCGGCATCCGACCGGAAGCCGTAGAGCCGGATCATGTCCTCGCGGACATAGGTCTCGATCGCGAGGGAGGCCGCCTCGCCCACGGCCGGCATCCGCTGCAGGGTGCGGGCCGAGCAATGCACCACGTAGCCGACGCCCTGCACGTCGAGGATCACGAAATCCTCTCCGTAGGAATCCACCACACCCTTCAGCTTGCCGATCATGCATCATCTCGTCATCAGAGGGCGGGTCTTATCAGGGACCGGCCCGCCTGTCCGACCCGCCATTCGAGAAAGAGACCGCATGACGCGCACGCGCCTCCTCGCCCTCCTGCTTCTGGCCTCCACCTGCGCCCAGGCGCAGGAGACACCACCGGATGGCGGCCCGTCGAGCGATCCGACCCAGGTCCGGGCCGGCGCCTACGTGCTCGATCCGGCCCACGGCAAGATCACCTGGTCGGTGAGCCATCTCGGCTACTCGACCTATTACGGCCAGATCACCGATGTCGCGGCCAAGGCCGATCTCGATCCGAAAGCCCCGGCGCGGAGCCGCCTGTCCGTCACCATCGGCATGGCCAGCATCAACGGCCTGAACGACGCCCTGAACCGGCACCTCCAGGGCCCGGATTTCTTCGACACCGCGACCTTCCCCACCGCGACCTTCACCGCCACCCTGGTGGAGCCCACGAGCCCGACCACGGCCCGCATCTCCGGCACCCTCACCCTGAAGGGCGTGACCAAGCCCGTGGCCTTCGACGCCACTTTCAACCAGGCCGGCATCAACCCGATCGACAAGCGCTACACCGTCGGGTTCGACGGCCGCACCGTGATCAAGCGCTCGGATTTCGGCGTCTCCGCCTTCCTCCCCGCCGTGGGCGACGAGGTGAGCCTGCGCCTGGAGGGCGAGTTCAAGGCGCAGTAGCCCCTCTTCTCCGGGATCGTCTTCTCTCCGGGATCGTCTTCCCGAATCCGGCTCCCCTCTCCCGGCACGCGGCGCGGGGGGAGGCACGCCCTCACCCCTTCGCCAGGGCCGCCGCGATCCGGGCGGCGGCGAGCCCGCTCACCCCGGCGACGGGGGCGTGCAGCTTCTTCAGCGCATGCGCCCCGCGATGGTTGGCATGGGTGACGGCGATGGCCAGCGCATCGGCGGCATCCGCCGTCTTGAACTCGGCCTTCGGCATCAGGAACTTCACCATCGCCTGGATCTGCACCTTCTCCGCATGGCCCGAGCCGCAGACGGTCTTCTTGACGAGGTTGGCGGCGTATTCGGAGACGGGCAGGCCCGCCAGCGCCGGCACCAGAAGCGCGATGGCGCGGGCATGGCCGAGCTTCAGCGTCGCCTGCGCATCCTTGTTGACGAAGGTCTCCTCCACGGCGACCTCATCCGGGCCGAACCCCGACACCACGCGGGTGATGCCCTCGTGCAATTCCCGCAGGCGCAGGGCCAGCGGCAGATCCCCATCCGAGGTCACCACCCCGCAATCGACATAGGTCAGCTTGGTCCCGACGACGGAGATCAGCCCCCAGCCGGTGCGGCGAAGGCCGGGATCGATGCCGAGGATGCGGATGGGGGTCATGCGGGCAGGACCATAACAGGCGCGCTCATGGATCGGACGGCTCCGGGCGCGAGCACCGCGCCGATCTCAGCATACGGGACATAGCGTGAACGAAGTCCTGTGCCAAGGCATGCGCCGGAAGGCCAGCAAGCCACACGCGAGACACCCGCAAGGAACCGGCAAGACACGCTCCGGACGCCGACGCCTCGGGACCGATCTCGATGGTAGCCCCTGCGCCGGACCACCGGTCTGCGCTTCGACGGTTAGTTAGATCCACTCTGCCCGAGTGACGCGACGTCCAATCGAATTCAGATCGAAAGTCGACAAAACATATTTGATATCTGCAGTGATATTTGAAATCATCAAATGTAAACCCAGAAGTTGCAATATTTCATCTTAAGACACCGGCCGATCTTTTCGATAAATGCAAATACGTAAGGAATTTTTAGCTCCTATCAGCCTAATCCCCAAGCATAGGCTGAAGTCGGATTGAATTACCCGTGCCCCTCACTGGCTCTCGACGCCCCCTCAACAGACGTGTCGCCGGATTCGTGGCGGGACTGGCCGCGCTCACGGCCGCATTGGTTCCGCTCGGCCTTCTGGCGCTGCCCGCCTCCCGGACGGTAGCGGTCCTCGGTCCGCCCGGTCACGACATGGTCGCGCTCGTCGCTCGGGCCGGCGGGTCGATCCTGCGCATGGGCGGATGGACCAACATTATCGTGGCCACCGACGGCCCGCCGGATCTCGTCGCCCGCCTCTACGCCTCAGGCGCATGGCTCGTCGTCGCTGCCGGCGAAGCGCGCGGCTGCGCTCCCACTTCCCGAGCCCCCGCCATCCAAGCCAATCGCATCTGAAAGACTCCGATCCCGATGACGAATCTCGAGACCCTCCGGCAGAGCTTCAGCCGGTTCCTGATCGCCTTTCTCTGGCTGCATCTCCCGGTCATCGCCCTCGGCGCATGGTACAGCGGGAACGCCCCGATGGCCCCTGTCCTTGCCGCGGCGTTCCTGGCGGGGCTCAGCACGCTGACATGGTTGCGGTCGCGCACCGGACTGGCGACCCGCCTCGCCAGCAGCCTGGCGCTGATCGGCATGGCGGCCATCCTGGTCTCGGTCTTCGCCGGACATGCCTGGCAGATCGACATGCACATGTACTTCTTCGCCTGCATGGCCCTGATCGTGACCTGGTGCGACTGGCGCGTCCTGATCGCCTGCGCGGGCGCCACCGCCGTCCATCACCTCGCCCTCGATTTCGCGATGCCGGTCCTGGTCTTCCCGGGGGAGGTCGCCGGCTCGGATCTGGGGCGGGTGGTGCTGCACGCGGTCATCCTGATCCTGGAGACCGGCGTGCTGGCCTGGCTGGCGAACACCATCGTGACGGCCTTCACGGCCCAGGCAGCCTCCGAGCAGGAGGTCCGGATGCAGATCGCGCGCATGCAGGAATTGGAGACGGAGACGACCCTGGCGCGGGCCGGCGCCGAGGCCCAGCGCCGGGCCGCGATGCAGCAGACCGCCGAATATTTCGAATCGACGGTGAGCGGCATCCTCGGCCAGGTCACGCAGGCCGCCGGGACGATGCAGGACACTGCCCGCGCGATGGTGGACGCGGCGGACAGCACGTCGGGGCAGGCGAGCGCCGTGGCGCGGTCCGTGGCGAGCGCGGCGGAGGGCGCCGCCGCCAATGTCTCGCTGGTGGCAGCCGCTGCCGAGGAACTCGGCGCCTCGGTCCAGGAGATCGGCCGGCAGGTGGAGGATTCGGCCCGGATGGCACAGAGCGCGGTCGGGCAGGCCGACGAGACGGGCCGGCTGGTCCAGGCGCTGAGCGCAGGCGCTGCCCAGATCGGCGATGTCGTCGGAATGATTACCGGCATCGCGGGCCAGACCAACCTGCTGGCGCTCAACGCGACCATCGAGGCGGCCCGCGCGGGCGAGGCCGGACGCGGCTTCGCGGTGGTCGCGGCGGAAGTCAAGGAACTCGCCAACCAGACGGCCCGGGCCACCGAGCAGATCGTTCAGCAGATCAGCGCGATCCAGGACTCGACCGGCGAGGCTGTCGCCGCCATCGACAGCATCGCCGCGCGCATCCGCACCATGAGCAGCGCGGCGGCCGCCATCGCGACGGCGGTGGACCAGCAGGGTATGGCGACGCAGGAGATCATCCGCAACGTGGCGCACGCCGCCACGAGCACCTGCGCGATTAAGGACACCGTCGGGAGCGTCGTCGGCTCGGCCGGGGAGACCGGCACGGCGGCGGCGGACGTCTTCGCCTCGGCATCGGCTCTCGCAGAGCACGCCGATCAGCTCGGCGCCGAGGTCAACCGCTTCCTCGACACCGTCAAGGCGGCCTGACCCGGCGCATCTCCGTGGCGCTCGGTCCCGGAGATTGTCCATCGGCCCGCCCGCCAGGGCGAGGTCGATGGAGACGTTCCGGACGTCGTCCTGATCCTCGATGACCTCGACGCGGCGGCCGGCATTGTCATCCTGTCGGCCGACGGCAAAGCCAATCTAGACCGCCCCTTCGTCATCTTTCGCGAGTGGCATATTCCAACGTTTATACTTTGGCACTGCGACCGACATCTACCTGTGGGCATACGGGCGCCAGCAATCGAACTTGCGCCGAGCGAGTTGGAGAGCCAGACCGATCAGCTCACTCCCGCGCCGGTCAGTGACCGTGTCGGTTTTTGCGATGCGCCTTTCGAAAATTGCTTGGACCACGAGCTCATCGAAGTTCGAACGCCAGATCTTCACAAGCCATGTCGTGCTGCTGTCTGCGAGCCCCCTGTTCGTCATCCGATACGATCCACGTCAGACGCAAGCTTCGGTAATCGGCGCCTGAGTCTCCGGCTTTTCGTTTGACGCAGGGAATCGGACCGTCTCATACCGCCCCATGACGCCTCCTGCACGACCATACGCCACGCGCCGCAACGCCGCCGCTTCCTCCATCGACACACGACAATTATTTTGACAAAATTCCTATTTCATGTCTATATCCCCACACCTGCCGCCCAGTGAAGGGGGCCTGTCCGGTGACCGACCGGGTGGGCCGGAGGGGTGGTGGGGCGGTGCCCGCGTCGGTGGTGTCGGTCACCATCGCCCCGGGCGGCGACTCGCCAGACCGCGGGCTCGGTCCGGGCGGTGTCCGGGAGGTAAATGCCCCGGCGCCGACCCTGCACTGGGCTCGGTGGAGGACAGCTGCGTCGCCATCCACTACGAGATGGCGTGCGACGAAGGTTCGCTCGGAGATGAACGGGGCCAGGAGACCCGTCACGACTAGCGCCAGCGCGAGACCCGTCGGAGACACCGTGATGCAAAAAAGGCCCCGGCGGGAACGCCGGAGCCTCGGGACGCCGGGGGACCGGCACTCACATCAAGCGCTCAATGGGTTCCGCGGCGTCCCGCGTCCCCTCTTGGGGCTTTTCTTGTTTGGGCTTCTCTTGGGCCATGCCCCCGGCGCTGTCGCGCGCGGGGGTGAAGCTGTGTGGCAGCCAGGGTCACGGCGAGCCGGAGACTGGGCCGCGCGAGGTCGCCCTCCCCCCGGAAGGAGGAGGGTCACGGGCCGCTCAGCCTTCGAGCTTGGCCATCAGCGCGTCGGAGAGGGCGAAGTTGACGTAGACGTTCTGGACGTCGTCCTGGTCCTCGATGACCTCGACGAGGCGGATCAGCTTCTCGCCGGTCTCGTCGTCGACGTCGATCGTGTTCTGGGCCTTCCACACCAGGGCGGTGCGGCGCGGCTCGCCGAAGCGGGCCTCCAGGGCCTTGGAGACCTCGCCGTAGGAATCCTGGGCGCAGGTGACTTCGTGGCCGTCCTCGGAGGAACGCACGTCGTCGGCGCCGGCCTCGATCGCCGCTTCCAGCATGGTGTCGGCATCGGCCACGGAGGCGTCGAACGCGACGATGCCGACATGGTCGAATAGGAAGGCGACGGCGCCGGTCTCGGCGAGGCTGCCGCCGGATTTGGTGAAGGCCGAGCGCACGTCCGAGGCGGTGCGGTTGCGGTTGTCGGTCTGCGCCTCGACGATGAGGGCGGCGCCGCCGGGGCCGTAGCCCTCGTAGCGGATCTCGTCGTAGCTCTCCGCGTCGGCGCCGGAGGCCTTCTTGATGGCGCGCTCGATATTGTCCTTGGGCACGTTCTCGGCCCGCGCCGCGATGATGGCGGCGCGGAGACGCGCGTTCATCGCCGGGTCGGGCATGCCGAGCTTGGCCGCCACCGTGATCTCGCGGGCGAGCTTGCCGAAGAGCTTGGAGCGGACCGCGTCGACGCGGCCCTTGCGGTGCATGATGTTCTTGAACTGGGAATGGCCGGCCATGGCGTGACCTTGGGTCGTGTCGGAGGTGAAGCGGAAGTGCGCGCATGCGTCGCCGCAGCGGGATGGGGCCGGGTTATAGGCCGGGTCCGCTCATGGAGGCAACGCACGGGAGGCCCCGGCGTTGACGGAGCGAGGTTTTTCCGGCCTCGAAAGGGACCGACGCGATGGCAGGCACGGGACATGACGACCCCGGACGGCCCTGGTGGCGGCTGGCGCTCACCGCCTGCCTCGGGATCGTCGCCGGCTCGACGCTGTTTCCCCGACCGGCGAAAGGGGTCAGCCCGTCATCCGGTCGTGCCAGGCCGTCAGCGCCGCCACGGTGACGAGACCGCCCGGCCATGTCAGCCCGGCGAGATGGCCGTGCGGCGCTCCCGGCTCGCCGAGATCGGACAAAGCCGAGAATGCGCCGTCCAGGCTCTGGCCGCCGGTATAGCGGCTGCGCGTCGCGATGACGGGCAATCCGGCATCGAGCGCCGAGCGGATGCCGGCGGCCGAATCCTCGAACGCGACGGCCTCGCTCGGGCTCACGCCGAGGCGCGCCAGAGCGAGGAGGAACACGTCCGGATGCGGCTTCTTGCGCTCGGCCTCGTCACCGCAGGCGATGACGTCGAACGGGCTGCCATCGGGGAAGTTGACGGCGATGAGGGTATCGACGTTGGGCCGGCTGGTGGTGCTGGCCACCGCGAGACGCAGACCGGAACTCCTGGCCTCCGCGATGAGACGGGCGATGCCGGGCCTGAGTTCGAGCGCCCCCTGCGTGACGAGATCGCCGTAGATTCGGGTCTTGCGGTCGTGGATCTCGCCCATCTGCGCGCGCCGCTCCGCATCCGGCTCGCCATGCTCGGTCCGCACGTAATGCGCGAGCCGCTCCTTGCCGCCCATCACGGTGAGGAGATCGGCGTAAAGCTCCGGCGACCAGTGCCAGTTGAGCCCCATCTCGGCGAAGGCGCGGTTGAACCCCTGCCGGTGCAGGTCCTCGGTCTCGGCCAGCGTCCCGTCGACGTCGAAGATCAGCGCCTTCAGCATGCGACGGTGCCGCCGGCGCCCGCTCGGATCGCGGCGATGCGCTCGGCATATCCGGACGGTCCACCCTTGAACACGGCGCTCCCCGCCACGAATGCGTTGGCTCCGGCGGCGGCGGCCAAGCCCACATTCTCGGGCGTGATGCCGCCATCCACCTCGATGTCGATGTCGCGGCCGGCACTCATCGCCTTGATCCGGGCGATGGTCTCCAGCGTCGAGGGGATGAAGCTCTGGCCGCCGAAGCCGGGATTCACCGTCATCACCAGGACGAGATCGACCATGTCGATCAACGGCTCGATGGCGCTGGCCGGCGTGCCGGGGTTGAGGGCGATGCCGGCGCGCTTGCCGAGGTTCAGGATGGTCTGGAGCGAGCGGTGAATATGCGGGCCGGCCTCCACATGAACCGAGATCGCATCCGCCCCCGCCTCGGCGAAGGCCGCGAGATAGGGGTCGGCGGGCGCGATCATCAGGTGCACGTCGAACACCTTGGCGCTGTGCGGCCGCAGGGCCTTCACCACGTCGGGACCGAAAGTGATGTTGGGGACGAAATGCCCGTCCATCACGTCGAGATGGATCCAGTCCGCCCCCGCCTCGGATATCGCGCGCACCTCAGCGCCCAGATTGGCGAAATCGGCCGAGAGGATCGACGGGGAGATGATGGGGCCGGTCATGCGCGTCGTCATCCAGGATATCTCGTTACAGGTTTGCCCGTCCGGGCCGTGCGCCGGAACCCGGACTTCCGTCTCGCTCACGCGAGCCGGCGCTTGCGCTCCACCAGCTGCATGATGATCGGCGTCAGGATGAGCTGCATCGCGATATCGAGCTTGCCGCCGGGAATCACGATGGAGTTCGCGCGGCTCATGAAGGAGCCCTGGATCATCGAGATCAGGTAGGAGAAATCGATGCCCTTCGGGTCCTTGAAGCGGATCACCACCATCGATTCGTCGGCGGTGGGAATCCAGCGGGCAATGAAGGGGTTGGAGGTGTCCACCGTGGGCACGCGCTGGAAGTTGATATCGGTCCAGGTGAATTGCGGGCAGATCGTCTGCACGTAATCCGGCATCCGCCGCAGGATCACGTCGGTGACGGCCTCGGTGGAATAACCGCGAAACGACCGGTCCCGGTGCAGCTTCTGGATCCATTCGAGGTTGATCACCGGCACGACGCCGATCTTGAGGTCGGCATAGCGGGCCATGTCGACATTGTCGTCGACGACGCAGCCGTGAAGGCCCTCGTAGAACAACAGGTCCGAGCCCGGCGGGAAGTCCTCCCAGGCGGTGAAGGTGCCCGGCTCGGCCGCATAAGCCTGCGCATCGGCGGCATCGTGGACGTAGTGCCGCGTCCGCCCGACACCGGATTCGCCATAGGTGCGGAACACCTCCTCCAGTTCGGGCAGGAGGTTGGCGCGGGGTGCGAAATGGCTGAGCGTCGGCTCCTCCGCCATCGCCATGCGCATGGCATTGCGATCGAGGGCGTGAAACGCGTCGCCCTCGATATAGACCGCGCTCACATCTTCGCGGCGGAAGATCTGCTCGAACGTGTTGCGCACGGACGTCGTGCCGGCACCGGACGAGCCGGTAACCGAGATGATGGGGTGACGCGCCGACATGAACGATGCCCGACCGGTTTCAGCCTGTGCCCGATCAGCCGCGCATCAGGCCGCGCTGGCCGAACAGGGGCGAGCGGCCGGCGGCGGGATTGCGGCCGCCGTAATATTTGGCGACGCTGGCCACCTCTTCGGTCGATCCGAAGACGAGGGGCACGCGCTCGTGAATGCCCGTGGCGCTGATATCGAGGATGCGGGCGGCGCCGTCGGTGGCGGCGGCACCGGCCTGCTCCATCAACATCGCGATGGGCGCAGCCTCGTAGAGCAGCCGCAGCCGCCCTTGCGCGTAGCCTTTCCGATTATCGCCGGGATACAGGAACACGCCGCCGCGCATGAGGACCCGCTGTGCGTCGGCCACCAGCGAACCGAGCCAGCGCATGTTGAAGTCCTTGTCCAGCGGACCATCCGAACCGGCGAGGCAATCCTCGATATAGGCCTTCACGGGCGTGTCCCAGTGTCGGGCATTGGACGCGTTGATGGCGTATTCCTTGGCCGTGGCCACCACCTCGACTCGAGGGCTGGTAAGGCGGAAGACGCGCTCGGCCCTGTCGAGCGTGTAGATCTGCGTGCCGAAGCCCAGGGTGATCACCAGGGAGGTCGCGGGTCCGTAGGTGACGAAACCGGCAGCGAGTTGCGCCGTGCCCGGGCTCGTGAACGAACCGAGCGGATTCTCGGGTGTCGCGCCGACGGGGCGGATGCCGAAGATCGAGCCCACCGCCATATTCACGCCGATGTTGGACGAACCGTCGAGCGGATCGATGGCGACGGCCAGCGGAGCGCCCGCATTGAGGAGCATGACGCCCTCGGCCTCCTCGGAGGCGACCTCCGCCACCGGAGCGCCACGCAGCGCCTCGGTGAAGCGTTCATGCGCCAATACGTCGAGGGCCTTCTGGACGTCGCCGTCGCTGTTCTGTTCGCCCTGGGCGGCCAGATCGCCGCCGCCGAGGGCGCCACGCCCGATGACCTCGCTCACATCGACCGCCGCTTCGGCACAGGCCGCGATGACGGCGGCCACATCGGCCAAGGCCGGATCGGCGGCTACGGCCTGTGCGAGGCATGCATCGAGGCGAGACCCGATCTCCAGCGACCCCATCGACATCGGCTCACGTCCTCTTCAACGACCTACCGGAGAATCCGGCTGCTCATAATCCGTTCTGGCGCAGGATTCAGGACTTCCTCACCCAGACGCCGCCCTTTGCACGATACCCCTGCGATCAACCAGAGCACCAGACGGGCAATCCCCGTGCAAAGAAGGAATTCTGAAAAAACTTGCGGGCGGTTCCAAAAAAACTAAAAACGCCGAATGCGCAACCTCTCGCTCAAGCAACTCCAGGCCGTCGCAGCTGTTGCCCGTCTCGGGACGATGACCCGCGCGGCCCAGGAACTCAACGTCACCTCGGCGGCGCTTTACGCGCGCATCCGCCAATTGGAGGAGGAGGCGGGGCTGCTGCTGTTCGACCGAACGCCGACCGGTCTCAAGCCGACCGATGCCGGGCGAGAGATGCTCTGGGCGATCGACAGCATCAATACGGTGCTCGAAACCTGCGCCGACAGGCTCCAAACCCTCAAGGGCGGCAGCGGCGGCCGGGTCGCCATGGGCGTGGTGTCCACAGCCAAATACTTCACGCCTCAGATCATCGCCGGCTTCGTCAGCCGCTATCCCGCAGTGGAGATCAACCTCTCGGTCGGCAATCGCGGCGGCATGGTCGAGTCCCTGCGCAACTACGAGATCGACTTCGCGATCATGGGGCGTCCCCCTCGCGACTTCGCCATCGAGGCGGAGATGTTCGGCGCGCATCCGCTCGTGATCATCGCGGCTCCCGGCCACCACCTCAGCGGGCGCACCGATCTCACGCGGGCGGATCTGGTCGAGGAGTCTTTCCTGGTGCGCGAGGAAGGGTCCGGCACGCGCACCGTGTTCGAGGAGTTCATGTCGGGCATCATGATCCGGCGCGCCAAGCTCGGCATCGATTCCGGTTCGAACGAAACGATCAAGCAGGCGGTGATGGCCGGGCTCGGCATCGCCCTGATCTCCGGCCACACGGTGGCGGCCGAAATCGAAAGCGGGCGCCTGACCCTTCTCGACGTGCAGGGGCTGCCGATCCGCCGCGACTGGTACGTGGTCCGCCGCGCCGACAAGGTCCTCGGACCGGCTGCGGCGGCGTTCTGGGACTACACGGTGAAGGAGGGCGGACGCAGGCTGCCCCGCCTGGCCCTGAAATCGGCGATCAGCTCGATCACTGCGGAGTTCGAGGCGTGAGCGAGGACGGCATCGTCATCGTCGGAGCCGGTCAGGCCGGTTTTCAGGCGGCGGTCTCCCTTCGAGAGGGGGGCTATATCGGTGCCGTGACGATGATCGGCAACGAGGCGAGCCTTCCCTATCAGCGCCCGCCGCTGTCGAAGGCCTATCTCGCCGGCAAGGTCGATGCGACCGGCCTGTTCCTCCGCGCGCCGGCTTTCTATGTGGACCACCATATCGCTTGCGAGACGTCGGTCCACGCCGTTTCCATCGATCGGGCGGCCCGGCATGTTCGCCTGAGCGATGGCCGCGATTTCTCCTACGATCACCTCATCCTCGCGACGGGATCGCGGAACCGACCCCTGCCGGTGCCCGGCGCGGACCTCACAGGCGTCTATCAGCTCCGTTCGGTCGTGGATGCCGACCGGATCCAGGCGGCGCTCGGGGAGGCGCAGAACATCACGATCGTGGGCGCAGGCTTCATCGGGCTCGAATTCGCCAGCATCTGCGCCGCGCGCGGCCTCTCCGTCACGGTGATCGAGGCCGCCGATCGTCCCATGGCGCGGGCCGTGTCCGAACCGATTGGTGCCTTCTTCCGAGAGGCGCATGAGAAAGCCGGCATCCGCTTCTTGTTCGGCAGCGGCGTCACAGCCATCGAAGGACGGGACGGTCGGGTCGATGGGCTTCGCTTATCCGATGGCACGACATGCGCGTCGGACCTCGTCCTGATCGGCATCGGGGTAGTCCCGAACCAGGAACTCGCAGTCGAGGCGGGTGTCAGGGTCGAGGACGGCATCGTCGTCGATTCCGTGCTGTTGACCTCCGATCCATCCATTTCGGCAATCGGTGATTGTGCCCGGTTTCCCACACGCTTTGCCGCCCATGGTGCGGCGCGGGTGGAATCCGTCCAGAACGCCATCGATCAGGGACGCTGTGTCGCCGCCCGTATGACCGGACACGCCGCGCCCTACGATGCCGTTCCCTGGTTCTGGAGCGATCAGGGCGGTCACAAATTGCAGATGGTGGGATTGCCGGTATCGAGCGATATCTCCGTCCGCCGCCCAACCGCTGGCGGTTTTGCCGTGTTTCGCTATCGCGGATCTCACCTCACCGGGATCGAGACGGTGGATTCGGCGGCCGAGCATATGGCCGCCCGCCGGATCATCGCCCGCGGCCTGTCGCCGACACCGGACGAGGCCGCCGATCCGGCCTTCGACCTGAAGTCCCTCGCGATGGGGCGTGGCGGCGCCTGAGATATCAGGCCCTGCGGTCGTGGCGAGACTTCAGTGATCGTTCTCGGTGGTCAGCGAGCTGAGCCGCGTGCCTTCGTCGCCGCCCTTGGCGCGCAAACTGACGCCGCTCTCGCTGCCTTCGCGAAAGACGATGCCAGCGGCCATGAGCGAACTTCGCAGGGCCTCGATCTGACCCGAGGGCGGATCGCCGGTGCCGTGCTCGAAGGCTTTTACATCCTGCTCGGCCAAGCCTACCTTCGCCGCAAGATCGGCCTCGGACCATCCCAGCATCCCGCGCGCAGCCCTCGATTGAGCGGGGCTCATCGTGTTCAATCCCGCTCCGTCACGGTCGCTCTCGTCCATTCCCGCCAAAGGAATCTCTCCATCCGCTCACGGGTGCTCGAAGCGCACCGGCGTCTAAGCTGCTTTAACGAGGCTGATATCGGGATAGTTCACGACTAGCGCGCATGGATCGTCGTTTGGGCGGGATGACAACGAAAACCAGCGCTAGACAGTCTTGACCATATTTGTGCTGGAATCTTATCCGAAGGGCGGATGCTCGTTTTTGACGCGGAGCCTTGCGCGTACCGCGCGGTCTGGTGCCGCGCCTCGGAGCCGAGGCAAGACGCACGACGATGCGAGCCCGATTGATGTTGGCGAAGGAAGGCCTGACGATGAGAGCGATGCTGTTCGCCGCGATGGCTTGTGCCGTGACGGCAGGGATGCTGTCGACGGACGCATCTGCGCAGGGAAATAACGTAACTGGGTTCGGCAAGGACAACCGCGAGAAGCCCGAGAAGAAGCAGTACGTTCCAGCCTCCAAGGCCCAGGAAAAGATGTTTCCCCTCGACGCGACCTGGACTGCCGTGAGCCTGAACGGCAAACCCTTCAACGGAGCCGACCGGCCGAGCTTCATCATCGACAAACAGTACCGCGCCCGCGGCTACGGTGGCTGCAACACTTTCGCGGCGACGGCCTTCCCTTTACGCGAGCAACACCTCGCGGTCGGCCCCCTCGCTCTCACGAAGAAGCCCTGCGACAAGGGTACTGGCGCGAGCGAACAGGATTTCTTCATCGCCCTGCGCACAGCCGCCCAATGGGACCTCGTCGGATCACAGCTGGTGATCAAGAGCCAGAAGGGCGAGTTGAAGTTCGACCGCGCGCTCTGACATCCGCCGCATCGGAAACGTCGGCTTCGCTTTAAGACCGCGTTGACGACGATCCGAGGTGACGGCTGCGGCTTTACCCCTCGTTCAATGCACTCGTCGCCTTCTGCCGATCACGGCTGAGGCGGAGTGAGCACGATGGTGAAGCGGCTGGAATGGGCGACCGGCAGCGTCGTCAGGCGTGGTGCGCACGAAGAATTCATCTACACCTGTCCGCCGAGCGTGCATCCGGCTGCATTCCGGATAGCCGTTTCGACGCCCCTATGCGCGACTCTGCTCCTCCTTTCGGCGATGATCCAATTTTTCTGAGATAGCGCCTCGTACTGCCATCCACGGAGTCGTACGGTCCCGGCTCCGAGGATCAGCAGCCATACAACGAGGGATGAGAACAACATTCCCCTAGGGACGGCCCAAGCAGAGCAATATTTCTACTGGCGATTTCATCCATTCAAGACAGAGAAGATTTGTCTTTGCACGGCGTCCATTGGCGATTGCCTCGCATAGAGTGACGCGATATCCCGGCGCACACCGAGCGCGAGGTCTGTCGAGGCCTTCGCAACGCGTAAGAGCCGATCAGGAGATCTCGTCATGGCCGACACCAGTCCCTCTCAGTCCCGCAAACCCGGCCATGGTCTGATCTACGGATCGATCACCGAGACGATCGGCAACACGCCGCTGGTTCGGCTGAACCGCATCACCAAGGAGCGCGGTGTCGATGCCGAGATCCTGCTGAAGCTCGAGTTCTTCAACCCGATCGCAAGTGTGAAGGACCGTATCGGCGTCAACATGATCGACGCCCTCGAAGCGTCCGGCCAGTTGAAGCCGGGCGGTACGCTCGTGGAGCCCACCTCCGGCAATACCGGCATCGCCTTGGCCTTCGTAGCGGCGGCGCGCGGCTACCGCCTGATTCTCGTCATGCCCGAGACCATGTCGCTGGAGCGCCGCAAGATGCTGGCCTTCCTCGGCGCGGAACTCGCTCTCACACCCGGCCCTCAGGGCATGAAGGGCGCGATCAGCAAGGCTGAGGAGCTACTCACCGAGATTCCCGGCTCGATCATGCCGCAGCAATTCTCGAACCCCGCCAACCCCGAGATCCATCGCAAGACCACGGCCGAAGAGATCTGGAACGATACGCAGGGCCAGCTCGATGCCTTCGTCGCCGGCGTCGGCACGGGCGGGACGATCACGGGCGTCGGCAGCGTGCTGAAGCCGCGTCTGCCGAACCTCCAGGTCATCGCCGTCGAGCCAACCGATTCCCCGGTGATCTCCGGTGGCCAGCCCGGCCCGCACAAGATCCAGGGTATCGGAGCCGGCTTCATCCCGGGCAACCTCGATCGCGAGATCATTGACGAGGTGATCACCGTCTCGAACCAGGAAGCCTTCGACACGGCCCGGCTTCTCGCAAAGCTGGAAGGGATTCCCGGCGGCATCTCCACGGGCGGCAACGTCGCCGCCGCACTGAAACTGGCCGCACGGCCGGAATTCCAGGGCAAGCGCATCGTGACCGTGGCCTGCTCCTTCGCCGAGCGCTACATCTCCTCGGCGCTCTTCGAGGGGATCTGATCCCCGTCGGTCGGCTCCACGACGGGGCCGACCGTTCCGCGACGAGGGCGCTTTCTCCACGCGGCTCTCGAGCCGAGCCTGAAGGCCGCCCTTGTCATCGACCGCCCTCTACCGGATTCGCCGTGCTGCCCGCCGCCCCTGGTTGCGGGTAGCCGCGTTCTGTGGGGCCGGTGTCGCTGCGGCCCTCGCCTCGGCCTTTGGCGCGCCCCTGATTCCCATCGAGATCGCGCGCTCGATCGGATCCGACGCCGTCGATCAGATCCTCACCGTGCTCGCCACCAGCATGCTGCCGGTGGCGACATTCTCGCTCTCGACCATGGTCCAGGCCTATGGGGGCGCCACCAGCAACGTGACGCCCCGCGCCGTAACGCTGTTGATGGAGGACACCCGCGCACAGACGGCGGTTGCGAGTTTCCTCGGCGCCTTCGTCTACAGCGTGGTCGGGCTGATCGCGCTCAAGACCCATTTCTACGGCGATCAGGGTCGGGTCATCCTGTTCGGCCTCACGCTCGTCGTACTTGCGCTTGTCGTCGCAACCCTGGTGCGCTGGATCGATACCCTGGCTCATCTCGGCCGTGTCGGGGAGACCATCGACGCCATAGAAGAGGCCGCCTGCGCCGCGATCCGGAGGCGAGCGGAGGCGCCGTATCTCGGTGGCCTGCCCTGGTGCCCGGCGCCCGCGAGCGCGATGTCCGTCCGCGCACGGAGTACGGGCTACATCCAGCACGTCGATACCAAATCGCTCGATGCACTCGCCGAAGCCTCGGGGCTGACCTTACATCTGGTGGCTCTGCCCGGCGGATTCATGCATACCGGCCGCCTGCTCGTGGAGGTCGACGGCGTTCCCGACGAGGCGACGCTGGCAGCCATCGAGAAGGCCTTCGTCATTGGCGACCGGCGCACGTTCGACGATGATCCGCGCTTCGGCATCATCGTTCTCACCGAGGTCGCATCGCGAGGGCTGTCTCCTGCGATCAACGATCCCGGTACAGCCATCGACGTCATTGGCACTCACGTGCGCGTCCTCGCCCTCTGGGCGACGTGCCGTGCCGTAGCACCGCACGCCGAAATCTATCCGCGCCTGCGCGTGCCCGGCATCGAGGCGGCGGACCTGTTCACCGACGCCTTCCGTCCCATTGCCCGGGACGGTGCCGCTTGCGTCGAGGTCGGTGTGCGCTTGCAGAAAGCGCTCGCAGCCCTCAACACGCTTGGCGGTCCCGACTTCCAGGCAGCGGCACGGCGAGAGGCGGACGGCGCACTGGCGCGGGCGGAAAAAATCCTCGACCTGCCCGACGATCTCGAGGGCCTCCGTGCAGCTCACGCTCTCGTCGGGCGAGCGACCTGACGCAACTTCGTCGCTCGTGGAGCGGTTGAACCTCCAAAATTGGAGGATTCTCATGAACCATGATCCACGCCAGCGCCCCTCTTTGAAGGACTTCGACGCCTATACCGACCGCAATGGACAGGATCTCGGGCAGGACGACGCCCGCGACATCGGCATTCCCGCCCGGACCCAACACGACCTGAAGAGTGATCCTTCCGGCGAATCGGAGACCGCACGCATCGCCTCTGGCATGCCGGGCCAGGATGCCACCGACGAGACCGAGGCAGAGACGCCGCCGGAAAACCTGCGCCATATCGGCGACGCTTCGCAGACAGGCGCCGTCTCGGAGGCCCTCGACCGGGCGACCGCACCGGTCGGCACGGATTCGGGGGATGCCGCATGAGCGACAAGGACAATCCCACCGATGCGGCGACCCGCAAGCCCGACGACGATGTCGGCACCCGTGGCGGCCCCGCTGTCAACGGCGGCCATCAGACGGCAGAACAGAATGCGGCGCGCGACCGTGAACCGGGCGGTCTGTCCGATGCGGAGCGCAAGCAGGACTGGAACGATAGCGGAGCTGCAAAGGGCCGCAACCCGGTTCCGGTCGGAGGCTCTTCGGACGGTCAGTCCGACCGCCGGCAGGACTGAACGTCTTGCCGAGACTGTATCTCACCCAACGAGGGAGCGGACGATGAGCGAGACCGACGACAAGACCAAGCCGGAGAAGAGCTCGGGCAAGCCAGTCAATTCCGCGCCCGACGCGGTCAAGGACCCCAATGAGAAAACGGACGGCAAACCCGGCGAGGGTCCGAAGGGCGGCAACAGGCCGGACGATGAGACCGACCCCGGTGGCGGTTAGCCACTGACACCCTGGTCATCGATTCTCGACACGCGGCGCGCCCAACTGGTCCAGCGCAGCCGCGTGTCGATACGAAGGGTCCGCTGGATCGTGCGAATCCATTGTCGGATTGGATTCCGTCGTTACGGTAGTCACAGGGAGACACGCCGATGACGATGTCCACGACAGCCACAAGTGCTGCACCCACAATCTATGACCGCGACCTCGATCGGAACCCGGCAAACCACCAGCCGCTCACGCCGCTGAGCTACCTCGACCGGTCGGCGCGCGTTTTCCCCGACCATGTCGCCGTGATCCACGGCCCCCTTCGTCGAAGCTATGCCGAGCTTTACGCGCGCTCCCGGCGACTTGCCGCAGCGCTGGCCGCTCGCGGCATCGGACGCGGCGACACGGTGGCGGTGATGCTCGCCAACACGCCCGAGATGATCGAATGCCATTACGGGGTGCCGATGACCGGCGCCGTGCTCAACACCCTGAATACCCGCCTCGATATCGCCGGCCTCGCCTTCTGCCTCGATCACGGCGAGGCCAAGGTGCTGATCACGGATCGGGAGTTCAGCCGCATCGTCGGCCCCGCCCTGAAGCAGGCACAAGCAAAGCCCCTGGTCATCGACGTGGATGATCCAGTCTATCGCGGGGAAGGCACGGCTGTCGGCAGCCTTGGCTACGAAGCGCTCCTCGAGGAAGGGGATCCGGCCCGGGACTGGGCGATGCCGAACGATGAATGGGACGCGATCTCGCTCAACTACACGTCGGGCACGACCGGCGATCCGAAAGGCGTGGTCTATCATCACCGCGGCGCGGCGCTTCTCTCCCTCGGCAACGTCATCACCGGCAATCTCGGGCAGCATCCGGTCTATCTCTGGACGCTGCCGATGTTCCATTGCAACGGCTGGTGCTTCCCGTGGACGCTGTCGATCGTGGCCGGCACCCATGTCTGCCTGCGGCAGGTGCGGGCAGGCGCGCTCTATGCGGCCCTTGCAGAGCACGGCGTCACGCATCTGTGCGGCGCGCCGATCGTGATGCAGCTTCTGCTCAACGCCTCGGAGAATGAGCGCCGCCCCCTGCCCCGGCGCGTCGCCTTCCTCACCGCCGCGGCACCTCCGCCCCAGGCGGTCCTCGCCGCCATGGGCAGCGCCGGTTTCGATGTCACCCATCTCTACGGCCTCACCGAGACCTATGGGCCGGCGGTCGTGAATGCCTGGCACCGGGATTGGGACGCGCTGGATGGAGATGCCCGCGCCGCCAAAATGGCGCGTCAGGGCGTGCGCTATCCGGTTCTGGAAGGGTTCGATATCCGCGATCCCGAGACCTGTGAATCCATGCCCGCCGATGGTGAGACCATGGGCGAAGCGATGTTCCGTGGCAACGTGGTGATGCGGGGCTACCTCAAGAATCCGGCGGCGACACAGGCCGCCTTCAAGGATGGCTGGTTCCGCTCGGGCGACCTCGGGGTCAAGCATCCGGACGGCTACATCCAGCTCAAGGATCGCTCGAAGGACATCATCATCTCAGGCGGCGAGAATATCTCGTCCATTGAAGTGGAGGACGCCCTGTTCCGCCATCCCGACGTCTCGGCCGCCGCCGTAGTGGCCAGACCCGATGAAAAATGGGGCGAGACGCCGATGGCCTTCGTGGAATTGAAGCCTGGCGTCACCTTGGAAGCGGACGTTCTGATCGCTTGGTGTCGAGAGCGGCTGGCCGGCTACAAGCTGCCGCGCCGAATCGTATTCGGAGAACTACCGAAGACGTCGACAGGGAAAGTGCAGAAGTACCTGCTGCGGGAGCGGGCGAAGGAGGATTGAGGGCACTCGAGGCTATGCCTCGTCCGCCGGCCCCAATCGCTCCACCCCGCAAAGTCAGTCGGAGCGGCAAGGATGAGATCGAGGCGAAATTTTCGCGTGTGGCCCGTCGACGCTCCAAATGAAAAGGCCGGACAATGCCCGGCCTTTTCATCGTTACCGATTCGTGTCGCTTACGCGGCGCCGCCCGAGCGCTCGAAGCGCTTGCGCTCGTTGGGGTCGAGATAGGTCTTGCGGAGGCGGATCGACTTCGGAGTGACTTCCATCAACTCGTCGTCCTGAATCCAAGCGAGCGAACGCTCTAGAGTCATGCGGATCGGAGGCGTGAGACGCACGGCCTCGTCCTTCGACGTGGTGCGGATGTTGGTGAGCTTCTTGCCCTTGAGCACGTTCACCTCGAGGTCGTTCTCGCGGTTGTGCTCGCCGATGATCATACCCTGGTAAACCTTGGCGCCGGGCTCGATCATCATCGGGCCGCGATCTTCCAGGTTCCACATGGCGTAGGCCACTGCCTCGCCCTTGTCGTTGGAGATCAGCACGCCGTTGCGGCGGCCGGGCATTTCGCCCTTGTAGGGCTCGTAGGCCTTGAACAAGCGGTTCATGATCGCGGTGCCGCGCGTGTCGGTCATGAGCTCGCCCTGGTAGCCGATCAGGCCACGGGTGGGCGCATGGAAGACGAGGCGCAGGCGGGAGCCGCCCGACGGCCGCATCTCGATCATCTCGGCCTTGCGCTCGGACATCTTCTGCACGACGACGCCGGAATACTCCTCGTCGACGTCGACCACGACCTCCTCGACGGGCTCCAGGACGTTGTCGTCCTCATCCTTGGAGAGCACAACGCGGGGACGCGAGACGGCGATCTCGAAGCCTTCGCGGCGCATGGTCTCGATCAGGATGGCGAGCTGCAATTCGCCACGACCCGAGACGAAGAACGAATCCTTGTCGGCCGCCTCCTCGATCTTGAGCGTGACGTTGCCCTCGGCCTCCTTGAACAGGCGGTCGCGGATCATGCGGCTCGTGACTTTGTCGCCCTCGGTGCCGGCGAGCGGCGAATCGTTGACGATGAAGGACATGGTGACGGTGGGCGGATCGATCGGCTGGGCCTGGATCGGGGTCTCGACCTGCGGATCGCAGAAGGTGTCGGCCACGGTGCCCTTCACGAGGCCGGCGATGGAGACGATGTCGCCGGCTTCACCGATATCGATGGGCGCGCGCTCCAGGCCGCGGAAGGCCAGGATCTTCGAGACGCGGCCGGTCTCCACGAGCTTGCCGGTGCGGTCCATGACCTTGATGGCCTGGTTCGGCTTCACGGTGCCGGAGGCGATGCGGCCGGTGATGATGCGGCCGAGGAACGGGTTGGCCTCCAGCAAGGTGCCGAGCATCCGGAACGGACCCTCCTCGACACGCGCCTGAGGCACGTGCGCGAGCACGAGATCGAAGAGCGGCGCGAGGCCGTCGTCCTGCGAGCCATCGGGCGAGGTCGCCATCCAGCCGGCGCGGCCAGAACCGTAGAGAATCGGGAAGTCGAGCTGATCGTCGGTGGCGTCGAGCGCCGCGAAGAGGTCGAAAACTTCGTTGACGACTTCGGTGATGCGGGCGTCCGGGCGGTCGACCTTGTTGATCGCCACGATCGGCTTCAGGCCGATCTTGAGCGCCTTGCCGACAACGAACTTGGTCTGGGGCATCGGGCCTTCGGCGGCATCGACCAGCACGATCACGCCATCGACCATGGAGAGGATACGCTCCACCTCGCCGCCGAAATCGGCGTGGCCAGGGGTATCGACGACGTTGACGCGGGTATCCTTCCAGACGACCGAGGTCGCCTTGGCCAGGATCGTGATGCCGCGCTCCTTTTCGAGGTCGTTCGAATCCATCGCGCGCTCTTCGACGCGCTGGTTATCTCGGAACGATCCCGACTGGGACAACAGCTTGTCGACGAGCGTCGTCTTGCCGTGGTCGACGTGGGCGATGATGGCGATGTTGCGAAGCTTCATAAGGTATCCGGAAGCGAGTAGAGCCCGTCACGCGACGGGCCGCAGGAATGCGGCCGGCAGCGCCGGGTCACGGGACGAGCTATCGCGTCGCAATATAAGGTGTGGGCCGTTCCGGCAAGGGGCATGGACTGCGTGTCTGCCTGTCATCGCACGCGGGCGCCTTCAATCGCGGCTTCGGGACCGGGCTGTCGCGCCCGGTAGCAGCCGAGCCCGGTGATGCAGACGAACGAAATCGCCGCCAGCGTCGTCCCGAAAACGGCGATCGGCCACCAATGTCCTTGGAAGCGTTCGGCCAGGATCGTGCCGACGATGGGCGTGAGCCCTCCGGCGATGGCGCCGCAGAACTGATAGGCGACTGAGATCGCGGTGTAGCGCACCCGAGTCGGGAAGGCCCCAGCGACGTAGCCGGCGATGACGGCGTAGAAGGTGGCGCTGCCGAGGACGTTGAGCCCGAGCCCGAGAGTGATCGTCCAGGTCGCCCGCATGTCGACCAACAGGAATAGTGGATAGGGTGCCAGCATCGCCCAAATGAGGGCGATCTGCAGGAACAGGCGCTCGTTGCGGATGAGTTCGGCGATCCGCGCGCCAACCGGCGTCATCACCAGCTGGATGATGGCGGCGACCAGCAATGCATCGAGGATCGTCGCGCGCTCTAGTCCGAGATACTGGGTCGTGTACGTGATCATGAAGGTGTTGAAGAGATAGACAGATCCGATCCCGAAGGTGTTCGCGCCGGCCGCCAGAGCCAGGGGTTTCAGACTGGTGGCAAAGACTTCGCGAAGCGGTGCGACCTCAGGCGGGTTCTCGACACGGGTCTCCTCGAATTCCGGTGATTCTTCCACGCCGAGACGGATCGCGAGGCCGACCACGAGAAGCACGACGCTCACCAGAAACGGCAGGCGCCACCCCCATTCCATGAAGCTTGGCTTGTCCATCAGCCCCGCCAGGCGGAACGCCAGCAGAGAGAGTATCTGCCCGGCCGGGCTCCCGAGTTGTGCGAACGAGGCGAAGAAAGTCGAGCGGCCCTTCGGCGCATGCTCGGCGGCCAGAAGCACAGCACCGCCCCATTCACCGCCGACTGCGATGCCCTGGAGGACGCGCAAAGCGACCAATGCAATCGGCGCCCAGATCCCGATCGTCGCATAGGTCGGAAGCAGGCCGATTCCGGTGGTGGCGACGCCCATCATCACCAGGGTCACGACCAGCGCCTTCTTGCGCCCGAACCGGTCTCCGAAATGCCCGAAGACCACGCCGCCGAGGGGTCGTGCCAGGAAGCCCACGGCGAAGGTGCCGAAAGCTGCGAGCGTGGCCATGAAGGGCGTGGATTCGGCGAAGAAGAGCGGCCCGAACACCAGAGCGGCCGCCGTGCCGTAAATGAAGAAATCGTACCACTCGATGGTGGTGCCGACGAACGCGGCGATGGCTGCGCGGGCCGGCTGGCTCTCGCGACGAGTGACTGTGGAGTTCGCCTCAGAATTCATGAGGACCTCGAAGGCGGTTTCATGGAGAGGAAGCCAGCAAGATTTGCGCAATACGGAGCGGCAGCGGCCATCCTATTCAAACGCCGCATCAAGCCAGAGCACGGAGCAGATCCGATGCCGATCTTCGCTGATAACGCCGCCCCGGATGATGTCGCACACCGTCACCGAGTTCATTCGGTCCCCTGTCCCACCATGGTCGGGGCAGGTCTGCAACCGCTCGCCCGTCGGTTGACCTCGACCTTCCTGCCTATAGGTTGCCTGCATCCCAACCGAGGAGCTTCATGCCGTTCGTCGCCGCCCTTCTGCTCGCCCTTTTGACGCTTTCCACCTCAGTCCTCGCCGATGCGCCGGACTGGAGCGGGACCTGGAACACCCGCTGGCGCGACGGCGGTGCAAGGGTGGAGATGAAGCAGGAGAGCGGGAAAGTCACCGGCAGCTACCTCGCCTATGATGGTCGTATCGAAGGCGAGGCACGGGACAGGGTACTCACGGCGCGATGGTTCCAGGGTGGGCGTTCCGGCGCGGTGGAATTCGTGCTCGCACCGGATGGGCAATCCTTCATGGGGCGGTTCGACAGCGGCGAGTGGTGGACGGGCGGCCGCATCTCCGGCGACGCGCGTGAGCAGGGCCTGATCCAGACCGGGCCGCGCGAGACCATGCGCAGCTTCCTCCAAGCCGGCAACGATGCCCGCTATGACGCACCCGACCAGATGGTGCGCGCTGTCGCCGTGGTGGATTTCGGCGACGGTGCGGCGGCGATGGCGCCGGAAGAAAAGCTCGGCAAGGCTCAGACCCTCTTCAACCTCGTGGACCAGACCACATTTCGGCTTCATTCCATTCCCGACGCCCGCGCCGGGGGAGAAGAAGCGGCGGTAGACCTGGAACAGGCAGGAACCGGCGCCGTACTGGCGCTGCGTTTCGTCAAGCGCGGCGAGCGCTGGTTCCTCTCCATGCCCGACGACACGACTCTCGCAGAGGCCCGAAAGAGCCTTTTCGCCCGTTCCGGCGGACGTCCGGCCAGCCCGGAGGCCTACCGCCTGCGAAAGAACGCCCGGGACGCCTATCGCACCTTCACGCGCGCGTTTTACACGTGGAGCGAAGATGGGCGGCGCCAAGCCCTCGACAGTCTCGATCTCAGGGCTCTGAGCGACGCGGTGCGTGACGACCAGGGAGGTCTGACTGCACAATATCTTAACGGAATCCTGAACCGAATCGGGCTGCTGCAACCGCAGGAGATCTCGGACGATCCGGCGAACCGGTCTCCGGCCATGGTGTTCAGTCATCCCGTGGGGCAGATGGTGATCGCGCCCGACGGCGTCGGCGACGGGGCAACCTGGAAGTTCTCGGGCGATACCGTCCGCAACGCTCGCGACCTCTACGTCGCCGTGGAGGGCATGCCTTCGGCCGCCGGGCAACGGTTGCCGGAACCGCCCTCGATCTTCTTTCAGCTGAGACGCTCGGTGCGCGGACTCGCCCCCAACTTGCTCATGCCGGTGGGGCCATTGGAGGCTTGGCAAGCGTTGGGCTGGCCGGCGATCATGGTTCTGTCCCTGGCGCTAGGCTGGCTCGTCTCGAAGCCGGTCTCTGCCTTCCTCGTGCGCGCCGTCGGTCGCCACGATGCGCATCAAGCGCGAAGGACTTTCCGCCTGCCTCTGCTGGGCACACTGACCCTGATCGTCTACGCCGCCCTCATGCCAGCCCTCGGCCTGCCCGACCTTGCGACACGAGTGTCGGTCGGCGTGGCGGGCGTCCTCTTCGCACTGTCCACGGTCTGGTTCGGCTGGCGGATCATCGACGCGGTCGTCGCGACCTACTTCACCGGCGACGAAACCGGGCGGCCGAGCATGGACAACATCCTCGTCTCCCTCGGCTTCGGCGCCCTCAAGATCGCATTGGTGGGAGCGGGGCTGACTTACGTGGCGATGCAGCTCTCACTGCCATACGAGGGCGTGATCGCGAGCCTCTCCATCGGCGGATTGGCAGTAGCCTTCGCCTCCCGCGAGACCCTCTCCAACGTATTCGGCGCCGGAATCCTCGCCATCGACCGTCCGTTCCGGCGTGGCGACTGGATCTCCACCGGCGACACCAAGGGCACGGTGGAGCATGTCGGCATCCGTTCGACGCGGGTCCGAACCGCCGACGACAGCCTCATCGTGGTTCCGAACGGCAAGCTCTCCGATGCGGTGGTGAACAATCTCGGCACCCGTCGATTCCACTTGAATTCGGCCAAGCTGCCACTGCCTTACGCCACCAGCGTGCCGCAGATCGAAGCCCTGGTGAGCGGGGTGCGCGAGCTCGTAGCCGAAATCCCGGAATCGGCGCCAGACCGTACGCAGGTCAGCGTGTCGAACCTCAGCCAAGACTCCATCGAGGTCACGGTCCGCTACGGTCTCGACGTCCGCAATGGCGCCAACGAGACCGAGATCGTCAACAGGCTGATGATGAACATCCTGCGCTTGTCCGAGCGCATCGGTATTCGCGGCGCGAATGGCGGCGCTCCGGCTCCGGCGGAATAGGCTCCACCGGAGCCGCTTCGCGGCGACAGGAGATGGGAGGTTCTAGCGAGCTCCAGCTTGGCGGGCGCATTGATCTTTGCAGTCTACAAGGCGACAGCCCCAACCATAAATGTTACAGCCCGGATTTCGCGAGAAACACTCGAATTTTTCACACCATTACTTGTAAGAACGCAGATCGGGCAGACGATCATGCTGATTTACAAGCTTCCGTCACCTTTCCTCGAATGGTTCGGTGCCGCACCATTCGGCAATGAACAAGGCCATCGCCGTAGTGACGCGTTTCACTGAGGAAAGGCTGACGCGCTCGTCGAAGCCGTGGATATTCTCGCTGATCGGCCCGTAGCAGAGCGCGGGAACCCGGTCGTAGAGGGCATGAACGCGGGTATCGAGATAGCTCGGAGACATGAAGCTCGCGAGATCCGTCCCCGTCGCCGCACGGTGCGAGGCCGCCAGCACCCGCTCGGCCTCCGAGCCCTCGTCCAACTCGTAGCCCTCCGAGAAAAAGCCGTTGAAGGCGATGACGGGTGGGGTTTTTGCGAGGAATGCGTCAGTCCGGGCGAAGTCGCTCACTGCGCCCTCGATCTCCCGTGCCGCATCCGCCGCGCTCACGCCGGGATAGATCGCGATGCGGCACGCGATGCGGCACCAGGCCGGCACGGACGAGGCCCAATCCCCGCCCTCGATACGACCGACATTGAGGTTGATCGGATGGGTTTCTCCCTCGAAATGGCGGCGTCCCGCTTTGCGTTCGTTCCACGCCTCCTCAAGCCTGCGCAGTGCGGCGATCACTCGATAAGTCGCGTCGATAGCGTTGGCGCCCGCTCCCATCTCGCGGACATGGACCGGAGTCCCGCGCACCTCGACGGTGAACCACAGCACCCCGGTATTCGCGCGCACGAGTTTCTCGTCCTCGGGCTCGGGGATCAGCACGGCGTCGGCTCGGTACCCGTGCAGATGCGTCATCAGCGCGCCGTTGCCGGTGGATTCCTCCTCCACCACGGACTGGACCAGCACCGTCGCCGCGGGCTGAAGGCCGATCCGGGCGAGCGCATCGAGGGCGAAGAGATTGGCGGCATGGCCAGCCTTCATGTCGGCCGCGCCGCGTCCGTACATCCAGTCTCCCTGGATCACAGGATCAAAGGGCGAATGGGACCACAAGTCGAGGGGACCGGGCGGTACCACGTCCACATGGGCCTGGAGGATCAGCGAGCGCCCCATCTCGCTGCGGGGTCGGTGGATGCCGACAACGATGGGCGCCTCAGAATGCCCCGGCGCGATCCGCCCTCCTCCAGGATGCGCGGCGAGGGCCGCATGATCCATGTGGATCCGCTCCATGGCGTAGCCGCGCTCGCGCAAGCAGCGGAAGACGTAGTCCTGGATCGCGTGCTCGGCGCCTCGCACCGACCCGAAGCGGACGAGGGCCTGGGTATGAGCGACCTGATCGGCAAAGCCTTCCTCAACGGAGGCAGCGATGCGGTTCGCGAGCGCAGGATCGAGAGCCATGGATCGTCCTCGTGAAGGCTTTCCGAACGGGCCTTCACATAGAGGCAATTAAGCGGGTGGGAACACGCCGCGCCGGCTCAGACGAAGAAAGCCGTCGCCATGGCGAGGGGAAGCGCAGCGATGGCTGCCGGACGGATCCAGGCCGGACGATAGGACATCAGCGCCACGACGATGAGCGCGGACCCGGTGAGCGAGCCGAGCCATTGCACCGGCCCGAAATTCCAGTCCGCCGTGACGATCGCCGCCGCGAAGGCCAGTGCGATGGCGAGCCAACCCGCTGCCCGGAACGCCAGATCCCGCTGCCGGGAGGGGCGCCCGTGAAACAGGGTCCGGCCATGCCGGTCCATGCTCAGGCACAAGCAGGCGAGGCCCGAAAAGCTCAGGAGTAAGGTAAGAGACACGGCAAGAAGCGTCATGCTCGGGCGAGGTCTCCGGTGGAGCGGGCTGCATCCCTCCGCGCGCCCTCGTGGAGCCCTACTTTTCGGGCGCCAAAGGCGAAGACAAGCGCGAGCGCCAGCATGGCGGTATCGAAGCCAAGGAAATCGGTGCGCCAACCTGCGATCGTCCAATCGACCAGGGGGACGGCGAGGAACAGGAACGCGGCTGCGTAGCTCATCTCGCGCCACGCCCGACGATGTGGGCGAGCGAGCGGAATCAGTGCGGCGAGGAGCCAGCTTCCGAAGAAGATGCCCCCCTCCCAGGATTCCCGAGCGGACCAATCGACGGGAATGACACGGTTGGCGATGAAAAAGGCCGCCATGCCGATGGGCAGGCCGAGGATCGTGCCGATGTTCAGCGCCTGGACGAGGCGCCAGCCGAAGGCGGGCTGGACTACAGCTTTCGGCGCCCGCGCCACGGTCCACAGAACGAGACCGGTGGCGATGGCGGCGCAGCCCATCAGGCCGGAAAGGAAGAACAGAATCCGCAAGGCCGGTCCGGCGAAATGCGCCTCGTGCAGGCCGACGAAACTCGTATAGGCATGCGCCGCGGGCTTGAGCGGTCCGGTCCGTTCAACGATCTCGCCGGTCACCGCATGAAACGCGATCTGCGGGTGGCGATGGGCGAGCCCGTGCGGCTCCTCGAACACCGCCACAACCGTGGCGTTGGCGTCGCCCGGGTTGTTGACGGTGACCATTTCGAGCGGCTCGCTCACCTCGGCCTGGGCGCGGCGGATGAGGGGGCCGAGCGGCGCCGGTTCGGCCGCCTTGCCCTCGGCCGGACGCCAGGCCGTCATCTGGCCGGACTCGACATAAAAGCGCAGTTCATCGGCCTTGTAGACGCTCACCATTCCCCACGGCATGTACATGAGCGCGAGCGAGACGATGCCGGTATAGGTAATCATCAGGTGGAACGGCAGTGCCAGCACGCCGGTGACGTTGTGCGCATCGAGCCAGCCGCGCTGGGCGGATTTCGAACGCCGGAAGGTGAAGAAATCGGCGAAGATCCGGCGATGTGTGACGATGCCGCTGATGAGGGCGACCAACAGGACCATCGCGCATAAGCCGACGATCCAGCGGCCCAAAGCGGGGGGCATCTGCAGTTCGTAGTGAAAGCGATAGAAGAAATCGCCGCCCCTGGTCGCCCGAGCGATCGTCGGCGCGCCGGTCGACGGATCCAGAAGCGCCCTGCCGACCTCCCCGTCCGGCTTGTCCATCCAGTAGGCGCCAATGAGCGGGTTGTCGGCCGTCGGCACGCCGACGAACCAGGCCATTGCCTTCGGTGCATGGACTTTCAGATGCGCGACGCCGAATTCGGCCGCACGGACCACGTCGTATTCTGCCTCGGCACGCAATTCGGGCCGCATCCAGTGCGAGATGTCGGTCTTGTAATAGGTGGCGGTGCCGGTGACGAAGACGGCGAACATCACCCACCCGGTGACGAGCCCCGCCCAGGTGTGCAGCCACGCCATCGATTGGCGGAACCCCTGTTTCATGTGGGCTACCCTACGCTGCCGAGAGCCAGCCAGAGACCGGCACCGAGGCAGAGCGCCGGGAGCGCCAGTCCGATAGCCGCGCGGCCGAGGCTACGTGCAGAGAAGACCCAGATCACGGCTGCGGCCATGATCGCGAAGCTCGCCAGCGTCGCGGCGGCGACGGCTTCCGAACGGTCGAGGGGCAGGGTCAGAGAAAGGAACGCGGTAGCGATGGCCGCGAGGGCATAGCCACCGAAAATCGCGAGGAGGGTCCGGCCTGCCACCATCAGACGGTAGTGTCCTTGAGAGGGCCGTGCGCCGGTGGTGATCGGGTCCGTCATCGACAGGCAGCACCGGATTGCGAGGAGCGGGCACTCCCTTTCGAGGAGCGGACGACAAGAAGGCTCAGCAACGAAAAGCCTGGAGAGTGAATGACCTCGAAGCCGCACTGCTGGGTAGCTTTCAACAGCCCCCGAACAGGGACGCTATACAGACCCTCGTCTTGCCCGGGCAATCTCTATGTTATGGAATGATTCCAGGATGACGAATTGCGTCCTCGACCAGCATCCGGCGGGCCGTAAAGCGAAGCTTGCAGGCACGCCCGGCGCGCTTGTAGAAACCTCGTGACTAACGAGGAACCGGGCGCGATGGCCGATACGCTCGAGGCTTCGGACGTGGTCCACCCGCGTTGCGGGATCACATGCGCGGTCATCGACCATGTCGGCGCGGCATCCTTGCAGAACGGCATCCCGCTCATCCGGGACGTCACCCTGACCAATGCCGGCACTGTCGATCTCGCCGACGTCACGCTTCATATCTTCGCGACGCCGCCGCTGTTCCGGCCCTTCCTCCTGCCGATCCAGCGGATACCGGCGGGAAGCCTCCAGCGCATCGACGCGCCGGATCTACGGATCGATGGAGCCACCTTCGCCGGCCTGACGGAGAGCCAGCTCTGCACGGTGACGCTGGTGGTGACAGGGCAGGCCGTTGGGACCGAACCGGAGGTCGACCTGGGCAGGCAGGAGGTCGACCTGGGCAGGGAGGAGTTCGACCTGCGCCTCATGCCACCGTCCCATTGGGGCGGTGCGAATTCAGCTCCCGAATTGCTTGCGGCCTTCGTCAGGCCGAACGATCCAGCGGTGGACGGCATCCTGCGCGCCGCCGCTTCGATGCTCCAAACGGCAAAGCGGAGTACCGCCTTCGACGGGTATCGCAGCGGCAGACGCGCCAGGGCCTGGGAGATGGCCGAGGCGATCCACGTGGCGATCGCGGCCATGCGGATCACCTACGTACTGCCTCCGGCGAGCTTCGAGCGGTCGGGACAGAAGGTTCGCAGCCCCGGCGTGATCGTGCAGCGGCGCCTCGCCACCTGCCTCGACCTGACTCTGCTTTGGGCTGCCTGCTGCGAACAGGCCGGGCTCAACCCGCTCCTGATTCTCACCCGCGGCCATGCGCTTATAGGACTATGGCTCGTGGACGAGACCCTCCCGGAAACGATTGGCGACGACGCCCAGGCATTGAGGAAGCGCCGCGACCTCCAGGAATTGATCCTTGTCGAGACGACGATCCTCACGGCTGATCCGCCGGGGCTCTTCGCGGATGCGGTGGCGGCCGGCGGGCGCCTGATCGAAGCGGATGCGGAGGCTCCGCTGGAGATCGTCCTTGATCTGCGGCGTGCGCGCCTCGCCGGTATCAGGCCCCTCGACATGGGCGAGACCGGGTTGCCGGCGGAGACTCCGTCGGTGATGGCTCCGCTTGCCTTGGCACTTCGGGCGCCGCCGGCCTTTATCGAGGATCTTCCCGCTCCGCGCCTCGACCTGCCGCGGCGTGAGCCCCGCGACAGGCTGGAAGCCTGGAAGCTGCGGCTCCTCGACCTCACGCTGAGGAACAAGCTCCTCAACTTCAAGCCGGGGAAGGGATCGCTTGCCCTCGATTGTCCCGAGCCGGGCGCGTTCGAGGATGGTCTTGCGGCGGCCCGCGCATTCCGGCTCGTCGCCCGGCCGACTTCCGAGGCAACGGTCGGCGTCACAAACCTGGAACGGGGCGAGATCGCCGTCGATGTCGATGCGGAAGAGCTGGAGGTCCGCCTCACCGACCTGTTCCGGCTCGCGCGCGGCAGTTTCGAAGAGGGGGGAGCAAACGTCCTGTTCCTCGCCTTCGGGTTCCTCACCTGGACACGCGGGGGAGGCATGCCGCCGGCACGCGCGCCCCTGTTGCTTGTGCCGGTCGCCCTCACACGGACCAGCGTCCGCGCCGGGTTCCGGCTGGTCCGTCACGACGAGGAAGCGCGCCTCAATCCGACGCTGCTAGAAATGCTGCGGCAGGATTTCGACCTCGATATGCCGGATTTCGCCGACGGCCTGCCGAGCGACGAATCCGGCATCGATATCGAGGGGACCTGGCGGATCGTGCGCAGCCATATCCGCGACCTCAAGGGTTTCGAGGTCACGGACGAGGTGGTGCTCTCGGTCTTCTCCTTCACCAAGTTCCTGATGTGGAAGGATCTGAGCGAGCGCACGGATCTTCTGAAGCGCAGCCCGGTGGTACGCCACCTCCTCGAAACGCCGAAGCTGCCCTATGGCGACGGTACGGGTTTCCCCGTGCCGGAACGCCTCGATGCAGAGCATCCGCCATCTGGAATCTTCACGCCGCTCCTGGCCGATTCCTCACAGGTCTCGGCCATCCTCGCTGCGGCCTCCGGCAAGGATTTCGTGCTGTTCGGGCCGCCCGGCACCGGCAAGAGCCAGACCATCGCCAACATGATTGCCCAGTGCTTGGCACTCGGACGCACGGTGCTGTTCGTCTCGCAGAAGAGCGCGGCACTGGACGTGGTGCGCCGTCGCCTCGATGCCGTCGGATTGGGCGCCTGCTGCCTCGAAGTCCATGCGGCCAAAGCCCAGAAATCGCACGTCATCGCACAGTTGCGCGAAGCCTGGACCGCGAGAGGTGACGAGTCCGTCCCCTGGGATGAGGCGGCCGCGGATCTTCAACACCGTAGGGAGAGCCTGAACGGCGTCGTCGAGAGCCTGCATGCCACGCGGGCGAACGGTCTCAGCGCCCATGCGGCCATGGCGCGCGTGATCGCAGACCGGCAGGCCGGCCATGACGGGATCGCGCTTACCTGGCCGAAGGAGGCGATCTCCTCACCCGGCCACCGAGAGAGCCTGCGCGCTCGTTGCAACGAACTTCGCGCCCTTCGCCCCATCGTCGGCGACAGCGCGAACCATCCCCTCCGAGGCATCGGCGCGATCGCGTGGTCGCCGATTTGGCGGATCGAGATGGAACGGGCCGTCGCCGAACTCAGTCGAACCCTGCCGGATTTCGCACAATCCGGACATCGTCTCGCCGAGGCAAT
The DNA here is from genome assembly GCF_000372825.1 of Methylobacterium sp. 77. Taxonomy (NCBI): domain Bacteria; kingdom Pseudomonadati; phylum Pseudomonadota; class Alphaproteobacteria; order Hyphomicrobiales; family Methylobacteriaceae; genus Methylobacterium; species Methylobacterium sp. 77. The sequence goes on along the minus strand of NZ_KB910516.1, from coordinate 4,320,211 downwards.
GGGGCTCGTGCCGCTAGGCCGTACCTACGATGGGTTGCGCGGTCTCGCTTCCCTCGCCGTCGCCGTATTCCGGCCGGAAGCGCGGATGGGCCTGCGCTTCCTCGGACCGGGCGGCGCGGCGCTTCGCCAAGCCGTCGAGGCGCGTCGCATCTGGCAGGATGAGCTTGCCCGCCTGAATGCCCGCCTCTTCGTTCCCTACGCACCTTCGATCTTCGCAAGCGACCTCGGCCGCCTGCTCACCGAATGGCGCGAGGCGAAGGCCTCGAATATCTTCCTGCGGGGGCGGCGCCTCAAGCGGGTTCGCGGCCTGGTAGCCCCCTTCGCGCAAGGTGGCGCACCGGAGGATATCGGCCCCGACCTCGTGACCCTGGTCGAGATCAAGGCCCTGCAGGCTACGAAGCCCGCGTTGGCTGACCAACTCGCGAGCGCCATCGCACCGCTCGATCATCCTTGGTCGGATGCGGCGGCACCGACCGACGTCTTCACGGCGGCGATGGCCTGGGCGACACGACTGTCTTCGGTCGTCGCCGCGATGGCCCCACTCGTCGGCGGTCCCGAAGTGCTTCGGGCGAGGCTCGCCGAATTCCTCGATGCGCAGGATGGGCGGCTGGAGCCCGGCGGTCGCCTCGCTCTGGCAAAGGAGGAATTCGCCGCCCACAGGGTCGCTGCCGGGAAAGCGATCGAGACGCTTGGACGCCTGACTGGCAGGGCAAAGCCGGAACGCCCGTTGGAGACGGAGGAGGACTGGGTCACCGGGAGCCTCGCGGTGGCGGAACGCTGGCGCAGCGCGCTGCCCAAGGCGCAGGTATGGGCGAGGTGGCAGGCTGCGGTGAGCGAGGCAACGAAGGCAGGGCTCGGCCCGCTCGTTGCCTCGATCGAGGCCGGGACATTGGAGGACGGCGCCATTCTGCCGGCTTTCGAGAGCGCCTATGCGCGCTGGTGGATCGACCACGCCGTGACAGACGACATCCGCCTGCGCGATTTCATGGGCCAGCGTCACGAGGAGGCGATCCGTGATTTCGGTGAGGCCGACGCCCGGCTCTCCAGTTTGGCGAGTGGGGCGGTGCGTGTCCGCATCGGTGGCCGCGTCCCGCTCGCCACCGCCTTTGGCGCCGATCCCGAATGGGGCACGCTGGCGCGCGAGATCACCAAACGCGCCCGGCACATGCCCCTGCGCCAGCTCTTCGCGCGGATGCCGAACGCTCTGACCCGCCTGACGCCCTGCCTGATGATGAGCCCGCTCTCGATCGCCCAATACTGGCCGGCCGAGGCGAAGCCGTTCGATGTCGTGATTTTCGACGAGGCCTCGCAGATCACGCCATGGGATGCCATCGGCGCCATCGCGCGGGGGCGACAGGTGGTCATCGTCGGCGATCCCGAACAGTTGCCGCCGACCAATGTCGGGGATCGCGGCGTAGACGACCTCTCCGATGGTCTCGACGTCACCGATCAGGAGAGCATCCTCGACGAGTGCCTCGCGGCGAACCTGCCGCAGCGGCGCCTCGCCTGGCACTATAGAAGCCGCCACGAGAGCCTGATCGCCTTCTCGAACCGGCACTATTATCGCGGCGGCCTCATCACATTTCCCTCGCCCGTCACTGAGGACCGCGCGGTGCGGCTGCATCACGTTCAAGACGGTCTCTACGAGCGCGGCGGTGCGCGGGTGAACCGGCCCGAAGCGCGCGCGCTGGTGGCGGATGTGGTGACACGCCTCACGGCACCCGCCTTCGCGGCGGAGGAATGCTCCCTCGGGATCGTCACCTTCAACGGTGAGCAACAGCGGCTGATCGAGAACCTGCTCGATGCCGAGCGACGGGCAAAGCCGGAGCTGGAACGCTTCTTCGACGGGCGAACATGGAAAGAGCCGGTTTTCGTCAAGAACCTCGAGACCGTCCAGGGCGACGAGCGCGACAGCATCTTGTTCTCGGTGGCGGCCGGCCCCGATGCGGCAGGCCGGATCACGGGGCAGATCAGTTCCCTCAACCGCGATGGCGGCCACCGCCGGCTCAATGTCGCGATCACCCGCGCCCGGCGCGAACTCGTGGTCTTTGCCTCAATCCGTGCCGATCAGGTCGATCTCGGCCGCGGCAGCGCCCGTGGGGTGCGCGACTTCAAGCACTTCCTAGATTTCGCCGAACACGGTGCCCGCGCCCTCGAAACGGCCGCCGCGCCAACGGGGGGAGACGTCGAATCTCCGTTCGAAGGAGCGGTGATGGCGGCGCTGAACGCACGCGGCTGGAGCGTAGTGCCCCAGATCGGAGTGTCCTCGTTCCGCATCGACCTCGGTATTGTCCATCCCGACAGTCCCGGCCGCTACCTTGCCGGAATCGAATGCGACGGCGCAACCTATCATCGGGCGGCGACGGCGAGAGACCGGGACCGCCTGCGCGAATGGGTGCTCACCGATCTCGGATGGCGGATCCATCGGGTCTGGAGCACCGATTGGTGGAACGATTCCGAGAGCGCCCTCGACCGGCTCGACATCGCGCTTCGGGCCCATCTCGATGCCGACCGAGCAAAGCCGGCCCCGGTCACAGCCGACGCCGTACCCGATCAGCGGCAGGCCGAGGCGAGCCTCATCGAGCCATTGCCGTTCTACGAGGTCGCCGACCTTTCGGATTTCGCGCCGGCCGCGAAACCCGCGCGGTTTCACGACGCGGAATACGGTCCCACGCTCACCGCCATGGCGGCGCATATCGTCGGAGCGGAAGGTCCGATCTTCGCCGATCGCGTCGCCGAACGGATCGTGAGGGCGCACGGGTTTACCCGGATCACGAGTCGCCTCCGCCAGCGAGCGTCGATCGCGATCGCTCCGCTCCATCCGTGCACGAAGGAAGAGGAGCGCATCATCCTCTGGCCGGCTGGCGATGTCCCGTCCGGACCGGTCCGCTTCCGGCCATCCAAGGGCGAGATCCGGCCGGTCGCCGACATCCCGCTCCAGGAACTTGCCGGCCTTGCCCGCGATCTCGATCCCTCACCCGGCGTCGAGGCGAGGATGGCCTCGCATCTGCAAATCACGCGGATGACCGAAGCGCATCGCGGCCGCCTCGCGCGAGCCGCTCTCATGGCTCGGGAACATGCCGAAGGCACCGGCCGATAGTGCCGGGATAATTGCCCAGGCATGCGGAGACGCAGGCGACCCTTTCCGGACTGGCTCGATCGGCGAGCCGGCGCTCACTCGTCGGTCGAGAACATCTCGTCGAAGGAATAGCCAGAGCCCCGTACGGTGCGGATCGGATCACTCTGACGTGGGCGATTGATCGCCTTGCGCAGACGGCCCACATGCACGTCCACCGTGCGCTCGTCGATATAGACGTCGTGCCCCCAAACCCCGTCGAGGAGCTGCTCGCGGGAAAACACACGGCCGGGGCTCTGCATCAGGAATTCGAGGAGCTTGAACTCGGTCGGCCCGAGATGGATCTCGCGTCCCTGCCGTCGGATGCGGTGGCTGACACGGTCGAGCTCGATGTTTCCGGCAATCAACAGGTCCGCCACATGGGCGGGCTTGGCACGGCGCAGGAGCGCGCGCACCCGGGCGAGCAGCTCCGGTACCGAGAAGGGCTTGACGATGTAGTCGTCGGCGCCGGTGCCGAGGCCACGGATGCGGTCGCCCTCTTCCCCGCGCGCCGTCAGCATGATGACGGGCAGCCGCTCGGTTTCGCGCCGCGCACGAATCCGCCGGCATAGCTCGATGCCGGACAGGCCGGGCATCATCCAGTCGAGGAGGACGAGGTCGGGAACCTGCTCCTGCAGTCGCAGGTCAGCCTCGTCGCCGCGCGCGGCGGAATCGACGACGAAGCCCTCGGCCTCAAGGTTGTAGCGAAGGAGAAGGGTGAGGGCCTCCTCGTCCTCGACGATCAGGATGCGCGTACTCATGCGGGTGTTTTCAGGGTGAGGGCGGCCACCCCGCTCGACATCGGGACGGCCGCATGAGGGTCGCGCCACGAAGCTCTCTGCCGCGGCGTATGGACCGGAGTGACGATCAGGCGCCTTCGGGCAACGTCACGGTGGCGTAGTTCGACGCGTCGTTCTTCGGACGATCCCGCTCGGCGAGGTCGTTCTCGCCGGTGGCGAGATAGTGGATCGTCTCGGCGATGTTGGTGGTGTGGTCGCCGATCCGCTCGATGTTCTTGGCGCAGAACAGAAGATGCGTGCAGAACGAGATGTTGCGCGGATCTTCCATCATGTAGGTCAGCAACTCGCGGAAAAGCGAGTTGTAGAGCGCGTCGATGGCGTCGTCGCGCTCCCACACGTCGAAAGCTGCCTTAACGTCCTGGCTCGCATAGGCGTCGAGCACGTCCTTGAGCTGCTCCTGCACGAGGTCGCCCATGTGCTGGACGGCGATGACGATCTTCTGCGGCTGAACCTGATCGGCGATGGCCACCACGCGCTTGGCGACGTTCTTGGAGAGGTCGCCGATCCGCTCGAGGTCGTTCGAGACGCGGATCGCCGAGATCGTCTCGCGCAGATCGATCGCGAGCGGCTGGCGCTTGGCGATGAGTAGGATCGCCCGCTCCTCGACCTCGTGCTGGATCGAATCGAGACGCTTGTCCGCGCCGATGACCGCCTGGGCGAGGCTAACGTCCCGCCGCACCAGGGCATTGCCCGAATCGGTCATCATCTTTTCAGCGATGCCGCCCATCTCGGAGATCGAGCGACGCAGGTTTTCCAGTTCCGTGTCGTAGGAACTGACGATGTGGTTGGGCATGCTCGCACTCCTCGATCAGTGCCGCCTGACACGGCCTGCATCGCGTTTCGATCGGGACCGGTGCCGCCCGGGGGCGGCGCGGACGAACTCAGCCGAAGCGGCCAGTGATGTAGTCCTGGGTCTGGCGCTTCTCGGGATTCATGAAGATCCGGGTGGTCGGCCCGAACTCGACCAATTCGCCGAGATACATGAACGCCGTGAACTGCGAGATGCGCGCGGCCTGCTGCATGTTGTGGGTCACGATGACGATGGTGAACTCCGAGCGCAGTTGCTCGATCAGTTCCTCGATGCGGCCCGTCGAGATCGGGTCGAGGGCCGAGGTCGGCTCGTCGAACAGGATCACCTCGGGGCGCTGGGCCACCGTGCGGGCGATGCAGAGACGCTGCTGCTGGCCGCCCGACAGCCCCATGCCGGACTGCTTGAGCTTGTCCTTCACCTCGTCCCAGAGGGCCGCCTTGCGAAGGGATTCCTCGACGCGGACGTCGAGATCGGCCTTGGGCAGCTTCTCGTAGAGGCGCAGGCCGAAGGCAACGTTGTCGTAGATCGACATCGGGAAGGGCGTCGGCTTCTGGAACACCATGCCGATGCGCGAGCGCAGTTCGTTCAGATCGACCTTCGAATCGAGCACGTTCTGCCCGTCGAGCAGGATCTCACCTTCCGCACGCTGCTCAGGATAGAGGCTGTAGATCCGGTTGAAGGTGCGCAGCAGGGTCGACTTCCCACAGCCCGACGGGCCGATCAGAGCGGTCACCTGCCGGTCATGGAAGTTGAGGTTGATCGACTTCAAGCCGTGGAACGAGCCGTAATAGAAGTTGAGATCCTTCACGGCGATGCGGACGGGGGCCTGCTCGTCGGCCTTGTGGCGTCCGGTCAACTGGGCCTGCGGGATCGCGGGAGCGGCGTTCATCGGGTGCGTGTCCTTGTCGAAGGCGGGATGGGACGGGGGCGCGGGATCAGCGCGCCCGCTCGCTCTTGATGACGAAGCGGGCCACGATCGACAGGGCAAGGATCGTGGCGGTGATGAGCAGGGCGCCGGCCCAGGCGAGCTGCTGCCAGTTCGAGTAGGGCGAAAGGGCGAACTGGTAGATCATCACCGGGAGGTTCGGGATGCCGCCCATGAGGTTGGGCGAGAACCAGTTGTTGTTGTTCAGCGCGGTGAACAGCAGCGGGGCAGTCTCGCCGGCGATGCGGGCCAGCGCCAGGATGATGCCGGTGACGATGCCCGCACTGGCTCCGCGCCAAGTGATGCTTTTGATCACGATGGAGGGCGGTGCGCCGAGTGCTGCACCTGCTTCGCGCAGGGTCGAGGGCACGAGGCGAAGCATGTCCTCGGTGGTGCGCACGATCACCGGGGTCGCGATGATGGCGAGCGCGACGCCGCCGGCCCAGCCCGAATAGGTCCCCATCGGCTTCACCATCAGGGTGTAGACGAACAGGCCGATGAGAATCGATGGGGCCGAGAGCAGGATGTCGTTGAGGAAGCGGATGAGGTCGGCGAGCTTCGAGTTGCGACCGTATTCGGCGAGATAAGTGCCGGCCATGACACCCACCGGCGTCGCGATGACGATGCCGATCAAGGTCAGAACCAAGCTGCCCAGGATGGCGTTGGCGATGCCGCCGCCTTCCGAACCGGGGCCCGGTGTCGGCTCGGTGAAGAGCAACGGCGAGAAGCCCTTCACACCCTCGACGATGAGCATGAGCAGGATTGAGCCGAGGACGACGATGCCGATCAGCGTCGCGATCGTGCTACCGACGATGAGCAGCTTGTCGGCGACCCGGCGGCTCGACCGGACACGGCTGATACGCGCGGGTGCGGGGGTGGCGAGGGTGTTCACGGCGTCCATGATGCGGGCTCCCGGGCTCAGGCGACCTTCACGCGCCGGACGAGCAGGCGCGCGATGATCAGGACGACGAAGGTGATGACGAAGAGGATGCAGCCGAGAGCCATCAGCGAGCTCAGCTGGAGGCCATCGGCCTCGTTGAACTCGTTGGCGATGCGCGAGGCGATGGTCGAGCCGGGATCGAACACGGAGGCCGAGAGCCGGTTGGCGTTTCCAATAACGAAGGTCACCGCCATGGTCTCACCCAGCGCGCGGCCGAGGCCAAGCATCACCGCACCGATGATGGAGACCGAAGCCTGCGGCACCAGCACGTGGCGCACCACCTCCCAGGTCGTGCAGCCGATGCCGTAGGCGCTCTCGCGCAGCATGGTCGGGATCTGGTCGAGCATGTCGCGGGTGATCGAGGCGACGAAGGGCACGATCATGATGGCGAGGATGATGCCGGCCGTCAGAATGCCGACGCCGGAGGGAACGCGGGCGTAGAACAGCGTGCCGATGATGGGCAGGCCTTCGACGAGGCTCGACACCGGCATCTGGACGTAATGCGCGAAGAGCGGGGCGAAGATGAACAGCCCCCACATGCCGTAGATGATGCTCGGCACCGAGGCGAGAAGCTCGATCGTCATCGAGACGGGCTTCCTCGCCCATCCGGGGCAGAGCTGGGTCAGGTAGACGGCGATGCCGATGGAGATCGGCACGCCGATGACCAGGGCGAGGAAGGCCGAGACCACGGTGCCGACGATGGCGACGAGGGCGCCGTACTGTTCCTGGCCGATGTTCCAGGCGCTCGATGTGAGAAAGCCGGGGCCGAACTCGGCGAAGGCCGGCCATCCGCCGTAGGCGATGGAAGCCAGAATGCCGGCGAGGAAGAGGAGCACCAGCAGCGCAGACGCGTAGGAGGCGGCGCGGAAAATCTGGTCGCCGAGTCCACCCGGTTTCTTGCGATGGGGGGAACCCGTGCGTGCCAGCGCGATCTGTTCAGTCAAGGCGGCCATCCGACGTCTGCTTCTTCACCTTGAGGGGTCGTATCGTGTGAGGCGGCGGGTGGCGAGATGGGCCACCGCGTCTTCTTGCGGAGCAGGCCCGGCGTTTTCGCCAGGCCTGCCAGGGCGTGGAAACGGTCGGAAGACCGCCTTAGAAGACGGGCTTACCGTCCTTGCCCTTGATCTCCTTCCACTCGGCGTGGACCAGGGAGACGACGTTCTCGGGCAGCGGCACGTAGTCGAGGTCGGTGGCGAGCTTGTCGCCGTTCTTGTAGGCCCAATCGAAGAACTTGAGGACTTCGGCCGACTTGGCCGTGTCGGCGGGGTCCTTGTAGACGAGGATGAAGGTGGCAGCGGTGATCGGCCAGGCATCGTCGCCGGCCTGGTTCACGAGGGAGATGCCGAAGCCTGGAGCGGCCTTCCAGTCGGCGGCGGCGGCGGCGGCCTGGAATGCCTTGTCATCCGGAGCGGGGAACTTGCCGGCCTTGTTCTGGATCAGCGCGTAGCTGAGCTTGTTCTGCTTGGCGTAGGCCGATTCCACGTAGCCGATCGAGTTCGGCACCTGCTTCACGGTGGCTGTGACGCCCTCGTTGCCCTTGCCGCCCTGGCCTGCGGGCCAGCTGACGGTGGTGGCTGCACCGAATTCCTTCTTCCAGCTCTCGGAGACCGCGCTGAGATAGCTGGTGAAGATGCTGGTCGTGCCGGAGGCGTCGGAGCGGTAGACCGGGGTGATCGGCGCGTCGGGAAGCTTCAGCCCTTCGTTGATGGCGGCGATCTTGGCGTCGCTCCACTTGGTGATCTTGTTCGCGTAGATATCGGCGACGAGTTCACCGGTGAGCTTGAGCTTACCCGGCTCGATGCCCGCGATGTTCACCACGGTGACGACACCGCCCATGACGGTGGGGAACTGGACGAGGCCGTCCTTCTCCAGAGCCGGTCCCTTCAGCGGTGCATCGGTGGCACCGAAATCGACGGTCTTGGCCTGGATCTGCTTGATGCCGCCGCCGGAGCCGATGGACTGGTAGTTCAGGCCCGTGCCGGTATCCTTGCGGTAGGCCTCGGCCCATTTCGAATAGACCGGAAAGGGGAAGGTCGCGCCGGCACCGGTGATGTCGGCAGCCTGGGCGACGACACCGAACTGAGCGGTCGCGAGCCCAAAGGCGAGGGCGAAATGCAAGGGTTTCACGGTAGCTCTCCGTCATCTGTCGGGGCACGGTGCGAGGGCTTGCCCTGCTGCGGCGCACCATTACCTGCCCGATGATGCCGGCTCTATGACGGAGCCATGACAGATGGATGACAGAAGCGCCGCGCCGACGAGTTCGTCTGTGTAGGAGGAGTGGGAAATGAGCGCCGGGACAAGTCGGCAAACGGGGAGGCACGGTTTCCCGGCGTGATGCGTTATACATTTCGACGAGCCCAATGACGGAGCATCCCGTCTTTAACAGGCGTCTTGGAAGGTCACGGACGTGGAGAACGAATCGAGTGTGACACGCACGGGCGATGAGGACGATGCCTCTTTTCTGGCCCTACACGCACGCAGGGAGAGCCTGGAGCGCGACCTCACGCTCGCTCATCAGCGTCAACAATTCGGAACGGATCCGGGCGAAGTGGTGAAAGCGGGCGAGGAAGAGCGCAGCTTGCTCGCGGATCTGGACGCGGTGATGACGCTGATTCGCGCAGCTGAGTATCAGCGCATGCCGGGGGCCCGCCGCTGGTAGCGGTTAAAGGCTTGTCGACGATAGGCGATCGCGGCCGGCAGCTCATGCCGCGGCAGCAGCGTCCCCCTATGATCCGTGAAGGCTGAGGACTTTCTCAGCCCACTCGGCGGCGGTCGCGTTCCTTGTGCCGAAGGCGCAGGAGCAGGTCGATCTGCCCGTCGGGAATCGGCTGGGTATCGAACGTATCTTCGTAGATCGCCCGAAGAGCGCCGCCGAGATGGTGGCGCGTGGGACTCGTCAGAATCGGCAGCCCGTCCGCTTCGTTCACGGGCCGGGGATCGGTCTCACCGTCTCCCAGATCCATCACGCAATCTCCACCGATGTGCCGACGCGGTTCCAAACGATTCGATGCGTCATGAGCCGACCATCGATGAAGATGGTTAACCAAGGGTTAATGCAGCGATTTATGCATCCGTGGATTGGAGAAGCCGCGCCGCTGCCGCACGTGCCTCATCAGTCACCGTGGCGCCGGCCAGCATCCGGGCGATTTCTTCCCGTCGCGCAGGCGCTTCCAGGACCGAGACCCGCGTCGCGACCCGATCTCGCCCCTTCACCGGATCCTTGGCGATGAGGAAATGCGTCTCGGCGCGTGCGGCGACCTGAGGCGCGTGAGTGACCGCGACGACCTGTACACCCGCGGCGAGGCGGGCGAGGCGCGCACCGATGGCATCGGCGACGGCGCCGCCCACGCCGGTATCGATCTCGTCGAAGATCAGGGTCGGTGCCGACCCCTTGTCAGCAAGCACCACTTTCAGGGCGAGCATGAAGCGCGAGAGCTCGCCGCCCGAGGCGACCTTCATCATCGGGCCGGGCCGCGTGCCGGGATTCGTCTGCGCCCAGAATTCAACCCGGTCATAACCCGCCGGATCCCGTGATTCGGGATCCGTGACGATCTCGGTGATGAAACGGGCGCGTTCCAGTTTCAACGGCGGCAGCTCGGCCTTCACCGCGACGTCGAGGGCCTTGGCGGCCTTGCGGCGGCCTTCGCCGAGCTTCGTCGCGGCCTTCGTGTAGACCGCTTCGGCCTGGGCGAGCGTCGCCTCGAGGGAACCGAGGGCTTCCTCGCCGGCATCGATGGCAGCCACATCCGCCTCGTAGCGCTGACGCAGGACAGCGAGGTCATCCACCGGCACATGATACTTGCGCGACGCCGCGCGCAGGGCGAACAGACGCTCCTCCACCTGCTCCAGCTCGCGCGGATCGAACTCCGATTCGCGCAGGGCCGCGTCGAGGACGGAATGGGCCTCGTCGAGGGCGGCGAGCGCCGCGTCCAGCGCCGCGATGCAGGGCTCGACCAAGGCCGGGATCTGGCTCGTCCGCCGCTCCAGCTTACGCATGGCGGAGGAGAGATGGGACACGGCGGAATTCGGACCGCCCGCCGCCTCGATCGCCTCGGTGAGCTCGCGCGCCACCTTCTCGCTCTGCTGCATCACCATGCGGCGATCCGCCAGCGACGTCTCCTCGCCGGGCTGGGGATCGAGTGTCTCGAGTTCCGTCGCGGCATGGCGCAGGAAGTCGACCTCCTTGCGCGCGGCGTCGACCTTGGCACGATGCTCGGACAGAGCGGAGCGGGCGGCACGCACGCGCCTGGCCGCCTCCCCCACCGCCGCGAGCGGCCCCTGCAGGCCACCGAAGGCATCGAGGATGGCGCGGTGAGTGCCGGGATCGGCGAGGGCCCGGTCGTCGTGCTGGCCGTGAATCTCGACGAGGGCGGCACCGATGGCCCGCAGCACCTGCACGCCCACGGGCTGATCGTTGACGAAGGCACGGGTGCGACCGTCCGCCATCTGCACGCGGCGCAGGATCAGGTCGCCTTCGGTATCGATATCGGCCTCGGCCGCGAGACGGCGGGCGAGATGATCGAGGGGCACGTCGAAAACGGCGGTGACACCGCCCTGCCCTTCGCCGTGGCGCACCAATCCGCCATCGCCGCGTCCGCCCAGCGCCAGCGCGAAGGCGTCGAGCAGGATCGATTTGCCCGCGCCTGTCTCTCCGGTCAGGACACTGAGGCCTTCGCGAAAATTCAGGGCGAGCTTATCGATGAGAACGATGTCGCGGATCGCGAGCTGACTCAGCATGCCGCGGGTTTGGCCTCGTTGGATACGGTGGCCACGTCTTACGGCGAAGCAGCGATCGCTTCACCCGAAAAATGGCCCGCCGTCGAACGCTTGTCGTCGCGGGCCGCGCCGATCGGCTACTGCGCGTCGGCGGTGCGGCCGATGACGCCGCGATAGACCTTGCTGAGCCAGGAGGATTTCTCCTCGCGGGGCTCCAGGCCGCCGTTCTGCAGGAGCGCGAACGCATCCTTGTACCACGGGCTATCGGGGAAGTTGTGCCCGAGCACGGCCGCCGCGGTCTGCGCCTCCGCGGTGATGCCGAGGGCCATGTAGGCCTCGACCAGACGCTCCAGGGCCTCCTCGGCGTGACGGGTCGTCTGGTACTTGCTCACCACGTCGCGGAAACGGTTGATCGCAGCGGGGAAGTTGCGGCGCTCGAGGTAGAACCGGCCGACTTCCATCTCCTTACCGGCGAGCTGGTCGCGGGTGATCTGGATCTTGGCCTTGGCGTCGGCCGCGTATTCCGAGGTCGGATACTTCTGGACGAGCTCCTGGAGACCGGCCAGGGCCTTCTCGGAACGGTCCTGATCGCGGGTCACGTCCGGGATCTGCTTATAGTGCGACATCGCCATCAGGTACTGGGCGTAGGCCGCGTCCTTGCTGGCGGGGTGGCGCTGCAGGTAGCGCTTCGATGCGTTGATCGCGTCGTCGTACTTCGCGCCCTCGTAATTCGAGTAGGCGGTCATCAGCAACGCTTTGCGCGACCAGTCGGAATACGCATAGGCCTTGTCGAGTTCGCCGAATTTCTTCGAGGCGGCCTCGTAGTCCTTGTCTTCCATCTTGGCCAAGCCCTCGCTGTAGAGCTTGTCGGCCGGAACGTCCGGAATGACTTCGGGCTTGTACTTCTCGGCGAAGGGATTGATCGAGTCGAGGGCGTCGCAGCCACCGAGGCCGAGGCCGCACAGCGTCAGGAGCACGGCTGCCGTCGCCCCGCGGTTACGATCGTTGAGACGCATTCCGGTTCCCCCAACAGATACGCCCTTCAACCGGGCCGCATCGTCAAGCCATCACAAATGTCGGTCGAGCGGCTGACGGCACGGTGCCACGATCCATGTACCTTGATGGGGCACACGCGACCTCGCCTCTTGTCACGGACGATTTACCAGTGGCGTCCGATTTGGGCGTGAAAGCGGCGGCCGTGCGGCGGACGCAATCGAAGCGAGGATGTTGTTTAAAAGTTACAGATCGCCGGCGAAGGCGGCGAGGCCGAGACCGACGCCGAATTCGGACCGGGAGGTCTCGCGGCGGACGCCCTGCGCCTCGACGATGGTGTAGTTGGCGCGGTCGGCGAACAGCGCGTCGAGGACGCCGACATTCATCCGGTGGCCGCCGCAATAGGAGCGGTAGGCGCCCTGGATCGGCAGACCGGCGAGGGCTAGGTCACCGACGGCATCGAGATACTTGTGCCGCACGAACTCGTCGGCGTAGCGCAGGCCCTCGGGATTGACCACGGCATTCTCGCCGACGGCGACGGTGTTCTCGAGGGAGGCGCCGAGGGCGAAGCCCGCTTTCCAGTAGCGCTCCACGTCCTTCATCATGCCGAAGGTACGGGCATTGGCGATTTCGCGGCGGTAGGCGGCGGGATTCAGGTCCATCGCCTTGCGGCTGCGGCCGATCACCGGGTTGTCGAAATCGATCTCGACATCGAGGCGGAAGCCGCGGTCGATCGGGCGGAGTTCGGCAAAGGCGCGGCCGACCTCGATACGAACCGTACGGAGAACCTTGATCCAGCGGCGGGGAGCGCCGCAGGTGGCGAGTCCGACAGCGTCGATGGCTTCTACGTAGAGACGGGCACTTCCGTCGAGGATCGGCATTTCCGGCCCGTCGATCTCGACGAGGACGTTGTCGATGCCGAGCCCGTACAGGGCCGACATGAGGTGCTCGATGGTCGCGACGGCGCCGCTCTCTACGTCACCGATGACGGTGCACAATTCGGTGGCGGAGACGCAGGCATGGTGAGCCTTGATCAGGCGGTCATGGCCGGTCGGCATTCCGGTTCGGAGAAAGCAGACTCCGTGGTTTGCCGCCGCGGGGTGGAGAGTGATCTCCACGGGCTTTCCGGAGTGGACACCGATGCCACGAAGCGTGGCCGGGCCCTTGAGAGTTGTTTGTTGGTTCGTCCGCATTCCCTAGCCCTCGGCCGTGATCAGGCTCGCTCTCCCTGGATTACGGGATTGCGCCGCCTCTTTGACCCGTCCGCTGCTTGAAGCCCCTGCGAGCGCTGACGGCGAAACCGCCGCGCCTTTTTCGTTCCAAAAATCGTATACGCGGCAGCCTAAGCGTTAGCCAAATCACGCTTTCTTACGCTCTGTTACAGACACGCTTTCAAGAGGCGTTCCAGATAAGCGTTTCAGGACAATGGTTTAACAGCACGTTAAGCCCGGGGTCCTGAGACCCCGGGCTTGTTGCATAAAAACCGCTACGGCTGCTTTGAACGTCGTCTCAGTTCGCCTGACGACGCAGGAAGGCCGGGATTTCGAGCTGGTCGTCATCCATCAGGCGAGACTGCGGTGCCACGCGACCCTGGGCATCCAGGTTACCCTGAGCCGGGCGATAGGCCGGGGGCGCTGCCACGGGAGCCCGCTTGGCGTATTCCTGCTGGGGAGCGGGCTGCGGGGCGGCGGGAGCACGCATCGGCGGCAGCGGGGCGGCCTCGGCCTCCTCGCGGCGTCCACCGAAACCGACGGTGGCGAGGCGACGCAGCAGGGTCATCCGCTTGGAATCTCCCGCCGGCTCGACCGGCTCTTCGCCACGCTGGGCGCGGAGCTGGGCCTGGCCCGGCATTGGCAGATCCTGGATCTGCGGCATACGCGGGGCGCGGGCCACCGCCACGGCCGGACGCGGCGGCACGAACGGGCCGGCGGCCTGTTGCGCGGGGGCCGGAGCCTGGACCGGGGCGGGAGCGGGCTCGTAGGCCATCGCCGTACGCGGCTGTGTCTGCGTCAGGACGACTTCGTCGCGCACCATCGGGGCGGTGGCTGCCTCCATCCGCACGGATTCAGTGGCCAGAGCCAGCGGCTCGGACGCCAAGGGGCGCGGGGCTTGCGGCTGGATCTGCGCCTGCGGCGCGGGGGATTGAGCCGTCAGTGGCTGTTCCTGTCCGGGGGCACGAAAGGTGGGGGCGGGCTGTGCCGCCCGGGCCCTCGCTTCCGCACGCAGGCGCTCGGCCACTTCAGCGATCCGCTGCTCGGTCTGGACGATCTCGGCATTGTTCTGCGAATGCGCGGTGATCAGGGCCGGCTCGATACCGGTAGCGACCACGGAGACGCGGATGATGCCGTCGAGGCTCTCGTCGAAAGTGGCGCCGAGGATGATGTTGGCGTCCGAATCGACCTCTTCGCGGATGCGGGTGGCCGCCTCGTCGAGCTCGTAGAGGGTGAGGTCGTTGCCGCCGGTGATCGAGATCAGCAGACCGCGAGCGCCCTTCATCGAAACGTCGTCGAGAAGCGGGTTGGCGATGGCGGCTTCGGCGGCGCGGTTCGCGCGCTTCTCGCCGGAGGCCTCTCCGGTGCCCATCATCGCCTTGCCCATGCCACGCATGATTGCGCGGACGTCGGCGAAGTCGAGGTTGATGAGGCCTTCCTTCACCATCAGGTCGGTGATGCAGGCGACGCCCGAATAGAGCACCTGATCCGCCATGGCGAAGGCGTCGGCGAAGGTGGTCTTCTCGTTGGCGACCCGGAACAGGTTCTGGTTCGGGATCACGATGAGGGTGTCGACGGCGGCCTGGAGCTCCTGGATGCCGGCTTCGGCGGTGCGCATCCGGCGCACGCCCTCGAACTGGAACGGCTTGGTGACGACGCCGACGGTGAGGATGCCCATGTCACGCGCCGCGCGGGCGATGACCGGAGCCGCGCCGGTGCCGGTGCCGCCGCCCATGCCGGCGGTGATGAAGCACATGTGTGCGCCCGAGAGCTGGTCGCGGATCTCGTCGATGACCTCGTCGGCGGCAGCGGAACCGACCTCGGGGTGAGAACCGGCGCCGAGGCCCTGCGTCACGCCGAGACCCATCTGGATCACGCGCTCGGCCTTGGAGGAGGTGAGCGCCTGGGCGTCGGTGTTGGCGACGACGAACTCGCAGCCGAGAAGACCCGACTCGATCATGTTGTTGACGGCGTTGCCGCCGGCTCCGCCGACACCGAAGACGGTGATGCGGGGCTTCAGTTCCCGGATATCCGGCGCCTGCAGACTGATGGCCATGGTGTCGAGCCTCTCGTGCCTTTCACGTTTCATTTGACGGCCTCTCGGTGAGACCGCCGATGTGCTTGTGCCGGGTCCGGTGCCGATCCCCTTCAGGGGCGTCGGGCAACCAATCCCGCCGTTCCTAGAAACTGTCCCGCAGCCAGCGGCCGACCCGCTGGATGTAGTTGTCGGTTCCGGTGCCCGCGAAGGCGCTGTGCCCGCGCGGCTCGAAATGTTCCGCATGCGCCACCTGCGGGTAGACCAGCAGGCCGACTGCGGCGGAGAAGGCGGGGCCCTTGGCGGCTTCCGGCAGGCCGCGGATGCCGAGCGGCCGGCCGATCCGGACCTGACCCTGCATCACCCGGCGGGCGACCTCCGGCAGGCCGACGAGTTGGCTCGCGCCCCCCGTCAGCACCACCCGACGGCCGGCCTGGGCGGCAAAACCCGCGTTGCGGAGGCGGTCGCGAACGAGTTCGACGATCTCCTCCACCCGCGGCTTGATGATCCGCACGAGGTGGGAACGCGGCACGTGGGTCGGCGCATCGCCCTCGTCTTCGCCGACACCGTGGACCGCGATCATGTCGCGCTCGTCGGATGCCGTGGAGATCGCCGAACCATAGAGGGTCTTGAGACGCTCGGCGGCCACCACTCGGGTGGAGAGGCCGCGCGCGATATCCATGGTGACGTGGTGGCCGCCCACTGCGATGGCGTCCACGTGGACGAGATGGCCGCCCTCGAACACGCCGACGCTGGTGGTGCCGCCGCCCATGTCCACGACGCAGACACCCATCTCGGCCTCGTCGTCGACGAGGGCTGAGAGGCCGGCGGCGTAAGGCGTGGCGATCACCGCCTCGACGCCGAGATGGCAATGCTCCACCGCGAGCATCAGGTTGCGGGCGGCAGCGGCTTCCGCCGTGACCACGTGGAGATCGACGCCGAGTGCCTCGCCGATCATGCCCGACGGGTCGATGACCGCGCCCTGGCCGTCGATGGCGTAGCCGGTGGGAAGGGCGTGGAGCACGGTGCGGCCGGGGCTGACGCCGTGGGCGCTCGCCGTCTCCAGGGCCCGCTCCACGTCGGACCCCATCACGGTGCCGGTACGGACGCCGACCTGCGCCTCGAAATGCTGCGACCCGAGACGTCCGCCGGATATGTTGACGATGACCGACTGGACCTCGACCTTCGCCATCCGCTCGGCGGCGTGGACCGCCTGGCGGATTGCGCCCTCGGCGGCTTCGAGGTCGACGATCGCGCCGCCCTTGAGGCCATGCGAGCGCTGATGCCCGATGCCGATGATGCGGGCGAAATGGGTCCGTCCGCGCAGGGTCGTCAGCGCTTCCGCCGGCTGGAGCTCGGCGATGAGGCAGACAACCTTGCTCGTGCCGATGTCGAGCACCGAAAGGATGGTGCTCCGGCGCGCGGAGAGCGGTTTCAGACGCGGCGTGAGGCCGTGTTGCGCGTGCATCGGTTTACCGGGCGAAAGATGCGGGAAGGGCGGGTTGGCAGGGGGCGAGAGGCGCCGGACGAATCGTACGGCTCATGTCTCGGTCCCCTTGCCCTTCGGCTTCTTCTTCTGGGATTCGGCGCGCGTGGCGGCCGCTTCCTCCGTGAGCCGCACCACCACCCGATCGGGCAGGCGCAGGTCCACGGCGATGATGTCCTTCTCGAGGATGCGGCTGTCGCGCTCGAGCTTGGCCAGACGGGCCAGGGCCTCGGCTGCGCCGTTCTCGGGGAGGCGGATATCGACGCCGTCGAGCTTCAGCGTCCAGCGCCGCCCCGACACGTAGGTGCCGGCCTTGACCCGCTCGCCGAGGTCGCCTGCGGCCTCGATGAGGGCGAGATAATCCTTGAGCCGCTCGTTGGCTTCCTCGCCCACCACGAGGGGGAGCGCGGCGTAGCGGTCGTCGCGCATCTCGTCGATGACGGTGCCATCGGCGGCGATCACCGAGATCTCACCGTTGCGCTGCCACAGGGCGGCGGGTTCGCGCTCGACCTGATTGATGACGATCTCGTTCGGATAGACCTTGCGGACCGAGACGCTGGCGATCAGCGGCACGTCGAGGAGACGCCGTCGCGCTTCGGCGACGTCGAGGAACACCACGGAGGAGTGACCGTCGATGCCGGCCGCCTGGAGGACTTCCCGCTCATAGAGGCGGGCGATGCCGGAGATGGTGACGCGCTCCACGCCGAAGCCGGCAAGCCGCGCCAGGACGTCGGAGGGACGGCCGTTTTCGAGGACGAAACGGTCGTAGCGGCCGCTGGCGACGAAGCCGGTGATCGACAGGCCAGCGAAGGCGACCGCGAGGGTGAGCGTACCCGCATGTCGCGGGACGCGTCGCTCGATGGGCTGGCCGAGCCGCGAACGGCGCGAGCGCATGATGGGGCGCACCAGCCTGGGCAAGCGCGCCGCCAGATCGGCGACGAGCGAGCCCGATTCGGGCGCAGGGGTTCCGTCGACGCCAGCCTGACCGGCAGCGTTCAACGACCCAGAGTAGCGTCCTCCACCATCCATCGGACGAGCTCACCGAAACTTAAGCCAGCATGGGCTGCGATCTCCGGCACAAGGCTCGTCTTGGTCATCCCGGGCTGCGTGTTGACCTCCAGGACGACGAGGGCACCGGTTCCACCCGGTGTGTCGTCGTAACGAAGGTCCGCACGGCTGATGCCCCGGCATCCAAGTGCTTGATGCGCCGTTAACGACAACTCTTGGACACGCTGGTAAACATTTAGTTTAATTTCTGCCGGGAGGACGTGGATCGACCCCCCCTCGGCGTACTTCGCATCGAAGTCGTACCACTCCCCCGAAGCGGGCTTGATCTCGATCACCCCGAGGGCCCTGTCACCCATGACGGCGCAGGTCAGCTCGCGGCCCGCAATGTAAGTCTCCGCAAGGACTTGCTCGCCGTAGACCCACTCGTCGGAGGCCAGGATCTGGGGCGGATGGGAGCGCCCGTCGCGGACGATGATGACGCCCATCGAGGAGCCCTCGGCGATGGGTTTCACGACATAGGGAGGAGTTAACGGGTGTGCCTTCGCGGCATCATGACGGTTAACGACCAAGCCCTCCGGGACGCTTACCCCGGCCGCCTTCATGATCGTTTTGGCACGTTCCTTATGCATCGCCAGCGCCGAGGCCAGGACGCCGGAATGGGTGTAGGGGATCCGTAGGATCTCCAGCAGCCCCTGAATCGTACCGTCCTCGCCGGCCGGACCATGTAAAGCGTTGAGGGCCACGTCCGGACGCAGGTCGGTGAGCACCGTGGCGATGTCGGGCCCGACATCCACCAGCGTGACGCGAAACCCTTCCCCTTCGAGAGCTTCCGCGCAGGCGCGACCCGAATTCAGTGAGACCTGACGCTCGGAAGACCATCCGCCCATGAGGACGGCGACGTGCTTGGACATTTCCGTTTCCTTCCGATGGCGCGCCGACGGTGAGGGCCGGGATACGCTCGTCCTGGATTCAGCTCGGGAAGCGATGAAGCCGTTCCGAGAATCGATCACCTATCCGCGCCGCCTCTACCCGCTTGTGGAGACCGGGGCGCCGATTCGCTTGATCTCCCAATGCAGCTCGACGCCGGACGTCTCGCGGACACGGCGGCGGACTTCCTCGCCGAGCGCTTCGATATCCGCGGCGGTGGCGCCATCACGGTTGATCAGGAAGTTGCAGTGCATCTCGGAGACCTGGGCATCGCCTACGGTCAGGCCCCGGCACCCGGCCGCATCGACGAGTTGCCACGCCTTGCCGCCCGGCGGATTCTTGAAAGTGGAACCGCCGGTGCGCTCCCGGATCGGCTGGGCGATCTCGCGGGCGGCAGTGACGCGATCCATCTCGGCCTCGATCTCCGTGCGCTCGCCGGCGCGGCCGCGGAACAACGCGCTCGTGAAGATCACCTCGTCCGGCGCGTCGCTGTGGCGGTAGGTGAAGCCCATCTCCGCATGGGTGAAGACGCGAACCGCACCTGTCCGGTCGATGCCGCGCGCTTCGACCAGCACGTCGGTGGTCTCGCCGCCATGCGCACCGGCATTCATCCGCAACGCGCCACCGATGGAGCCCGGTATACCGCGAAAGAACGCGAGCCCGTCGAGGGACGCTTCGGCCGCGGCCTTGGCCAGGCGCATGTCCGGCACCGCGGTCCCGGCCCGAAGGGTCTGGCCATCGATCTCCACGGTGCCGAATGCCTTTCCGCCGAGCCGAATCGTGACGCCGGGAATGCCGCCATCGCGAACGATCAGGTTCGAGCCGAGTCCGATCACCGTCACCGGAAGCTCCGGGTCGAGGGTCGCGAGCAGGAGAGCCAGATCCTCCTCGTCGGCCGGCGTGAACAACACCTGCGCCGGACCGCCGACGCGAAACCACGTGAGGTCGGCAAGTGAGGGATTCGCCAGCAGCCGGCCGCGCAAGGCCGGGGCGGCTGCGCGGATCGCGGGAGTGATGTCGGGAAAGGCGGTCATCGGCCCTCTTGCCTTGCGGCGAATTCAACGAGAAGCTGTCTATGGCTGCGACAGGTGGTGGCATGAGCCGTACGATCAACTATACGCGTCCCGCCGCGCGGGCTCTCGCCCGTATGCCGGCCAACCTCGACGCTCAAATACGCGAGAAACTGAGAACGCTGGCCGACGACCCCACGGCTCTGGCCAACAATATCAAGGCCCGGGAGGGGGCCGAGGGATTTCGCCTGCGAATCGGCGATTGGCGCGTCATCTTCACGATCGAGCGGGATCGGGTCATGTGCATGCCGTCGGTCCCCGCGGCTCGATCTACGGGTAGGATCCAGCATCATGACCATCGTGCGCACGCAAACGCCGTCAGGCGAATCCATCGTCATCATGCCGGAAGCCGAGTTCGAGCAACTGGCCGCATTGGCCGAGGATGCATCGGACCTGCAGACATTGACCACGTCGCAGGCACGGCTTGCTTCCAGTGAGGACGAGATGCTGAGCGAGGCCGATCTCGATGCGTTGCGCCATGCAGCATCTCCCCTCGCCTTCTGGCGCGGACGACGTGAGTTTTCGAAAGCCGAACTGGCAGCGCGCAGCGGCCTATCGGTCTCGGCTCTGACGGCCATCGAGGACGGCACCCAAAAGACCGACGTCGCGATCTTTCGGGCACTAGCCGACGCGCTCGGCGTTGACGTGGAAGACCTCGTCCCAGCCGCACAGGTGAGCTGAGAGGGGCTCACCCCTTCAACGCCGCCAATTCGCCCGGCAGGGCGTAGGCCCATTGCGTGATGTTGCCGGCGCCGAGGCACACGACGTAGTCGCCCGGCTTGGCACGGGTCGCGACGAGGCCCGCGAGATCCTCCGTCCGCTCCAAGGCGAGGGCATCGCGGTGGCCACGGGATTTCAGACCCGAGACGAGGCCGTCACGGTCCATGCCCTCGATCGGTGCCTCGCCCGCCGCGTAGACGGGAGCGACGATCACCGTGTCGGCATCGTTGAAGCAGGTGCAGAAATCGTCGAACAGCGAGGCGAGCCGCGTGTAGCGGTGCGGCTGGACGATGGCGACGACGTTGGCGTCCGTGGAGGCGCGGGCGGCTTTCAGCACCGCCTTGATCTCCACGGGGTGGTGTCCGTAATCGTCGAAGATCAGCGCGCCGTTCCACTCGCCGGTCTTGGTGAAGCGGCGCTTGACGCCGCCGAAGCCGGCGAGCGCCTTGCGGATCGCTTCCGGCTCGACGCCGAGTTCGTGCGCGACGGCCAGCGCCGCCGTGGCGTTGAGCGCGTTGTGCTTGCCCGGCATGGGGAGAACGAGATCCTCCATCTCCAGGCGGAAGCCGGGGCGGCGGTCGCGGATCATGACGCGGAACCGGCTCTGCCCGCCACGCAGATCAACGTCGATCAGGCGCACGTCCGCCTGGGGATTTTCGCCGTAGGTGATGATGCGGCGATCCTCGATATGCCCAACGAGGTCCTGCACCACCGGGTGGTCGATGCACATCACGGCAAAGCCGTAGAACGGGATGTTGTCGATGAAGCGCCGGAAGGCGTCCTTGACCGCATCGAACGAGCCGAAATGGTCGAGATGCTCGGGGTCGATATTGGTGACGATGGCGACGTCGGCGGGGAGTTTCAGGAAGGTCCCGTCCGATTCGTCGGCCTCCACCACCATCCACTCGCCCTCACCCATGCGGGCATTGGTGCCGTAGGCGTTGATGATGCCGCCGTTGATGACGGTGGGGTCGAGATTTCCGGCATCGAGCAAGGTCGCCACCAGCGAGGTCGTCGTGGTTTTGCCATGCGTGCCGGCGATGGCGACGCAGGACTTGAAGCGCATCAGCTCGGCCAGCATCTCGGCCCGGCGCACGACGGGCAGGCGACGCTCGCGAGCGGCGACGAGTTCGGGATTGTCGCGCCGGATCGCGGTGGAGACCACGACGAGGGCAGCCTCCTCCACGTTCTGCGCGGCATGACCGATGAAGGTCTTCATCCCCTTCTCGGCGAGGCGCCGGACGTTGGCGTTGTCGTTGGCATCCGATCCCTGGACTGTATAGCCGAGGTTCGACATGACCTCGGCGATGCCGGACATGCCGATGCCGCCGATGCCGATGAAATGGATGGGGCCGAGCTTGTCGGGCAGCTTCATGGTGTGACCCAGTCTCGTCGTGTCGGGGAGCGCCTGAAGACGGTCCCGATCGGAATCAGGTGCGGGATGCCGTCGCGAGGACGACGTCGGCCAACCGCTCGGCGGCATCGTGAATGCCCGCGCTTTTGGCGGCTGCGGCCGCCGCGGTCAATTTTGCCGGATCCGTGAACAGGTCGAGAAGCTCGGCCGTGAGGCGATCCGGCGTGAAGGCGCTCTGTTGAATACTGAGCGCCGCGCCGATGCCGGCCAACGTCGCGGCGTTGGCGGCCTGGTCCTGATCGAGGGCGCCGGGAAGCGGCACCAGGATCGACGGACGGCCCATGGCGGCGAGTTCCGACACGGTGGAAGCGCCCGAGCGGCCGACGACGAGGTGGCTGCGGGCCATGCGCGCCGGAAGATCCTTGAAGAACGGCGCCGTCTCGAGCCCGGCCAGGCCGAGCGAGAGGTAGAAATTCTGGACCTCGGTGAGGTCCTCAGCCCGCACCTGCTGCACGAGCGTCAGCCTCGCGCGAAGGTCGGCGGGCAGTTGCGCGATGGCTTTCGGCACGACCTGTCCCATCACGGCCGCCCCCTGGCTACCGCCGAAGACGAGGAGATGAAGTCCGTCCGCTTCGCCCAAGAGCGGATAGGGCGCCTGCGCGGCGGCGAGCACGGCCGGCCGCAACGGGTTGCCGGTATGCGTGCGCTGCGCGGTCGCCTTCACGGGAATGCCGCGCACCTCCCTGAAGCCGGTGGCGATGGCGCGGGCACCGCGCGCGAGGAAGGCGTTCGCGCGCCCCATCACCGCATTCTGCTCGTGCAGGATCGTCGGTACGCGCAGGATCTGCCCTGCGAGCACCGGTGGCACGGTGGGATAGCCGCCGAAGCCGACGATGGCTGCCGGGTCGATGCGCTTGATCTCTTTGGCCGCCACGCCGAAGCCGCGGCCGAGCGTGAGCAGCGCGCCCGCCCGTTTCACGACGGAGCGCCCCGACGGCGTTGCCGAGGTGATAGTGACGATCTCCGAGGCCGGAAACTCGCCGGCGATCGAATCGACGCGCGCGTCCGTCGCGAGGACGACACGGATGCCGCGGGCCCGCAGAGCATAAGCGAGGCTCTCGGCCGGAAAGAGGTGGCCGCCGGTGCCGCCGGCACAGAGCAGGATCGTTGGCGTGACCACGGTCACCGCATCACTCCGGCGACGGTGGCCGGCGCTGTGCCCGGAGGCTTCTGGCTCAGGGTCGTCATGCGCGGGCGCTTGCGGGTGAGCGCCACGAGGAAGCCCATGCCCAGTGCCAGCGAGATCAGCGAGGACCCGCCATAGGAAACGAAGGGCAGGGTCATGCCCTTGGCCGGCATCAGGCGCACGTTGACCGCCATGTTGATGCAGGCCTGCATGCCGAACAGGGTGGTGAGCCCGGTGATCGCCAGACGGGAGAAGGTGTCATCGGTGCGCCGTGCGAGTTTCAGGCCCCGCATCACGATATAGGCGAAGAGGCAGACGAGGCCGAGGCAGACGAAGACGCCGAATTCCTCGCCGGTCACCGAGAAGATAAAGTCGGTATGGGCATCGGGCAGGTGGCGTTTCGCGACGCCCTCTCCCGGGCCGGTGCCGAACCAGCCGCCGGAATTGAACGATTCGCGCGCCCAGTATTCCTGGAAACTGTCACCGGAATCCTTGTCGAGGAAGCGGGTGATGCGCTCGCGAACGTGATGCAGGAACTGATAGGCGACGCCGACCCCGAGGAGGCCCGCCGCACCGAGACCCGCGACCCAGAACCAGTGCAGGCCAGCCACGAAGAACAGCGAGCACCAGACGATGGTGATCAGCATGGTCTGACCGAAATCAGGCTGCAGGATGAGGGGCACGATGGTGACGGGCAGGAGCAGGATCGCCAGCAGGCCGCCCGGCATGTCGCGACGCTGCGCTCCCTCCGAGAAGGCCCAGGCGGCCACGACCACGAAGGCCGGCTTCACGAATTCGGACGGCTGCAGGCCGAAGGCGCCGAATTGGATCCAGCGATGCGCGCCCTTGATTTCCGGGCCGAACTTGCCGGCGAGGATGCAGAGCGTGACGCCGACGATCCAAGTGGCGAGCGCCACACGACGGATATGACGCAGAGACAGGAACGACACCGCGACGATGATCAGGATCGTCGGGGCGAGGTACATCGCCTGGCGGTTGAGGAAGTGGAAGGTCGGCAGGCCGATCTTCTCGGCCACCGGCGGACCGCCACCCATGAGGAAGACCAGACCGGCCACCATCAGGGCGGTGAGACCGGCGAGAAGGCCGCGATCGACGGTCCACCACCAATCGGTCAGGGGCGTGCGTTCCGCGCGAGACATCATGGGGCGTCGCTCTCCGTGACCCGAAGGTTGCCCGGATGGGCAGCCGATGGCCGCCGGCAGCGAGAAGCCGGCACGGGCGCGATCCTGTGCCGGAATGGTAAACCAAGTCTTTCACGAACCCCGACTTGCGCCGACCAGGCCCTGCACGAACACAGACTTGGCAGGCTCGCCCCCGATCGATCACGTACCGAAAAGGCGCGAGACGCCCTGGATCAGCGCCTCATCGACTTGAAGCCGCATGTGGGTCCGTTGTCGCGGTAGCCAGCTGGGCAACGACGGACACAGGCGCCGGCCGCGAACTTCAGCGGCGGGCGGCACGCGTTTCGGACGCCGCGCGATTGATACTCGTAGGATTGCGCCGGGCCTGCCTCAGCCGACGTGACGAGAGGGATCGACACGCCGATGAGCATGGCGGCGGAGCAGGCAAGGCGCAGGATCATTTTGGGCTCCGGTTGAGGAACGCTTCGTGGGCCAGCCGCCCTATCGCCGGGCGGTCGAGGTGGTCAGGTATAATGAGCCCAAGAAAAGAGGCCCTCGGTCTCGATCGCGCCTCAACGACTCATATTCTTGAAACGGCAATAGCGCCCGGTATCGCGGTAGCCCGCGGGGCAGCGCCGGACGCACGCCCCGGCCGCGAACTTCAGCGGCTGCTTACACATGCTGCCGAATCGCTGCTCGCGGTACATCGACTGCTTCGCCTCCCCCGGTGTCGGGAGCGCGACACTGCCGAGCGGCAGCGCCACCGTCAGCATGAGAAGGGACGCGCAGGCGAAGCGACGTTTCATCGGCAAATCCAATTTGAGGAACGAACGGACAATGCGTTCGCCCCCGCTCGGTTCGATTCCCGGCGAAGCCGCGGCTCCTGCCCCGCCCGGTCAGGCCACCTTGCAGTCGTAGAAGCCCTCGCGGATCGCCTGCGGATCGAGCTTGCGACCGATGAAGACCACCCGCGAGACGCGCTTTTCATCGTCCTTCCAAGGTCCCTGTAAGTCACCGTCGAGGATCTGGTGGACGCCCTGGAAGACGAAGCGCTGGGGCTCGTCGGGGAAGGCGACGATGCCCTTGCACCGCAGGATGTCCGGCCCCTGAACCTGCGTCAGGGTCGAAATCCAAGGCATGAACTTCTCCGGGTCAACCGGTCCGTCGATCTTCGCCGAGACAGACTGCATGTCGTCGTCGTGATGGTGGTGATGGCCTTCTTCCAGGAAGTCGGGCTCGATATCGAGGATCCGGGAGAGGTCGAAGGCGTTGCGGTCGAGCACCTGATCGAGGGCGACGTCGCAGCGGCTGGTGCGGTGGACCTTGGCGTACGGGTTGATCGAACGGATCAGTCCCTCGACGCGGTCGAGGTCCGCCGGCTCCACGAGATCCGCCTTGTTGAGCAGGATCACATCGGCGAAGGCGATCTGGTTCTTGGCCTCCGGCGCGTCCTTGAGCCGGTCGGCCAGCCATTTGGCGTCCGCCACCGTCACCACGGCGTCCAGGCGGGCCGCGCCGCCCACATCTTCGTCGATGAAGAAGGTCTGGGCCACCGGGGCCGGGTCGGCGAGGCCGGTGGTCTCGACGATGATCGCGTCGAACTTGCCGCGCCGCTTCACCAAGCCGTCCATGATGCGGATGAGATCGCCGCGCACGGTGCAGCAGACGCAGCCGTTGTTCATCTCGAACACTTCCTCGTCGGCACCGATGACGAGGTCGTTGTCGATGCCGATCTCGCCGAACTCGTTGACGATGACGGCGTAGCGCTTGCCGTGATTCTCGGTGAGGATGCGGTTGAGAAGCGTGGTCTTGCCGGCTCCGAGATAGCCCGTGAGCACGGTCACGGGAATCTTCGAGGAGGCGGCGTTCGGGCTGTCGGACATGAAAGGCTCTTCAGGTTCGCGGAATGGGCCGCGTCGGCTGTGTGGTGCCTGTCATATTGTATCATCGTGCCGCGATGAAAGGGCGTTTCCTCAACCGATCCGAACCGGCTTGAGGCTTTCGCAGAGCGCCCCGAGGGTGCTGCGGAAGCCAGACGATCCGGCGAGCAACCGCTCCAGCATGAGCGCGCCTTCCAGAGTCGCCACCACCATGCGCGACGTGGCGGCCGGGTCGAGATCGGCGCGAAGGCTCCCATCGGTGCGGCCCTCGGCCAGGACACGCTCCAGCCAGGCGATGTGCTTGTCGAAGAAGCGGGCGATGTCCGCGCGCAACGCCTCCGGCAGCGTATCCAGCTCAATGGCGAGCACGGCGCAGAGGCAGCCGAGCCCATCCTCGACGCCGGAGAGATAATACCGGCCATAGGCCTCGATCCGCGAGACCGCGTCGGCTTGCGTCGCGAAGACGGAAGCAAGGGCCGCGTCGTAACGGGCGTCGTAGGCTTCCACCAGGGCGATGGCGAGGTCGGTCTTCGTGCGGAAATGATGATGGATGCTCGCCTTGCGGATGTTCACCGCCTCGGCGAGGTCTCCGTAGCTGAAGCCCGAATAGCCCCGGCCGCGCACCAGGACCTCAGCCTGGGCCAGTAATTCCGCTCGGGTATCTCTCATCGTCGGTCGACTTTTTCGCTTCGCGGAACGGGAATTCGGGCACGAAGGCGTGATGCATCCGTTCCGGTCGCGGGCACTTATGCCATTGACGGCGACAGAAATCTACCTACTAGATGGTAGCCATAAAAACGGGAGGATAATGCATGTCGGCTCGCTCCGTTGGGCGAACACCGCAGGATATGCCATGACGGCCTACTCCTCCTACAGCTTGACCACACGTCGCGGCGCCCTGTTCGGCGGGCTCTGCCTATGCTGCCTGCCGACGCTTGGCCGGGCGGCCGGGTCGTTTACCATGGACGAGGTCGGGCCGGGCATCTTCATGCGGCGCGGCATCGACGCCGAGGCGACGCCCGAGAACGGCGACGCCATCGCCAATATCGGCTTCATCGTGGGCGAGTCGTCGGTCCTCGTGACGGAGTCGGGCGGGAGCCTCGCCGATGGGCAATGGCTCCGTGCGGAGATCAGGAAGCGTACGGCCAAGCCGATCAGCCACGTCGTTCTCACGCATGTCCATCCCGATCATTGTTTTGGCGCGGAAGCCTTCGCGCAGGACAAGCCGGTCTTCATCGGTCATCGCACCCTCCGCTCGGCCCTCGATTCCCGTGGGGATTTCTACAGGACGCGTCTCGTCGACATCCTGGGCGCCGATCAGGCCGGCTCCGTGGTCTATCCGACGATGGAGGTGGCCGACACGGCCGAGATCGACCTCGGCGGGCGGAACTTGCGCTTCACCGCGCATGGTACCGCCCACACCAATTGCGACCTCTCCATGGTCGATACCAAAACGGGCATCCTGTTCCCGGCGGACCTCCTGTTCGTCGCGCGAATCCCGTCCCTCGACGGCAGCCTCCTCGGTTGGCTGAAGGAGGTCGAAAAGCTGGAGGCAATGGGAGCGTCGAAAGCCGTTCCGGGTCACGGGCCGACCCTGGTCGATGCCGCGCCCGCTTTCGCGGATCTGACGCGTTACCTCACGACCTTGCGCGACGAAACCCGCAAGGCGATCGCCGCCGATCAGCCCATCGACAAGGCGATCGACAGCATCGGTCAGGCCGAGCGCGAGAAATGGGTTTTGTTCGACACCTATAACGGCCGCAACGTCACGCAAGCTTACAAGGAGCTTGAGTGGGAATGAGCAAGCGCCACATCGTAACGACGAGGAGAGACGCCATGATCATGTACGCATCGATGAAGAATTCCGCGACCAAGCGATCCGTCACAGCGGCCCTGTGCCTGTCCGCCGCCATGCTGATGGGCGGTCCCGTCCTCGCCGCGGGCGCGAGCGACACCGATACGGAGCGGCTCGAGCGCTGGCAGGAAATCTCCAAGTCGATCTTCGGCGATCGCAAGGTTGAGCCGACCGACGCGCTGATCAAGGTCGACGCCCCGCCGCGCGCCCTCGACGCGGCCCTGGTGCCGATCACCCTGACGATGCCGGAGAAGGACAAGATCGCCGCCGTGCATCTCATCATCGACGACAACCCGTCGCCCTATGCCGCGCACATCACCTTCGGCCCCGCCGCCGACCCGAGCGAGGTCAAGCTACGGGTGCGGATCAACAATTACACCAACGTCCATGCCGTTGCCGAGACCAAGGACGGCAAGCTCTACGAGGCCGTCAAGTTCGTGAAGGCCTCCGGCGGCTGTTCGGCGCCGATGGGCATGAGTGACGAGGAAGCGCTGAAGGGCGCCGGCGACATGAAGATGAAGTTCGCCGAAGGCGGCACCGGCAAGCCGGTCGAGGCGACGCTGATGGTCCGACATCCGAACTTCAGCGGCATGCAGATGAACCAGGTCACGCGCGACTACACGCCGGCCCGCTACATCAACAAGCTCGACGTCTCTTCGAACGGCAAGCTCGTCTTCTCGATGAACGGCGACATCTCCATCGCCTCCAACCCGGTGATCAACTTCGGCCTCGCTCCCGACGCCAAGGGTCCGATCAAGGTCGTCGCCATGGACAACCAGCAGGGCCGTTGGGAGCACAGCTTCAACACTCCGAGCCCGAGCAACTGAGGAGGGATGCCGATCATGATCCGCATCATCGGAGCCGCCGCGCTCGCTCTCGTCTCCCTGTCGGGCGCCATCGCTCCCGTCCGGGCGGCGGGTCCCGCCGATTCACCGGTCAACGTGCCGGAGCCGGAAGGCTACTGGACCGGGGCGCCCAAGGGCTACACCCCGAAGACGCTGAAAGGCGCGACCGTGGTCGACATCGACGCTCTCGATACGCTCGTCGCCGCCGAGAAGCCGGTGATGATCGACGTGGCGCTGGCGGACCAGAAGCCGGTGGGGTTCCCCGCCGACAGGCCCTGGTTGCCAGCCCACCGCTCGATCCCGGGCAGCCTCTGGATGCCGGGCGCGGGCGCTGCGCCGATGGATCCCGCACGGGAGACGCAGTTTCTCGCCCGCGTCGCGGATCTGACCGGCGGCGACAAGTCGAAACCGGTAGTGACCTTCTGCCATCCCGAATGCTGGGGTAGCTGGAATGCTGGAAAGCGGCTCGTACAGAACGGCTATTCTCGAGTTTACTGGTTCGCCGAAGGGGTCGAAGGCTGGCAGGACACGCACGACACCACGATCCTGAAAGTCGATCCCGCCTGGGCCGCCAAGCCTGTCGGCGAGGCGCAGCGATAACGATGGGAGTGACGAGCCGGTCCGCGGATCGCGGCCGGTTCCGACCTGCACAGCCACCAACCGAGACATCCCCGATGATCAGCCGTCGCGCCATCCTCCTCACGGCGGCCTTGTTCGCCACGGTCATGCCTCGCTCGGCATCCGCCGCCGAGCCTTTCGACGAGGCCGCCTTCAATGCGGCCCAGGCCGCCGGGCGACCGATCATCGTGGAAGTGACGGCGCCGTGGTGCCCGATTTGCAAGACGCAGCGGCCGATCCTGAAGGCGCTGTCCGATCAGCCGCGCTTCAAGGATCTCGCCATCTACGAAATCGACTTCGATACGCAGAAGGCCCTGATGCGCCGGTTCGAGGCGCGTATGCAGAGCACGCTGATCGCCTTCAAGGGACGCGAAGAAGTCGGTCGCTCGGTGGGAGAGACGCAGGCGGAATGGATCGAGTCGCTGGTGGAGAAAGGTCTCTAGGGCAGCGGTCGAGATCGAAACGGGCGTCGACGCCATGAATGCCACGCTCGGGCTCGCCTTCCTCGCCGGCCTGCTCACCATCCTGTCGCCGTGCGTTCTCCCCCTGCTTCCCCTCGTGCTCGGCGCAGCGGCCTCGGAGCATAGATTCGGCCCGGTCGCCCTCGCGGCAGGACTCGCTCTATCCTTTGTGGCGCTCGGCCTGTTCGTGGCGACGATCGGCTTCAGCCTCGGGCTCGATGGCGATGTCTTTCGCCCGGTCGCGGCCGTCCTGCTCGTCGCGGTCGGGACGATCCTCATCCTGCCCGCTCTCCAGATCCGCCTCGCCACCGCCGGCGGGCCGCTCAGCGATTGGGCGGAGCGGCGTTTCGGCGGCTTTGCCTCGACGGGCCTCGCGGGTCAGTTCGCCGTTGGCCTCCTCCTCGGCGCGGTGTGGAGCCCCTGTGTCGGACCGACCCTCGGCGCTGCCTCTCTGCTCGCCGCTCAGGGCAAGGACCTGGTGCAGGTGGCCTTCACCATGCTGGTCTTCGGCCTCGGTGCCGCCCTGCCCCTGCTCGTCCTAGGGCTGCTGTCGCGCCAGGTGCTGATGGCGTGGCGAACGCGGATGATCCAGGCGGGCAAGGGCCTGAAGGCTCTGCTCGGGATCGTCCTCGTGGTCACCGGATTCGCGATCCTGACCGGGCTCGATAAACGACTAGAGACGGCGCTCGTGGCTGCATCGCCCGATTGGCTGAACGCTTTGACGACCCGTTTCTAAGGTATGCCACAGGAGAAAGGATCGGAGATCAAAGGAAGCTCGCAAAATAAGTAGCCCCGGAGGGTTGCGAACCGAAGCAGCCCGTTGACACGGCCGCGGTTGTGGCAGAATAAAGGCACCGGAGACGGCCCGACGTCTAGGGAGGAAACGCCCGGCAAGGGCAGCGACTACGAGCGACGCCATCGCCGAGATCGCTAATGTTACATGAAGTCAGCCTCTCCAGCCCTCATCATACAGGTGACGACAACCGTCATTCCGGCGCGTGATTTACGTGCTCTATGCGTATAGAAATCCCCGACGCGCCTCCGGCCCTTGAGCCGGCTGCCAAACCGGGTTGAGATCGATGTCGCAAGTCGTGCAGTCACGCCGCATCCGCGCTGTGGACCTTGCCAAGCGGAAGGCCGAGGGGCGCAAGATCATCGCGCTGACGGCGTACCATGCCCACACCGCCGGTATCCTCGATCCGCATTGCGACTTCATCCTCGTGGGTGATTCCCTCGGCATGGTCATGCACGGGATGGAAACGACTCTGCCGGTGACGCTGGAGATGATGATCGTCCAGGCGCAGGCCGTGATCCGCGGCACCTCGAAGGCGCTCATCGTGGTCGACATGCCCTTCGGCTCTTACGAGGCGAGCCCGCAACAGGCCTTCATGAACGCTGCCCGCGTGCTGAAGGAGACCGGCGCCGGCGCGATCAAGATGGAAGGCGGCGCGCGCTTCGCCGAGACCGTGGCCTTTCTGGTGGAGCGGGGCATTCCCGTCATGGGCCATATCGGACTCACCCCGCAATCCGTGAATACGATGGGCGGCTTTCGCGTTCAGGGACGCGGCGAGGATGGCGAGCGTAAGCTGATGCAGGACGCCCAGGCGATCAGCGACGCGGGAGCGTTCGCGATCGTCATGGAAGGGATCGTGGAGCCGGTGGCCCGCGCCATCGCCACGGCGCCCTCGATCACCACGGTGACCATCGGCATCGGTGCTTCCACCGCCTGCGACGGTCAGATCCTGGTGCTCGAGGACATGCTCGGGCTGAGCGACAGGGTGCCGAAATTCGTCAAGCGCTTCGGCTCCCTGCGCGGGCAGATCGAGGGCGCCGTGGAGGCCTATGCCGAAGAGGTCCGCGCCGGCCGTTTCCCCGCGGACGAGCACACCTACCAGCCCGTCTGAGGGAGACCGGCGATCGTCGAAATCGGCCTGCCGCCTCGGATGCCGGATGCCCACGGGCGGGGCTGATGTCGCCCCGAACCCGTCGACGAAAGCGGCTCTCGCGGTGATCGAGAACCGTCGTCGACGTCCTCGATCCGGCCTTGTGCAGGTCTTCTTCGATCCCCGTTATCGAATGCCTGAACACAACGTCGGACCGTGTTGCCGCTCCCTTTTCCCTGACGCCCAATTGACGCAGATCGCTCATTGTTCAGCCTCTGAACCGATCTGTTTATGAGATTATAATCAATTTGCATAAATATTGTGCGTCTTGAGCCAAGAGTCACGGACCAGTTCGGTTTTTCGTGACACCTAGTCCGCACAGTTTGAAAGCATCACCAATGACAATGACCATCAAGCTTAGACTTGTAGCATTGCTGGCTTGTATCGGTCTCGTTCTCCTTGCAACCGCAGGCATCGCTAATCTTGCACTCCATTGGAGTCATCAAAGCCTCAAAACCACCTTCGAAGATCGTGTCATCCCTCTTCGGCAATTCATCGTCATCCGCGATGCCTATGACGACTTGACCAACGTCTCGCGCGCGCTGCGCAGCGGTCAGATCGAGCCGGGCCAGGCCAAGGAGAAGATCGAGCGCGACCTCTCGAACGTCACCAAGGAATGGTCGGCCTACCTGGCGACCTACCTGACACAGGAAGAGCAGATCATATCCAAGGACCTGCAGGGCCGGATCGACGGGAACGGCGTCATCATGGCCGAGATCCTCAAGCGCATCGCTGCCGGCAACGGTTCGGATTTCGAGACGACGCATGCGGACCTTCTGAAAAGTCTGCAGGCGACCAACGCGAACCTGACGAAACTGGCCACGCTGCAGGTGCGTGAGGTGGAGGCGGAATACCAGCGCTCCGAGACGACGTCCGGTTGGACCCGACTCACCTTGCTGGCTGCGCTCGGTCTCGCCGCGCTGACCATCGCCTACGGCATCTATACGGTCATCGCGCAGGTCGCCCGCCCGCTCGGCAACCTCGTCAGCGTTCTCCAGCGCATGGCCCGGGGCGAGATCGATGCGCAGATCAAGGAAGCCGCCCGCGGTGACGAGATCGGCGCCGTCGGAAAGGCCGTCGAGGGCATCAAGGCCATGGTCGCCCGCAAGGCCGCCGAGGAAGCCGAAATCAAGCGCGGGGCGGACGAGGCCGCGGCGGCCGAGCGCAAGCGCACGATGATCGAGTTAGCCGACGGCTTCGAGCGTGCCGTCGGCGGTATCGTCGGGACCGTGTCCTCATCGGCCACCGAACTCCAGGCCACCGCCCAGCAGATGACCGCCAGCGCCAACGAGACGGCGGCTCAGTCCTCCACCGTCGCTGCAGCCGCCGAGGAGGCCGCCACCAACGTCAACACCGTCGCGGCGGCCGCCGAGGAACTGGGCTCGTCGGTGCAGGAGATCGGTCGCCAGGTGTCCGGTTCGGCCATGCTGGCTCAATCGGCCGTGGGCGAGGCCGATCAGACCGTGCATCTGGTCCAGGCCCTGCAGACCACGTCGGCCCGCATCGGCGACATGGTGGGCATGATCTCGACGATCGCCAGCCAGACGAACCTGCTGGCGCTCAATGCCACGATCGAGGCGGCGCGCGCCGGCGCGGCGGGGCGGGGCTTCGCGGTGGTCGCGAGCGAGGTGAAGGCCCTCGCCGCCCAGACCGCCAAGGCGACCGAGGAGATCAGCCGCCAGATCGGCGAGGTGCAGGGCGTCACCGCTCAGGCCGTCACGGCGATCGGCGGCATCTCGGGACGGATCCGCGAGATCGACGACATGGCGGCCTCGATCGCCGCCGCGGTGGAACAACAGGGTGCGGCGACGCAGGAGATCGTCCGCAACGTCGCCCAGGCATCGACAGGCACCAATGAGGTGACCGGCAACATTGCCGGCGTGGCCCAGGCCTCGGAGGAAACCGGGATGGCGGCCGGCCAGGTCCTGTCCGCCGCCTCCGAACTGTCGCGCCAGTCCGAGCATCTCGGTGCGGAGGTCTCTCGCTTCCTCGCAACCGTCCGCGCCGCCTGACGCGAACTCGTCCCGTCCGGTACCGGGCGGGACGCCTCGACGGGGTTGATACGCGGATCGTCGAGGCGGTTCGAGGAGAGCGGGCGCAGGCGCCTCTCGGCAGGTTCAGGAAAAGCGGTCACCAGTTTTGCGGACCGAAACCTGCGACACGTCAGATGCCTCGGCGATGTGAAGCATCGGCTTGCCGACGCGAGCCTGCTCAGCGGACCCCGCCTCCGAAAGCCGTGGCGATCTCGAACGTGCCGCCGAGCAGGGTGTCCAGGGCCAGGATCAGGCCGAGGGCCGCGATGTAGACGACAGTGAACAGGTCCCTGTCCTCTCCCCCGGCCAGGATCAGGCCCGCGAAGGGAACGCTCTGAAGCGCCAGGATGGCGGCAAGGTGCATGACGGACCTCAAGGGGTCGGGGGCATTCCCGGCCCCCTCCCCGAGGGAGCCGGATCGTCGATGGCCGGCCCGGCGACGCGACCCGGACGGATCAGACCGGATTCCGTGCGAGGCGGGCAGGCCCGGATTCCTCGGTCGTTTCCAGAGCAAGAGCCGGGCCTTGCGCGAGGTAGCGTGCCCGCATCGGCCGGAGGACGAACATCGCGAGCACGGCGGCCGCCACGTTCAGCCCGATGATGATCGAGAACACCGCCGACCAGCCATAAGTCGCCGAGATGATGCTCGCCACAGGCACGAGGAACGAGGCAGTCCCCTTGGCGGTGTAGAGCAACCCGGCATTGGTCGTGGCGAAGGTGGAGCCGAACGTGTCGCCGCAGGTTGCGGGAAACAGCGAGTAGATCTCGCCGAAGACGCCGAAATAGATCGCTGTCGAGAACACGAAGACCAGCGGGTTGGAGCCGTAGCTCAAGAGCAGGATGATCGCCGCGGCCGCGGTGGAGAAGGCGATGAACATCGTATTCTCGCGCCCGATCGTATCGGAAACGAAGCCGAAGAACGGACGTCCGAACCCGTCGAAAATCCGATCGAGGGAGATCGCGAAGGTCAGCGCCGCCATCTGCAGGCCGAACAGGCTGACGGGGACATCCGCGACCTTGAAGTCGTGGGCGATGGGCGCGATCTGCGCCGCGGCCATCAATCCACCCGAGGCCACCATCACGAAGATGACGTACATCACCCAGAAGACCGGCGTGCGCACGACCTCTCGCGGGGTGCGGTCGACCTTGGTCTGCGGCAGGCGCAGACTCTTGCGCTGCATCGGCACGGCGACGGAGGGCTTGCGCAGGAAGAACGACAGCAGCACGACGATGGCGCCCTGACCGAGGCCGAAATACAGGAACGCGTCCTGGTAACCGCTGCTGGCGATCATCTTGGCGATCGGCACCACCGTGACCGCGGCTCCGGCACCGAAACCGGCCGCCGTGGCACCGGCGGCGAGGCCGCGCCGGTGCGGAAACCATTTCAGCGCGTTGCCGACGCAGGTTCCGTAAACCGATCCGGCACCGATCCCGCCGATCACGGAGCCGGCATAGAGCATCCAGAGCGAAGACGCCTGAGAGTTGATGAGCCAGGCCAGCGCGATCATCACGCCGCCGAAGCAGACGACGATGCGCGGGCCGTAGCGGTCCACGAACCAGGCTTCGACCGGTACAAGCCAGGTCTCGGTGGCGACGAATATGGTGAAGGCGAACTGGATGGCAGCGCGGCCCCAGTGGAACTTGGCGTCGATCGGATCGACGAACAGCGTCCATCCGTATTGCAGGTTGGCGATCATCGCCATGCAGAGGACGCCGAAGGCGAGTTGCCGCCACTTGGCGGACGGTGGGTCCTGTCGTTCCATCCCTGAATCCATTCTTGTTGGTGGTTCGTCTCGTCGATTCGACCATCATGCATCAAAATTCAAGGCATACAATATACCACGGATTAAAATTCCGGCTCGTTCGTGCGGAAGCGGTTTGCGAGGATGTCGGGTGGTGGACCCAGCCGTTCACGGCGCATGCCCGTGACGTGCGTCAGCAGGCGACAACAGAAATCGCAAACGGGCCGCACGCATGGCAGCAAGCGTCACTCGGCGGTTCGTTGAAAACCATCTTGCCGGACCGAGCGTAATCGCCCCTGGCGAATCGCTAAGCACGGCGAAGCTAAAGTAAGAAAATCAACGTTTGAAATAAAACAGATCCAAATATAGCACCTGCAATGGCGGTACAGTCTTTGCCAGACGATGTCACAACACGATCTGGAGAGCTGCTGTCTTTGCACCTCCGCCAACCTATGACGACCTGAAACATCGAGCCTCGTCGTGCAGCAGCTTTTGCTCGCTCTTCGGGATTGGGATGCGCCATGCTGCCGCCGGGCCGCGCGGATTAGAAAATCCGCGCCTTCTTCGTCGCCTAAGCTCTTGATGACCGTCGTTCCGCTGTTCCGGCCTCATCGGGCCGCATGGCGAGACAGGGCCATCGCCAACGCCTCCCTGTTCGGCGCCGTCGCCCCGGCGGATCCGATCGCCGCCGCCGCTCCCTCGCCGAGCGCATTGCTGCGGTTCGACCCTGCCTTCCTCTGGTTGATGCCGCCATGGTCGCCATCGCGGGATTGTTCGCGCTCTGCATGCACAAGGTGGCGCATTTCATGGCGCGGCCACCGGCGAGAGCGAAACCTGTCGGTGAACCGAGGACGGCAGGAGCGTGTAAAGCGAAAGCCGGAGCAAGAACCGGGATGCGATCCTCGGCCTTCGGAGCCAGGATGACGACATGACACGGCGCATCCGCTGCGCCACCTTCCTCCGCTCGAGAGTTCGACGCCATGGCCGTTGCCGCCTTCATGACCGACGATGCCGAGCGGTGGGCAGCCCTGGCTGCCCGCGACGAAGCGGCCGATGGCCGTTTCGTTTACGCGGTCCGTACCACCGGCGTGTATTGCCGGCCGAGTTGTGCCGCGCGTGCCGCGCGGCGCGAGAATGTCAGCTTTCATGCCACCTGCGCCGAGGCGGAGGCCGCCGGCTTCCGCGCCTGCAAGCGCTGCCGGCCCAACGAGCCGAGCCTCGATGCCCGCCGGGCCGAGGCCATCGCCCGCGCCTGCCGCCTCATCGACGAAGCCGAGGCGGTGCCTCGCCTCGACGCCTTGGCGAAGGCGGCCGGCCTGAGTGCTTTCCATTTCCACCGCGTCTTCAGAACGGTCACCGGCGTAACGCCGAAAGCCTATGCGGCGGCACGACGTGCGCAGGGTCTCGCCGCGGGGCTGAGACAGGCCAATTCGGTCACTCAAGCGATCTACGGGGCCGGCTACGCCTCGCTGAGCCAGTTCTACGCCGACGCCGCCGAGCGCCTCGGCATGGCGCCGAAGGTCTATCGCTCCGGCGGCGAAGGCGTCGCGATCCGGTTCGCCATCGGCCAATGCGCGCTCGGCGCCATCCTGGTGGCGGCGACCGGCAAGGGCGTCTGTGCCATCCTTCTCGGGGATGATCCCGATATTCTCGCCCGCGATCTCCAGGACCGTTTTCCGAAGGCCGAACTGATCGGCGGCGAACCCACATTCGAAGCCTGGATGGCGCAGGTGGTGGGTTTCGTCGAGGCGCCCGCGCGCGGCCTCGATTTGCCGCTCGATATCGGCGGGACCGCCTTCCAGCAGCGGGTCTGGACCGCCCTGCGCAAGATCCCCGTCGGCACCACAGCGACCTATGCCGACGTCGCTCGAGCCATCGGCGCGCCGGCAGCGACCCGAGCCGTGGCGCGGGCGTGCGGCGCCAACGCCCTCGCCGTGGCGATTCCCTGCCATCGGGTGGTCCGCTCGGACGGCTCGCTCTCGGGCTATCGCTGGGGTGTCGAGCGCAAGCGCGACCTGCTGTCCCGCGAAGGCGTCGCGGGCTGATCCGGCAACTCGCGACCTGATACCAATGATCGCGCTCCCCCATCTGGAGGATGTGACGGTCTCCTACCCCATGGCATGAGCTTCCTCGAAGAGGGAGACTGCCATGAAGACCGCCTCGCCCCCGGATTGGTACTGGCTGGGTTTGCGAGCCTATGGGCGTGGCGAGACCATCGACAATTGCCCGTGCCGCGACGGTTCCGCCGAGCTGGAGGATTGGATCGAAGGCTGGGAGTTCGGAAAGCTGAGCTTCATCGCCAGTCCCGATGCGGCGGAACACATATCGGCGGCGCCTGCCGCACTGTCGCGTCATCGCGTTTGGTCATAGCCGCGAAAGCGTTTGTTTTGTCGAACGATTTCGGCCGAGCGGTCATGGGCGGACCGGAGTTTCGAAGGGCTGAAAGTCCAAGAATTTGCCTTCCGTCATTACCGTTATAGCATTTTCTTCGATTTTGAATACGAAACGAGCAAGCCCTTACTCCGATACGCCGTTCTGAAAAGAGAACGTTCTCGTTGACAGACCGGGCATTCGGCGAGACCATTCCGGTAATTGGCCAGGAGCATTTCTCATCCGCTCGGCCATCTTATCCGTTCGAAGATCCTGTTCCCGAATGATCCTATCTCCGCCTCTGCGCGACACCGCCGAAGGGCTCGCCCGGCTATTTGCCGAACGGGCCGAGGGGCATGACCGCGCCGGCCGCTTCGCGCATGACAACATCGCCGATCTTCGGCAGGCCGGCCTGCCGTCACTGACCGTGCCACGCAGGCTCGGCGGCGGCGGCGCGGGGCTGGATCAGGCCACGAAGGTGATCGGGACACTGGCTCAGGGTGATCCGTCCACTGCGTTGGTGCTCACCATGCATTTCCTTCAGCATGGGCTGATCCACACGCGCGAAGCGTGGCCTCGGGCGGTCGCGGACAGGCTGGGCCGTGCGGCGGTGGAGGACGGTGCGCTCATCAATGCCCTGAGGGTCGAGCCCGAACTCGGCACGCCCGCCAGAGGCGGCATGCCCGAAACGGTGGCGCGGGCGACATCGACGGGCTGGCTGATAAACGGGCGGAAGATCTATTCCACCGGTAGCCCGGCCCTGACCCATGGGCTCGTCTTCGTCCGAATCGACGAGGCGGAGCCGCGCATCGGCAACATCCTCGTGCCGATGGGATCCGAGGGCGTCCGGATCGAGGAGAGCTGGGACCATCTCGGCCTGCGCGCCAGCGGCAGCCACGACGTGGTGCTGAAGGATGTCGTGGTCCCCGCCGACCATGCCGTGGACCTTCGTTCGCCGGATGGATGGCGCAAGCCGGACACCGACCAGCAGGCCTGGAGCACGGCGATGCTGTCTGCCCTCTACGACGGCGTCGCCCGCGCGGCGCAGGCGTGGTTCATCGCCTTCGCGAAGGATCGCAGGCCCGGCAGCCTTGGCCAGAGCCTCGCGACCCTGCCGCGATTTCACGATGCCGTCGGCGATAACGAGCGTTTGCTGGCGGTGAATGCGCGCTTGATCCGGAGCTTCGCGGCGGATGTCGACGAGGGCAACTGTCCCTCGGTTGGCGAATCCGGCTTCCTCAAGACCACCATCACCGAAAACGCGATCCTGGTCGTCCAACGTGCCGTCGAACTGGCCGGCAATCCCGGTCTGTCACGAAAGAACCCGCTGGAACGGCACCTGAGGGACGTCCTGTGCGGGCGCATCCACTGGCCGCAGGCCGATGCAGTCCGCGCGTCAGCCGGTCGCGCCGCCTTCGGCGTCTGAGATCAAAGCACCTTCTGATACTCATAAGGAGATCGACATGAGCTTCCTGCCAGCGGACGCCGTCGAGTTCATCGGCTTCGCCGCCCCACGCTACACGTCCGAAACCCATGCGGCCTCTGGCCCCGCCATCGACCGCGACTACCTGCGGTTGCTCGCCCAGGCCCATGATTGGGGCGGGTTCGACCGGATTCTCGTGGCCTTCTACGCAACGGCGCCGGACGCGCTTCTGCTCTCGGCGCAGATCGCGGCGGTGACCGACCGCATCGGCCTGATGATCGCCCACCGCACCGGCTTCACCGCGCCGACGGTGGCCGCGCGGCAATTCGCGACCCTCGACCAGTTGACGGGCGGCCGCGTCGCCATCCACGCCATCAGCGGCGGCGACGACAGGGAATTGGCGCAGGACGGCGACCACCTCACCAAGGACGAGCGCTACGCCCGCACCGACGAGTTCCTCACCATCGCCCGGCAGGTCTGGACCGCCGATGCGCCGTTCGACTTCGCCGGCGAGCACTACCGGATCGACCGGGGATTCTCCGAGGTGAAGCCGGTGGATCCGCGCGGCATCCCGGTCTTCTTCGGCGGGGCCTCTCCTGCCGCGATCGCTGTGGCCGGCCGCCACGCCGATACCTATGCCCTGTGGGGCGAGAGTCTCGATCAGGTCCGCGAGGCGATCTCCAAGGTTCGGGCGGCGGCGGCGCCCCATGGACGCGATCCCCGCTTCAGCCTGTCGTTCCGGCCGATCCTGGCGGCGACAGAGGCGGAAGCCTGGGCCAAGGCCGAGGACACATTGGCGCGCACCCGCGCCACCCGCGCCGCCAAGGGACTCGGCCCGGCGCCGGTCCCCGAGAACGAGGGCTCGCGCCGGCTGCTCGCGGCGGCGTCCCAGGGCTCGCGACTCGACAAACGCCTGTATACCGCCATCGCCAGGGAGACGGGGGCCTCGGGCAATTCCACCGCCCTCGTCGGCACGCCGGAACAGGTGGCGGAGGCGCTCCTCGACTATCACGACCTCGGAGTGCGGACCTTCCTGATCCGCGGATTCGACCCTCTCGAGGATGCCATCGCCTATGGCCGCGACCTGATCCCGACCTTCAAGCGCCTGCTCGCCCAGCGCGGCTCGCGGGCGGAGGCAGCCTGATGCGCGCGCTCATCGCCATCCTCGCGCTCTTCGCATTGTCCGGCATCGCTCGCGCCGACGAGACGATTCTGCGCGTCGGCGACCAACGCGGCAACGCCCGCGCGCTGATGGAGGCGGCCGGCGTTCTCGCCGACCTGCCCTATCGCCTCGAATGGAGCGAGTTTCCCGCAGCGGCTCCCCTACTCGAAGCCCTCAACGCCGGGGCGATCGATGCCGGCGGCGTCGGCGATGCGCCCTTCACCTTCGCAGCCGCGGCGGGCGTACCGGTGAAGGCCTTCCTCGCCTTCCGCAACCAGCAGGACGGCCTCGCGATTCTGGTGGCCAAGGATTCGCCGATCAAGACGGTGGCCGACCTTCGGGGCAAGAGCATCGCCACCAATCGCGGCTCGATCGGCCATCAGGTCGTCCTCGCCGCATTGGAGGAAGTCGGCTTGCCGGCCAATGCCGTGACCCTGCGCTTCCTGCCCCCGGCGGATGCCAAGATCGCGCTGGCGAGCGGCAGCGTCGATGCGTGGTCGACCTGGGAGCCCTACACCTCCACCGCCGAGATCGCCGGCCTCGCCCGTGTCGTCCGCGACGGCAACGGCATCACTCCGGGCCTGAGTTTCGCGGTGGCAAGCGACGCGGCCCTGAAGTCCAAGAGGGCACAGCTCGCCGATTTCGGTCGGCGTCTCGTGAGCGCGCGGGAATGGGCGTTGAAGGACCCGGCCCCCTACGCAGCGGTGTGGTCGAAACTCATCGGCCTGCCGGAGACCGTGCCTTTGCGCTGGTTCTCACGGGCGCAGTATCGTGCCGTGCCCATCGACGACGTGGTGGTGGCCCACGAGCAGCGCAACATCGAGCTCTATGTCCGCTCCGGTCTGATCCCCGCGGCCCGGGCACCGCGTGCCGACGCCATCCTCGATCGGAGCTTCGAACCGGCCGCCGTCGCGATACGATGAGGCCGGACCGACGATTCCTGAAGGAGCGGATGCGATGCACGACCATTCCGACCAAGACC
Organism: Methylobacterium sp. 77; assembly: GCF_000372825.1. Classification (NCBI taxonomy): domain Bacteria; kingdom Pseudomonadati; phylum Pseudomonadota; class Alphaproteobacteria; order Hyphomicrobiales; family Methylobacteriaceae; genus Methylobacterium; species Methylobacterium sp. 77. The sequence continues at coordinate 4,278,458 of NZ_KB910516.1, read as the reverse complement.
ACTCCGACCACGACCACGCGCATGATCACGAAACGACGCACGCCACCGAGCGCTGGAAGCATGACGGTGTGCGGGTGATCCCCGGCGACAAACTCGATTCCAACACGGCCCAGACGCCGGGCATGTTCCGGCAGGCGGCGATCAACCACGCCCGCGTCGGCGCACAGAAGATCTGGGCCGGCACGGTGGCGATCGCCCCCGACGCCAAGACCGGCGTGCACCATCACGGCGCGTTGGAAAGCGTGATCTACGTGGTCTCCGGTCGCGCACGCATGCGCTGGGGCGACAAGCTCGAATTCGTGGCCGAGGCCGGCCCAGGCGATTTCATCTTCGTACCGCCCTACGTGCCGCACCAGGAGATCAACGCCGATCCGGACCAACCCCTGAACTGCGTCCTGGTGCGCTCCGACAACGAGGCGGTGGTGGTCAACATTACCGACGTGGAGCCGGTCGAGCGTCCCGAGACGGTCCACTGGATCGACCCCATCCACAAGCATCCCTGATCCCGCCTCCGACCAAGAGACACCGTTCCATGATCCATCGTCGCCACGCGCTGCGGGCCGCCGCCGCGCTGAGTCTTCTTGCCCTTGCTCCGAGAGACACGTTCGCCGCCGATCCGAAGATTCTGCGCATCGGCTACCAGAAATCCTCGACCCTGATCGCCCTGGTCAAGCAGGATGGCAGCCTGGAAAAGGCGTTGGAACCCCTCGGCGTCGGCCTGTCGTGGCACGAGTTCACCAGCGGCCTGCCGGTGATGGAGGCGCTCAATGCGGGCCAGATCGACCTCTCGGCGGATGTCGCCGATACGGTGCCGATCTTCGCCCAGGCCGCCAATGCGCGGATCACCTACGTGGCGCAGGAAGCCGCCTCCCCGAGCGCTCAGGCCATCGTCGTCGGCGCCGATTCTGCGATCACTTCGGTGGCGGAGCTGAAGGGCCGCAAAGTCGCGGTGACGAAGGGCGCGGGCAGCCATTATCTGCTGCTCGCCGCCCTGAAGGCGGAGGGCATCCCGTTCAAGGCGATCTCCCCTGCCTATCTCACCCCTGCGGATGGGCGCACGGCGCTCGCCGCCGGCGGGGTCGAGGCCTGGGTCGCATGGGATCCGTTCCTGTCGGCTGCCGAGTTGCAATCGGGCGCTCGTATCCTGAAGGACGGCACCGGCCTGTCGCTCTACAAGCGCTATTATCTCGCCTCGGACGAGTATGCAGCCAAGCACGGCGACGTCCTCGACATCGTCTTCGCCAAGCTGCGCGACACCGGAAGCTGGGTGAAGGCCAATCCCGCCGAGGCCGCGAACCGCCTCGGCGCCTTGTGGAAGCTCGATCCGGCCATCGTCACGAAGGCCAATGCCCGCCGCACCTATGCGGTGGAGCCGGTCACCCGAGAGGGTCTCTCGGAGCAGCAGACTATCGCGGATGCGTTCCGCAGCGAAGGCCTCCTGCCGCGCCCCGTCGACGCCTCGTCACTGGGAATCTGGGCGCCGACCAAGTCCTGATCACCAAGGATCTTGATCTCCAAGGCTCATGAAAAAAATCCCGACGAGTTCGGCTCGTCGGGATCAGGTCGGCGATTCAGCAGATGGTGGAAGGGCTCACCACTTGTACGAAACGCTCGCCACGACCTTGCGCTGGGTGCCGTAGAAACAGGCGGTGGGTGAGGAGCAGGACGAGACGAAGCGGCGGTCGCCGATGTTGAGCACGTTCACGGCGGCGCGCCATCCAGCGTAATCGTAATGAACCGATGCATCGAAGGTAACGTAATCAGGCACTGTCAGCGTATTACTGAGATCCGCGTAGGATCTGCCGACGTAGTTTACGCCACCGCCGAAGCCGAAGCCTTTGAAGTCGCCGACCGGGATCGTGTAATCGGCCCAGAGCGATGCGAGATTCTCGGGGATGCCAACCGGCACGTTACCGACACTGAGGTCACCTGTCGCTGCGCCTTCGATCGTGCGCAGGCCATAGATCGTATACGACGCGGTGAGGTTGAGTCCTTCCGCGAGGGTGGCGACCGCCGAAGCCTCGAAGCCGCGCGAGCGGACCTTGCCAAGCTGAACATTGACGAAGGGATCTTGTATGGTCGAGGTCAGCACGTTCTCACGCACCAGATCGAAGGCCGCCACCGTGAACAGGGTGTTCCATCCCGCCGGCTGAAACTTGGCGCCGACCTCAATCTGATCCCCCTTGCCAGATTTCGCCGGGACATTGCTGGCCAGTACGCCGGCGGTCGGGTTAAACGACGTTCCGTAGGTGACGTAGGGCGCGAGTCCGTTGTCGAAATTGTAAATCAGACCGAGGCGGCCAGTGAAGGCGCTCTCGCTGATTGTGGTCGAGTTCAATGGGTTCAGCTTGTCATCGACGTTGTTGTCGACGAAGTCCTGGCGCCCGCCGATGAGGAAGGTCAGACGCTCGGTGAGTGCGATCTGATCCTGGGCATAAAGGCCGACCTGCTGGAGTTGCTGATTGATCACGCGGTACGGCGTCGGCGCCGCCGCCGACTGGTAATAACGCGGAAACAGGATGTTCAGCGATGGAACCGGGAAGGTCGAGGCTTGCGTATCGGATAGGCTGTAACGCTTATAGTCGACGCCCATCAGCAATGTATGACCGAAGTAACCATCGCTGAATCGGGCTTCCGCTTGGTTGTCGACAGTGAATATCCCAGCGCGGGGTGTGGTCTGGAAGCCATAGCGTGCCAGAGTGGTCTGCGACGCATCCATGTAACCGTTAGCGACGTAGCGCTTATCGGTGACTTCCGTGAACGAATAGCGAAAGTTCTGACGCACGGTCCAGACGTCGTCGATGTGGTGTTCGAACTCGTAACCAAGATTAGCCTGATTGCGGGTGTAGCGATCGACGATTGGGTCGCTGGCATTGAGCTTGCGGTCGATGCGGAACCCCGAGGCGTTGTTCCGTACGGTTCCGAAATAGGGAAGGAACTGGCCGGCACCGCCGGTCTCATCCCGCTGGAAGCTCGTCAGCACCGTAAAGGTGGTGGCGCCGTCGGGCTTATAGGTGAAGCTCGGGGCAATGTAGTAGCGATCCTCCGGCGCGAAGTTCACCTGAGCGTCGCCATTCTGGAACCGGCCGGTCAGGCGGTAGAACCAGTGGCCGGACTCGTCCGCCGGGCCGCCGAGATCGAAGGCGGCGTAGCGCTGGCTGAACGAACCGCCGCCGAGTTCGAGGTAGTGCAAGGGCTCGAAGGTCGGGCGCTTCGAGACGATGTTGACGAGGCCGCCCACGGGGCTGCCGCCGAACAGCGTGGCGGCGGGACCGCGCAGCACCTCGATACGCTCGGCGCCGAATGGGTCGATGCGAAAGTTCGCGAACGAGGTCTGGAACAGCTGGAGGCCGTCGCGGAACAGGCCAGATTCCGTTGCCGAGAACCCACGGATCAGGAACCAGTCGAGGCGCGTGTCGGGGCCGAACTGGTTGGCGTAGATGCCCGGAGTGTAACGCACGGCCTCGGACAGGGTCTGGGAGCCCTGCGCCTTGATCTGCTCGGCACCGACGACACTGATCGATTGCGGCGTGCGGATGATCGGCGTGTCGGTCTTGGTCGCCGTGGCACTGCGGGTGGCAACGTAGCCGTCCACCGGGCCGCGAGCGGTCTCGGGGCCGCGCCTGCCGTTCCCTCCTCCCGTGCCGACACCTGATCCCGAGCCTTCGACGCTCAGGGTATCCAGGGTCACGGCCCGCTCCTGCGCCGAGGCAGCGCCCGTGAGCGCCAACGCAATGAGCGATACGCCGGTCGCGAGTGAAGCCGAGCAGGCGAAGAGGGACAACGACATGGACCGCGGCTCCGGATGACAGGCAGCAGAACGGGCTCGCGGAAACAGCGAGGCTCGACCTGCGGCGTTCTTTGGAATTATGATAAACTACTGTAATACAACGTGAATTTTCGACTTCTGCCGTAGCTGTCGGCGCAATCGCTGACAAGATACCGGACCATGTTCGTTCGTCGCCGTTGCAGGTGCGACACAGATCGCAGAAGTTGTCCGCGAGTCTCCGGTCCAGCCCAAGCTAGATTTCCGTTCGCCGGGCTTTGCAAAACGCGGCCCCGACACCGTCGCTCGGCGACATGGCGGCTCTAACGGATCAGTGGATAAAGCCAGGTGTTTGCCGTCGCTCGTTCTCGACGCAACACAATGCGCTGCGGATTTGGCGTTCGGCTTGATGGCGCATGGTACGATGGGCGGAATACATGCCGTTCGAGCGTCTGCAGGAAATCCGCGACAGACCGATGGAATTCGGCAGTATCCGACACTTTGAAACTGACATGTGGAAATCAAAGAGCCCGTCCACGGGCCACATCCTCGGCGCGATCGGCCGAGGATATGGTTGGGAGTCGCGCCCTTACTTCAGGCGGTCGGCGGCCCAGGCGATGTGATCGTCCATGAAGGTCGAGATGAAGAAGTACGAGTGGTCGTAGCCCTCTCGCATGTTCAGCGTCAGGGCGATGCCGGCCTTTTCGCAGGCCTCTTCCAGAAGCCAGGGACGCAGGCCGTCCTGCAGGAAGCTGTCGGCCGTTCCTTGATCCACCAGGAATTCGGGGAAGCGGTGGCCGTCCTCGATCAGGGCGGTGGCATCGTGGGCGCGCCATGAGGCTTCGTCGGTGCCGAGATACTTCTCGAAGGCGGGCTTCGACCATCCGGCGGTGGAGGGTTGCGCGATCGGCGCGAAGGCCGAGCACGACTTGAAGCGTTCGGGATAGGTGAGCGCGATGGTCAGCGCGCCGTGCCCGCCCATCGAATGGCCGAAGATGCCCTGGCGGGACATGTCGGCGGGGAAGTTCTCGGCGATGAGGGCGGGAAGCTCTTCCGTGACGTAGCTCCACATCCGGTAGTTCGCGGCGTAGGGCGCCTGGGTGGCGTCGAGGTAGAAGCCGGCGCCGGAGCCGAACTGCCAGTTATCCGCCTCGTCGGGGATGCCGGGGCCGCGCGGGCTGGTGTCGGGCGCGACGATGATGACGCCATGCTTGGCGGCGGCCTGGCGATACTCGCCCTTGTCCATGACGTTGGCATGGGTGCAGGTGAGGCCGGACAGGTACCAGAGCACCGGCACCGGGCCGTTCTCGGCCTGCGGCGGCACGAATACCGCGAAGGTCATGGGACAGCCGGTGGTCTTCGCATCGTGCTTGTAGACGCCCTGCGTGCCGCCATGGGCGCGGGCCTTCGAGATGGTTTCCATGACTGTGTCTCCTGCTGGGGGCACGGGTCTCCCCTCCCACCGAGTGGGGAGGGAAAACTCACGTTGGATCGATGGGATCGCCTTAGTAGATGACGACCGACCGGATCGACTTGCCTTCATGCATCAGGTCGAAGCCGTGATTGATGTCTTCCAGCGGCATGGTGTGGGTGATCAGATCGTCGATGTTGATCTTGCCCTCCATGTACCAGTCGACGATCTTCGGCACGTCGGTGCGGCCACGGGCGCCGCCGAAGGCCGAGCCCTTCCAGACACGGCCGGTGACGAGCTGGAACGGACGGGTCGAGATCTCGCGGCCGGCTTCCGCCACGCCGATGACGATGGATTCACCCCAGCCGCGATGGCAGCATTCGAGTGCCTGGCGCATGACGTTGACGTTGCCGGTGCAGTCGAACGAAAAATCCGCTCCGCCGCCCGTCACGTCGAGGATCGCCTGGACGACGTGATCGTTGCCGACCTCCTTCGGGTTGATGAAGTGGGTCATGCCGAACTTGCGCGCCATCTCCTGCTTGTCCGGGTTGATGTCGACGCCAATGATCTTGTCGGCACCGACCATCCGGGCGGCCTGGAGCACGTTGAGGCCGATGCCGCCGAGGCCGAACACCACGACGTTGGCACCGGGCCAGACCTTGGCGGTGTAGATCACCGCGCCGATGCCGGTGGTGACGCCGCAGCCGATGTAGCAGATCTTGTCGAAGGGCGCGTCTTCGCGGATCTTCGCCAGCGCGATCGCGGGAAGGACGGTGAAGTTCGAGAAGGTCGAGCAGCCCATGTAGTGGAAGATCGAATTCGGGCCTGGGCTGCCGCCGGTGGAGACGCAGGAGAAGCGGCTCGTGCCGTCGGGCATCACTCCCTGACCTTGCGTCGCCCGGATCGCAGTGCAGAGATTGGTCCGCTGCGACAGGCAGGATTTACAGTTGCGGCATTCCGGCGTGTAGAGCGGGATGACGTGGTCGCCGGGCTTCAGCGTGGTCACGCCAGCGCCGACCTCGCGGACGATGCCCGCGCCCTCGTGGCCGAGGATCGCCGGGAACTTGCCCTCTGAGTCGAGGCCCGACAGGGTGTAGGCGTCGGTGTGGCAGATGCCGGTGGCCATCAGTTCGATGAGAACTTCGCCGGCCTTGGGTCCTTCGATGTCGATGGTCTCGATGGTGAGAGGCTTCTTGGCCTCCCACGCGACCGCAGCGCGCGTCTTCATAGTGTTATTCTCATGTCTGGACGATCACGGACGGCGTCGAACTGCCGACTCTTCGCTTCGCCTCATCCATGGGAGGGCGAGCCGAACGGCCCGAGAATCTGGATGGTGTGATGATGGTTCTGGCGACGAGATGCAACGGCTTCGGGGCATCGTATCGGCTCCCCCTCGGCTGTGTTGTCGTGGGAGCATACCGGATCGCACCTCAACGATAGCCGGCGGCCTGCAGCTCGAACAGCTCCGCGTAGCGCCCGCCCCTGGCCTGTAGCTCCGCGTGGGTTCCGGCCTCGACGACCTTTCCGCCGGCGAGGACGAGGATACGATCGGCCATGCGCACCGTGGAGAAGCGGTGCGAGATCAGCACGCAACTGCGGCCGCGACTGAGATCGCGAAAGCGCTGGAACACCTCGAATTCGGCACGGGCATCGAGGGCGGCGGTGGGCTCGTCGAGGATGAGGATCTCGGCCTCGCGCATGTAGGCCCGGCTGAGGGCGATCTTCTGCCACTCGCCGCCCGAGAGATCGACGCCGTCGGCGAAGCGCTTGCCGAGCGGTTGGTCGTAGCCCAGCGGCAAGCGTCCGATGACGCCGTCGGCGAGACTGCGCCCGGCGGCGCGGGCGATCCGGTCGGCATCGTCACGCTCGTCGATGCGGCCGACGGCGACGTTCTCGGCGGCGGTGAAATCGAAGCGCACGAAATCCTGGAAGATCACACCGATTCGGGCGCGCAGGTCATCGAGATCGTAATCCGAGAGCGGGCGACCATCGAGCAGCACGCGGCCCTCGGTGGGGTCGTAGAGCCGGGTCAGGAGCTTGACGATGGTGGTCTTGCCGGCCCCGTTCTCGCCCACCAGCGCCAGCACCTCCCCGGCGGCGAGGTGGAAGCTCAAGCCGCGGACCGCCCATGTCTCGGTGCCGGGATAGCGGAACCCGACATCCTCGAAGACGATGCCGTGGGTGATCGGCTGCGGGAACGGCACCGGGCGCTCCGGCGAACGGATGCGGGGCACGACCTCGAAGAACGAGAACAGGTCTTCGAGATACTGCGCCTGCGACGAGATCTGCGAGAAGCCGAGCAGCAGGCCCTCGATCAGGCCGCGCAGGCGCTGGAACGAGCCGGCGAGGAAAGCGAGGTCGCCGATGGAGAAGGCTCCCGCCACAGTGCGCCAGACGATCGTCGCGTAGGCCGCGTAATAGGCGAGCGTTCCGAGCGCCGCGAAAGCGCCGCCCCAGCCGGCGCGGCGGATGGCGAGGGCCCGGTTGTCGGCAAGGAGCTTGATCGCCAGAGCCCGGTAGCGCTCGGCGATGTAGCCGTTGAGACCGAAGAGCTTGACCTCCTTGGCCGATTCCACGCTGGCGCCGAGATAGCGCAGATAATCGATCTGGCGCCGCTCGGGCGTGCGGGTCCAGGCCAGGCGGTAGCCCTGCCGGTTGAAGTAGAGTTCGTTCAGGAAGGCCGGGACGAGGGAGCCGGCCAGCAGCAGGATCAGCCAGGGGGCGTAGGCTGCCAGACCGATCCCGAAGGAGACGAGCGTGATCAGGTCCTGCCCCTGTCCGAAGAGCTGAAACAGCAGGTTGGAGCGTCCGGTGACCTGACGGCGCGCGCGTTCCAGCCGGTCCTGCTGGGCGCTGTCCTCGAATTGTTCGAGGTCGAGGGCGGCGGCATGGCGCATCAACCGGAGGGTGGCGGCGTTCGCGTAGAGGTCCGCGACCAATCCGTCGACGAGGGTGCTCAGCCGCCCCATCAGGTCGGACAGGATGGCGAGGCCGAGTTCGAGCGCGACGAGACCGGCCAGACGGCTGAGAGCAGGGTCCGTGAGCCAGCCATCGAGTTCTGTTCCGGCCGGATGCGGCCGGGCATGCTCGGCGACGATGGCATCGAGGATGAGCTTGGCGAGATACAGCATCAGCACCGGCAGACTCGCTCGGACGAGGCGCAAGGCGACGCTCGTCATCAGCAGGCGCGGGCTGGCGGCATAGACGATGCGGAACAAGGCCGGCAGGTAGCGCAGCGCGCCCAGACGCTCGACGACGAACCGGTTCAGAGAGGGGAACGGGGAGTTTGTGGTCATCGCGGCGGACCATGCCGGGACCGGTGCGGTTCGTCGATGCGTCCTTCAGTACGTTTTTCGCAGGACTTTTGCTGTCGCAGGTGCCTGAGGACATTCGGTTTGATGCCAAGACTTTGCTTTGTTTCCCATGTTAACGTGCGACCCGCATAGTGTGCGTTAGGCGGGTTCGATGCTCAGCGGTTCGACTCTTCTGCGAGTGGTCGTTCTTTTCGTCGTGGCGGCGGCGCTTGCAGGCCTGGTCCAGGCCTTCTGGCCTTATGGCGGCGAGGATCCCGTGCCTGCCCCGCAGGTGCAACGTACCGATCCTGCCAAGTCCACAGCACCGAAGCCCGACCCGATGAGATCCGCGCAGGCGGTGCCTGAGCGCCGCAGCGAGCCGGCGCCCACCACTCAACCTGCTCCGCAACCGTCGGCATCGGCTCAGCCTTCGCCCGCACCACAACCCATCCTGCCACCTTCGCCGATCCGACCGCTATCGCGACCGGCTGCTCCACCGACCCTGCCGGAAGGACAGGCGAATGCCGCACTCAGCCCGGCTCCCGTCCCCTCGGGCGGCCCCACGGCGCCACTTGCGCAGAGCCCTCCCCTGCAGTCGGCTCAGACCGAGACGCAGCGGGCCGTCGAGAATGCGGCCGACACGGCCGGGCCGGCAGCGGTCTCCGTGGTGGATCTCAACACCGGATCGCTCGCGGAGCTCAACGGCCTCAAGGGCGGCGGCATGATCGGGCGGGCGATCGCCCAGCGTCGGCCCTACGCCTCGGTGGATCAGCTTCTGTCGAAACGCGTCCTCAGCCGATCGACCTATGACCGGATCAAGAACCAGGTCGCCGTCCATTGAGAGACTGACGTCGGGCGAGCGATGTAGGCTTCGCACTGGTATCGGGCGCGCCCCCTCTTTAAGATCGCGTGGAAGAACGACGGAAGGCGAGAGCCATGCAATCCGCCACCAGGGACATCATCCGCGTCCGCCAGGTGAATCACGCGCGTGCCGAGCAGGCTCGACAGGGCCTATTCCGGTCTCACCTATCCCGGCCTTTCGGCGTGAACCGGACTTTTCCTGAGAGGCTCACGTCGCGGCGGCCTTGTCCTCTTCCGCCTATGGGAGCAGGCCGCTTAGCGAACGCCCTTCGCTCCACCAACGATTGAAAGGACCCGATATGTTGACACAACCCAGCAACATCACCCTGCGCGACGATCTCGGGGTGACGGAGACCTCGGAGACCGACAACGTGGTGCGGTGGGACGGTGAGCGGCTCTACGTGGAGCACGACATCTATCACAACGGCCAACTCGTTCATAAGAAGTACCGCAAGAACGTCACAGAGGCCGTGGCGAGGACGCTCCAGGCCCTCGTCAATCGCTCGAAGCAGTAATCAGCGGAGCCATCAGGCCCCGCCGCACATGTGCTGGGAATCCGGCATCGACCAGACATCTCCCGAACGCAGGTTGGTGGTGGTGTAGACCCGTCCGCGATCGTCGCCCTTCGGGCAATCCTTCGGCACGGAGACGAGGCACACCATCACCGCGTCTCCCACCTTCGAGCGCTCGAGCGCGGCGATCCGGGAATAGGAAATCTGGTAGCCGCCATTGGCGTAGGATACGGCCGTACCACTCGCGGCGTCCGACTTGCCGGCGCCGGTGATGGCTCCCCCGAAACGGTCGCCGATCTCGGTGATGGTCGTCCGCGAACACGTTCCGACGGATTTCGGAAGCTGAGACGCCTTGGAGATCGGTGCCGGTTCGGCTTCCGACGCGCCGTCGTTCCGAGCCAAAGCACCGCTCGACCATAGCTGAGCGAAACACACGGCCATCGTCATCGAGACTGACTTCATTTGCTCTCCTTCCTCCCTGTTCCGTGCTTTCCCGATGCCTCCGGCCTCCATGCCGATCCGGCGACGGTGGAGGATTGAGTAGCATCGACGTCTGATCGTCCATGTTGGACGGCTATGGACGACTCCACAATTCTCGCCGAGTGTGCGACCGATCGTGTCCGATGCTTTCCATGGGGCCGTTCTACGCCGCCCGTGGGGACGGAGATCCTCGGCAATGGTCCTGTCACGTCTCGTCGCCCTCGTGGCTGCTCTGGTGAGTGTGTTTCTGGCATCGATGCCGGCGAGCGCGCAGCAATCGGAGAAGCGCATCGCCCTAGTCGTCGGCAACGCTGCCTATGAAGGCGCGCCGATCGCGACCTCGGCCAACGATGCCGGGCTCATCGCGCAGACGCTTCAGGCCGCGGGTTTCGACGTGGTGGGCGCCCGCGACCTCGACGAGGAATCCTTGCGCCGGGCGTTGCGTGACTTCCTCGACAAGGCTGCGGGCTCCGGGCCGGATACCGTCGCCTTCGTCTACCTCGCAGGTTACGGACTTCAGCTCGAGGGCGAGACCTTCTTCGCGCCGGTGGATGCCCGCATTCCCAGCGCCGTCGACGTCCCGGTCGCGGCCCTGCGCGTCTCCGACTACATCAAGCGCCTGTCCACCGTGCCGCTGAAGGCGCGGTTCGTCGTGCTCGATGCGGCCCGCGCCAACCCGTTCGTGAAGACCGGGGAACCGCTCGCGGGCGGTCTCGCCCTGGTCGAATCCGAGCCGGGTAGCCTCATCGCCTACAATGCCGCGCCCGGCACCGTCGCGCCTCCCGAGACGGGAGCCTACGGCGCCTATGCGCAGGCCCTCGTCGAGATGATCCGCGAAGGCGGCCTGCAACCCGCGCCGCTCTTCGACCGGGTGCGCCTGCGGGTGAACGAGACCACCAAGGGAGGGGCGATGCCCTGGGACGATGCCAGGATCGAAGTGCCGTTCGTCTTCTTCGAACGCAATGCCGATGCGCCCGCCGAGGAAAAGGCCGAGCAGATCGCGGCGCTGCGCGATCGCCCTCTGCGCGACATCGGCGGTCGGGACGCCTACGCGGTGGCGGTCGAACGCGACACGATGCAGGGCTACCAGGACTTTCTCGGTGCCTATCCCGACGATCCGATGGCCAAACGCGTGCGCGCCATCGTGGCCGCGCGACGCGAGGCGCTGACTTGGCGCCGCGCCTGGTCGGCGGGCACGCAGGACGCCTACTGGTCGTATCTGTCGCGCTATCCGCGCGGACCGCACGCGGCGGATGCTCGGCGGCGCCTCGCCCGGCTCTCCGCCCCTCCGAGGCCACCCGAGGCCTTCACTGCGCTCTCCTTCGACCTGCCTCCGCCGCCCCCCGAGGAAGAGGTCTATTTCGGTGGACCGGTCCTGGCGTTCGACGACCCTGCCTACGGCCTGGCGCCCCCGCCCCTCGGTCTGCTGGCGCCGCGCCCGGCCTACATCGTCGACATCGCTCCCCCACCGCCGGAGGAGGAACTGTTCGCGCTTCCGGTTCCAGCCTTCGTGCCGGTGCCGGCCTATGTGGTCGCCCCTGCCTACATCGTGGCGCCGCCCGACAACGTCATCTACCAGAACATCCACAACACGGTGGTGATCAACGAGATCAATCGGCGCGTCATCGAGCGGCCTCGCGGTCCCTCGGCCGCTCAGGTGGTGGGCGGCGCCGCGGCGCTCGGTGCCGCGGCTCTGGCGGCACGCGTGGCACTGCCGCCCTCGTTGTCCCACCGCGCCGGCCGCAACGGCGAAGGATTCCGCCGCGATCGGCCTGGAATGCCGCCCGGCACCCGCGACGACCGGCCGAACGATCCGCGCGTCGGCCGGCCCCTTCCGGGGGTGAGCGAGCCTGCCTCACGCGCCGCCGGGCGTTCCGATCCGCGAGCCATCGGCAATACCCGCCAGCCGGGTGACGCGGCGGATCGCAAAGCCGGTACGGACAGGACCGCGACGGATCCCAGGAGCGGACCGGAGCGGAAAGCGGGAGTGGATCGCAGAGGTCCAGCCGACCCGAACGAGCCCAAAGCGGGGCGCGGCATCGGCGATCCGACCGATCGCGCCGCCTTGCGCCGTGAACGGATCGAGCGTCGGGACGCCACCCGCGCTGCCGAGGGCCGACCCGAAAGGCCGGGCCTGCGGCCTAACGTCGATCAACCCGGAGACGAGCGTTCACGCGACGCCGTTCGGGACGCCCGACATTCCGGCCGACCCGGATTCGAGCGGAACGGCTCCGAACGCGTCCGCCCGGAGCCGACCAACTCCAATCGCGAAGCATCGGGACAGCAGCGCAGCGGCGGAACCGATGCCGCCGAAGCCATGCCGCGTCAGCAGCATCGGCTTCAGGCGCAGGAAGCCCGTCAGCAACAGCGCATGCAGATGGAGCAGCAACAGGCGGCCCGGCGCCAACAGGGTCAGGCCCAGCAACAGACCATGCAACGCCAGCAGATGCAGGAGGCACGGCAGCAGCAGCGCATGCAGATGGAGCAGCAATCCGCTCAACGGCAGCAGATGCAGGCCCAACAACAGATGCAGCAGCGTCAGCAGATGCAGCAGCGTCAGCAGATGCAGGCTCAACAGGCAGCACAACGCCAGCAGGCGCAGGCCCAGCAGCAGATGATGCAACAGCAACAGGCTGCCCAGCGTCAGCAGATGATGCAACAGCAGCAGGCCGCTCCGCGCCAGCCAAGGCAGGCACCCGCCTCAGGGGGCAATCCAAATTGCCACCCCGGCCGGCCCTGCCGCTGACGAGAAGCATCGAAGAACAGGCTAACGGAGGCCCGATCGACAGGCATTCTCGGACGGCGGCCAGGCTGACGATCCGAGTGAGCGATTACTTGGACACCGTCCAGCTGGTCGTGCCGTCCTTGTTGTCCTTCACGGTGACACCCATGGCGGTGAGCGCATCGCGTGCGCGGTCCGATGCGGGCCAGTCCTTGGCTGCGCGGGCGGCGCGGCGTGCCTCGATCGCCGCTGCCACCGCCGCGACGTCGACGCCGGCGGCGATGATGGCGCTGTCTTCTCTCGCGGACTTCGTCCGTCCGAGCAGCCCGAGCAGACCCGCCCCGGCCTTCAGCGAGGCCGGCTCGTCGAGGCGGTGCAGTTCGGCGAGCGCCGCGGCGGTGTTGAGATCGTCGAGCAGCGGTTCGAGCACCGAGGCCGGGACGTCCGAACCGGCAGCCACATCGCCGACGATGCCGTACCAGCGATCGATCATCCGCGCCGCTTCCTCCAGCCCACGAACGGTCCAGTCGATCGGCTGGCGATAATGCGTTTTCAGCATCGCCAGACGCACGACCTCGCCGGGCCAGTCCTTCAGCACCTCGCGCAGCGTGATGAAATTACCGAGCGACTTGGACATCTTCTGGCCCTCCACCTGGAGGAAGCCGTTATGGAGCCAGACATTGGCCATCACGTCCGTGGAGAAGCAGCAGCGCGACTGGGCGACTTCGTTCTCGTGATGGGGGAAGATCAGGTCGATTCCGCCGGCATGGATGTCGAAGGTCTTGCCCAGATGCTTCCACGACATCGCCGAGCACTCGATGTGCCAGCCCGGCCGCCCCGGTTCGGCGATGCCGGCCGGCGAAGGCCATGACGGCTCGCCGAGCTTCGATGGCTTCCACAGGACGAAGTCGAGCGGCGAGCGCTTGTAGGGGGCGACCTCCACCCGCGCGCCGGCCTCCATTTCGTCGAGCGGCCGCTTCGAGAGCGCGCCGTAATCCGGCATCGACGGCACGTCGAACAGCACGTGGCCTTCCGCGACGTAGGCATGACCCGACGCCACGAGCCCCTCGATGATCGCATGCATCTCGGAAATATGGTCGGTGGCACGGGGCTCGACGAAGCGCGGGCGCTCGCCCGCCACGTTCACGTCCTCGGCCATCAGCACGCCGAGATCGCGGATGTCGCCGTGAAAGGCGCTCAGGGTTCCGTCGGTGAGCTCGCGGATGGTGATGCCGCGTTCCGTCGCGCGGGCGTTGATCTTGTCATCCACGTCCGTGACGTTGCGGGCATAGGTGACGGACGCCTCACCGTAGAGATGGCGCAGCAAACGGAACAGCAGATCGAACACGATGATCGGCCGGGCATTGCCGATATGAGCGGCGTCGTAGACCGTCGGCCCGCAGGCATACATCCGCACATGCGTCGGATCGATCGGCGCGAACGGCGCCTTCTCCCGGGTCAGCGTGTTGTAGAGCCGCAACATCGGCGCCATGAAACCGTCTTTCGTGACCCTGGCCCGGGACCGCGCCGCTCATCGCGGATGCCGCCGGTCCCCATGCCCTAAACTCCGAGAACCGATCACGTTTTGCGATTCGCGAGGGGATTGCCCCGGAATCGCGGTGACCGGATAGGCCGGATGCCAAGCACCGTCCGTGTTGCACGGAGGCGACGGACCCTTCCGACCAACTGCGCTAACCCAAAACGGTGATGAATTCGAGAACGCCGCCGGACGAGTTTCGATCAACGTCGCGACATCCCGGAAAGGGTTTGTTTACCGACGCAGCCGAGATTTTCCAGAACGCGAATCCTCCTCTCCGTGAAGTCTGCCTGTAAGGTCATGCCCATGCGACGCTCGGCTGCCGGTCTCGGCGCTCTCTGCGCCTTCGCCCTCATTTCCTCCGCCGCTCTGGCCGTCGATGACGGCGAGATCCCCGCGAGTGCACCGGGTCAGGTCGAGAAGACCTTCCTGATCCCCGCCAGCGAGGGCTACGGCGTCGGCGAGTGCTTGGCGGCAGGCAGCGGATCGTGCGGACAGGTGGTGGCGGATGCCTGGTGCGAGGCCCAGGGCTTCGCCGTGGCCGGCTCCTTCGGCGTGGCCGCCGCCGACGAATATACCGGCGCGATCGATCAGGTGCCGGTGTCGAAGCCCACAGAGGCACCGATCCGCATCACCTGCAGGGATTGAACGCCCAGCGTGTGAAGCGGACCGGTCGTCGCGTAGGCGCCGCCTGCGGGTCAGCCTTTGACGAAGTCGCCGCAGCGGGGTGGCGCATCGCCGGCGCCCCACGGCATCAGCGGCACCGCCGAGGTGGAGTTCTTGGGCGAGCCCTGGATGACCTTGTCGGAATAGACCATGTAGATCAGCGTGTTGCGCTTGGCGTCGCAGCCGCGGACGATCTGCATCGACTTGAAGATCAGCGACCGCCGCTCGCTGAACACGACCTCGCCCTGTTTGAATTTGTCCTTGAACTGGACCGGGCCGACCTGGCGGCAAGCGAGCGAGATATCGGACACGTCCTCGGCGAAACCGAGCGTGCCCTTGATCCCGCCCTTCTCGGGCTGGGTGTACCAACAGGCGACACCGCCGACCTCGGGATCGTCGATGCCGTAGACCACGAGCTTGTCGTTGGGGGTGAGCGGGCGCCACACGGTGGATTTGTCGAAAATCCGGTCCGCGTCGTCGGCGCGAGCCACCGTCCCGCCCACCACGAGCGCCGCCAGACCCGCCGCCACTGTCCGACCTGTGAGACTACGAAGCCACATCATCACACCATTCCCCTCAAGTTTGCCGAAGGGCATGTGGGAACACTGTCGCCCCTCGGCGAGGGCGGTTAGACAGCCATTGCCAATGTATTGTTCCGCACCCTATCCGAGGGCCGGAACCGCAAAGCTTCACACCCGTTTCTGACAGGCCATGCCGCTGATCCTCCCACAGATCCGCAAGCTCGTCGCAACGCTCGGCGCCGCCATGGCCGCCATCGCGTTCGGGACAGCCGTGCAGGCGCAGGCGCCCAGCGGCCAGTGCCAGCGATACCGCTACGAACTCGCCAATCTGAGCGACGGCGCCAACACGGCCCGCGCGCTCCAGAATGAGATCGGAAGGCTGGAGGCTTATTATCGCACCCTCAGCTGCGAGGGCGGCAAGTTCCTCTTCTTCGATTCGCGGCCTCCGCAATGCGGAGCGGTCGAGCAGCGCATCCGGGCATTGCAGGCCGGATACGGGGCCGACAACGGCGAGGTCACGGCCGCCCGCCGCCGCCAGCTCAATGCCGCCATCGCGTCCGCTTGCGCCGATACCGCCCCCAGACTCGTCGATGGAGCCGTCGCCGAGCAGCGTGGACGGGGTGGACCGCAGGTGGTCTGCGTCAGAACCTGTGACGGCGCGTATTTTCCGATGAACAACCTGCCCGAGGGGCGCGAAGGCGCCAACGACCTGTGTCAGGCATTGTGCCCCGGCACGGAGGCGGTGGCCTATTCGATGCCGTACGGCGACGAAGGCCTCAAACAGGCCGCGTCGGTCAAAGGCAGCCGGGCCTATGTCTCGCTCGCCAACGCGTTCAAGTTTCAGAAGAGCTTCACGCCGGATTGCTCGTGCAAGAAGGCCAACCAGACCTGGGCGCAATCCCTGGTGAAAGCAGAGAGCATGCTGGTCCGGCACAAGGGCGACATCTTCGTCACGCCGATGCAGGCCGAGGCGATGTCGCGGCCGAAGGTGCGCGTCACCCTTGCGGGACGTGCCGACAAGACCGCGGCCGTCCTGGCCGCCGATGCGGCGAGCCGAATTGGCGCCGTCGTATCCGAAGCGGGCGTGGTTCGCGATGGAGCAACCGCCGATGCCGCGATGAGTGCCATCCCGGCGGCGGCGGGCAAAGACGAGCGCCCGAGCGTCCGCATCATCGCACCGGGCATGATCGCCGTGCCGGCCCGGGTCGCCGCACCCTGACGACCATCACGGACTGGCGGACGAAAATCGGGGATCCGTCCGCGATTTCCTTCAAGTCCCTCGCTGCATTCGCGTAACCGACTGACAGCGAAAGACTTTATATTCTCCCAACGGTTGCTGCCGGTCCCGGTTATGCGGTGGCGGGCGGACGTATCGGGAATGAATTCGGAACCATCTCGGCTCCATTCGGTTCCGATGGCCTCATCAACGTTTGTGAGTGACCATCGATGCGGACCACCCGCCTGCTCTTCCTGACCGGTACGATGCTGCCGGCTCTTGTCCTTTCGGGGCCGCTATCGGCGAGACCGGACAAAAGCGAACCGGGCACGATGTTGCTGGCGCAGGCCGGTCCTGGCGCCGAGCGCGGTGATCCGCGCGGAGGTGGTGACGGTCCTCGCGGCGGCGCAGCCAAACCGGAAAGAGCCGAGCGCCCGGAAAGGGCGGAACGTCCGGAGCGAGCAGAGCGGCCGGAACGCGCCGAGCGCCCCGAAAGGGCAGAACGACCCGAACGACCGGAACCGCGCCAGCAGCCAGCTCCGGCTCGCGAAGAGCGCGCTCCGGCGGAACGCCCGGCGCGGCCGGAACGTCCCGATCGCCCTGAGCGTGCGGAAAAACCCGACCGTGCGCCTGTCGAGCGGCCGACGCCTCCGGCTGCCCGTGAGCGTACCCCTGAGGCGCCGGCCGCGAAGCCTGCGCAGAAGGATGTCCCGTCCGCTCGCGAGCGCGGCCCGGCGGCTCCCGATCGCGATGCGGCCCCCGCTCGCCCCGATCGGAGCGAAAAGCCCGACCGTACCGAGAAGCCTGACAGGGCTGAAAAGCCTGACCGCAGCGACAAGCCGGATAGAAGCGCCAAGCCCGAGCGTGGTGACAAGCCGGATCGTGGTGACAAGCCCGAGCGTGGTGACAAGCCGGATCGCGAGAACAGGCCCGATCGGAACGACAAGGCCGATCCCGCCCGCCGCGATAACCCGGCCGCTTCGCCGGACGCAAAATCTCCAGACACCAAGTCGCCCGACACTAAGTCGCCCGACACTAAGCCGGCTCCCAACGCCCGTCCCGGCGTCCCGGGAAAGCCGTTCGTCCCGCCGGGTCAGGCTCAGGACAAGACCGATCGCCGTGACGAGAAGCGCGGTGCGGATGAGAACAAGCCGGGCGTCTTTACCGGCCCGACGACGACCGACCGGTCCCCCGGCGCTCCGGCAGGTGCCGATCCGGAGCGGCGCGGAGAGATCGACCGTCGCGACCGCGAGCGGCGGGAGGCCTTCGAGCGCAAGGACGAGCGTGATCGCCGCGACAGCTTCAACCGGCCGGGTCGTCCCGGCTATGTCGAGGGTGGCTTCCGTGGCAACGACGTCCGCAGCTACGACGAGGTCCGTCGCGACCGCCGGGAGTTCAACGAGGGTGGCCGGACCTACATCCGCGAGCCGGGTCGCATCATCGTGCGCGACCGCGACAACTACTTCATCCGACACGACGAGAACGAGCGCTTCCGCTATCTCGATCGCGGCGCCTACCGCAGCGAGCGCCGTGGTGGCGACACGATCACCTATCTCGACCGTCCGGGCGGTATCCAGATCGTGACGGTGGTGGACGACGACGGTCGTCTCGTCCGTCGCTCGCGCCGCTTCCGCGACGGCCGCGAGGTCGTGATCATCGACAACGGCTTCGGCGGTCCGCAGCGTCCGATCTATGAGGATGTGGTCGATCTGCCGCCGCCGGACATCCGCATCCCGCGCGATCGCTACGTCGTCAATTACGACGGCGCGGACGAGCGCCAGGTCTACGAGGCCCTGTCGGCGCCACCGGTGACGGCAATCGACCGGCGCTACACCCTCGATCAGGTCCGCTACAGCCCGCAGCTCCGGGCCCGGATGCGCAGCGTCGACATCGACACGATCACCTTCGATACGGGTTCGTTCGACGTGACGCAGGACCAGGCATCACGGCTCGGCAATATCGCGGCCGCGATCAACCAGGCGGTGAAGGCCAACCCGCAGGAAGTGTTCCTGATCGAGGGCTACACCGATGCGGTGGGCAGCGAGGTCGACAACCTGTCGCTTTCCGATCGTCGCGCCCAGTCGGTGGCGACGGTGCTCAGCCAGAACTTCCAGGTGCCGCCGGAGAACCTGACCACTCAGGGCTATGGCGAGCAGTCCCTGAAGGTGAACACCCAGGAGGCATCGCGCGAGAACCGCCGGGTCACGGTGCGGCGTATCACGCCGTTGATCCAGCAGCAGAGCGAAGCTTCGGCGCCGCCGCGCTGAGAGGTCGAGAGACCGAATTGAGGTGACGTCACGGGCCGCATGTCTCGAAAGAGGGGTGCGGCCCGTGCCGTTCCGTGCTTCCCCAGTATTCCAGCGAACGACGATGCCGCCTCGCCGGCTCTGCAAGCGTGACAAGCAAGGAGAATGGCGAGCATGGCCGAGGACAGCGACCGCCTGATCATGGCGGGGACGCCGATCTTCCGTCGGACCACGCTGGCCCTGTTCGCGGCGGGGTTCTCCACCTTCGCCGTACTCTATGGCGTACAACCGCTGATGCCGGTCTTCGCAGACCAATTCCATGTCTCGCCGGCAGAGAGCAGCCTGTCGCTCTCGCTCCCCTGTGCGATGCTGGCTTTGGCACTCCTCGTGGTCAGCCCGCTCTCCGAGGTGTGGGGCCGCAAGCCGATCATGGTCGCGTCGCTCTTCGCCTCCGCGATCCTTACCCTCATCGCCGTCATCGTGCCGAGCTGGCACGGCTTCCTGGCCCTGCGCGCATTGACGGGGCTCGCGGCGAGCGGCCTGCCCGCCGTCGCGATGGCCTATCTCAGCGAGGAGATGGACGGCCGCGCCATCGGCCTCTCGATGGGGCTGCTCATCGGTGGCAACGCCATGGGCGGCATGGTCGGGCGGCTGCTGGCGGGCATCATCACCGACCACGCCTCCTGGCGTGTCGGACTCGGGACCATCGGCGTCCTGGCGCTGTTCGCCGCGATCCTGTTCTGGCGGGGTCTGCCGCCCTCGCGGCGCTTCCTCGCCAACCGGATGCACTGGCGCCAGGTGCCCGGCACCTTCGGTCAGCATTTCCGCGACCCCGGCCTGCCCTGGCTGTTCGCGGAAGCGTTCCTGCTCATGGGCGGCTTCGTCAGCGTCTACAATTACATCGGCTTCCGCCTGCTCGATCCGCCATACAACCTCAGCCAGACCGCCATCGGCGCGATCTTCGTGGTCTACCTCGCCGGCACGTTCAGCTCGGCGGCGACCGGGGAGATCGCAAGCCGGCTGGGGCGGCGAAAAGTGCTGTGGCTCGCGATCCTCCTCGGGCTCGTCGGAATTCTGATGACGCTCTCGGACCGCCTTCCGCTCATCATCGCCGGCATCATCGTTGTCACGGTGAGCTTCTTCGGCGCCCACTCGGTAGCGAGCTCATGGATCGGGCGGCGCGCCCTGCGCGACCGGGCACAGGCGTCCTCCGTCTATCTGTGCCTCTATTACCTCGGCTCATCGGTCCTCGGGACCGCCGGAGGCTGGTTCTTCGAACATGCGGGATGGACGGGCGTCGTCGCGTTCTTCGGCGGCCTCTATGGCCTCGCCCTTGCCATCGCGCTCCATCTTTCACGCTTGCCGCCCCTCATCCCGGCGGCATCGCCCGACCTCGACCGTTGACCCGCCTGCCTCGACGGCCCATCTAGGCGCTCGTCGGCGAAAGCCGGACAACAGGCGAGTCGTCGCCGCCAGCAGAGGAAGTCCGGCTCGCTTGCTCCAAGCGGCTCCGGCTTACGGAACCGAACGTGTTCGAGCTCGCCGTCGCCGTTGCCCTGATTGCCCTCAACGGCGCCTTCGCGCTGTCCGAACTGGCCGTCGTCTCGTCGCGCAAATCGCGTCTGCGCACGATGGCCGATGCGCATCGCCCAGGCGCTCGCGCCGCTCTCGCATTGGCCGAAGAGCCCGGCCGCTTCCTCTCCGCCGTCCAGATCGGGATCACCCTCGTCGGCATCCTCTCAGGTGCCGTATCGGGTGCCGCGCTCGGCGAGAGGCTCACCGAGATCCTGTTCCAGGCCGGTCTGTCGAAGGCGGTGTCCGACCCGCTCGGCTATGGACTCGTCATCGCCGCCATCACCTACCTTTCGGTCATCATCGGCGAACTCGTGCCGAAACACGTGGCTTTGCGCGACCCGGAAGGCATCGCCTGCCTCGTCGCCCGCCCGATGCGGCTGGTCTCGCGGATCGCGCTTCCCGCCGTCTGGCTCCTCGACGCCTCGACCCGCGCGGTGTTCCGTATCCTCGGCCAGGAAGCGTCCAGCGCCAGCGCGGTGACGGAAGAGGAGATCCGCACCATCGTCGCGGAGGCCGAGACGGCGGGCGTG
This sequence comes from Methylobacterium sp. 77, assembly GCF_000372825.1. Taxonomy (NCBI): domain Bacteria; kingdom Pseudomonadati; phylum Pseudomonadota; class Alphaproteobacteria; order Hyphomicrobiales; family Methylobacteriaceae; genus Methylobacterium; species Methylobacterium sp. 77. The sequence goes on along the minus strand of NZ_KB910516.1, from coordinate 4,257,122 downwards.
ATCGAGACCGACGAGCGCAAGATGATCGCCGGCGTCCTGCGCCTCGGCGACCGCGCCGTGCGCGGCGTCATGACACCGCGCACGGATGTGCATTGGATCGACCTCGACAAGGCACCGGAGGAAATCCGCGCCATGCTGGTCTCGAGCCCGCATTCGCGGATCCCGGTCGGCGAAGGCAACCCGGACAATATGCTCGGAGTCGTGCAGGTGCGCGAACTCGTCAAGGCGCTGATCGAGAACGAGCGGTTCGACCTGCGCGCCTATATCCGCAGCGCCCCGGTCCTGCCCGACACGCTCGACGCCCTCGATGCGCTCACCGCACTGCAGGCGGCCGAAGTTCCGATGGCGCTGGTCCACGACGAGTACGGCCATTTCGACGGCTTGGTGACGCCGGCCGACATCCTCGATGCCATTGCCGGCGCCTTCCATTCGGAAGACCAGGAGCCGGAGGCGGTGCAGCGCCAGGACGGGTCCTGGCTCATCGCCGGCTGGATGCCGGTGGACGAGATGGCCGACCAGCTTGGCATCAAGATCGAATCGAGCCGCGACTACGAGACCGCCGCCGGCCTTGTCATCGCCAAGCTGCAGCGTCTGCCCGAGACGGGCGAGACCTGCGACATCGCCGGCTGGCGCTTCGAGGTGGTCGATCTCGACGGGCGCCGAGTGGACAAGATCCTGGTCTCGCGGATCGCCTGAGCGTCACGGACCGGTCCTGTCCGCCCTCCGCGGCACCGCGGGCCGGGTATAGCGCTTGGCTCCGGCTACGCAGAGGACGACGAGACCGGTCACGGCGAGCATACCCGGCGCAATCGGCTCGTGCAGGAGCAGCCCCGCCAGGGCCAGACCGAAGAACGGCTGGAGCAGTTGCAGCTGGCCGACACCGGCGATGCCGCCCAAAGCCAGCCCGCGATACCAGAACACGAACCCGACCAGCATGCTGAAGACCGAGACATAGGCGAGGCCGATCCAGGCCGGCAGGCCGATTCCGCTCCATGCCGACGGCAGGCTGGTGAGAGCGATGATGGCCATTACCGGCAGGGACAGGACCAGCGCCCAGGAGATGACCTGCCAGCCGCCGAGACGGCGCGACAGGGTAGCCCCCTCGGCATAGCCGAGACCGCAGAGCAGGATCGCCGCCACCATCAGGAGATCGCCGGTGAGCGAGCCGCCACCGCTCTGGAACAGGGCGAAGCCCGCGACCGTGAGGCTTCCGATCCCCGAGAACAGCCAGAAGGCCGGGCTCGGCCGCTCTCCGCCCCGGATCACGCCGAAGACGGCCGTGGCGAGGGGCAGGAGGCCGATGAAGACGATGGAATGCGCCGCCGTGATGTGCTGGAGCGCCAGGGCGGTCAGGAGCGGAAAGCCGACCACGACCCCGAGCGCGACGATCGCCAGCGAAGCGAGATCGGTTCTTTCAGGCCGCCTCTGCCGCAGGGCGAGGAGCATCGTCGCCCCGAGAACCGCCGCGATCACCGCCCGCGCCGAGGTGAGGAACATCGGCGTAAAGCCGCCTACCGCCACCCGCGTCGCCGGCAACGAGGCGCTGAAGATGATCACACCGAGGAGGCCGCTGCCCCATCCCGCCGTACTCCGTTTCATCGTCTCGTGCCGTCCCGGAATTCCGCCACGCCCGAAGGGCCTGGCAAGCGCACCTTGACAACCATCCCGCGGCCATGCCGTCAAATGCTCGCATGCTCTCTTTCCATGCAGAATGGGCATGATGAACCCGGCTCATATCGACCTGTTTCGCGCGGTGCTGCGTCATGGAGGGATGACGAGGGCCGCTGCCGTCCTCGGCATCGGCCAGCCCCATATCAGCCGAGCCATGGCTCAACTGGAGGATGAGCTCGGTTTCGCGCTGTTCGTTCGCGGCCATGGCAGCGCGTTGCCGACACCGGAAGGCGAGGCCTTCGCCCGCGAGGTCGAACGAACCTATGCCGGTCTCGACCACCTCGCCCAGGCGGCCCGGCAGATCCGTGACCTGGGCACCGGGCCGTTGCGCGTCGCCTGCCAGCCGTCGCTGGCCTCCCGCCTGCTGCCGCGGGCGATCCGGAAACTGTCTGAGGAATCCCCCGGCATCCAGGTCGCGGTCCACGTGCCGGCGCCGGAAACGATCTGGGCCTGGGCCTCATCCGGCCAATGCGATCTCGGCCTGGTTCGGCCCCGCTCCGGTTATGCGGGCGTGATCTGCGAGCCTTTCCTCGCCATCGATGCGGTCTGCGCCCTGCCACGGGGGCACGCCCTCGCGGAGAAGCGGGCGATCGGCGTGGCCGATCTCGCCGACGAGCCCCTGATCGCGGGCGGGAGCGGCGCGTTCCAACGGGCGGTCGAGGAGGCATTCGCGGAGGCACGGATCGCCCCGCATTTCCGCCTCATGGCGCAGTACACGGCGGCCCGCTGCGGCCTCGTTGCGGAAGGGCTCGGGATCGCCATCGTCGATCCGATCCCGGCCCGCGAGCTTACGGAGCTGCCCATCGTGCTGCGCCCGTTCCGCCCGCGCCTGCCCATCGAGACGATGCTGATCCGCCCGGCAGGACGGCCGCCGAGCCGGCTCGCGCACCGACTGATCGGACATCTGCACGCCGAGCGGGATCGGCTCCTGTCGGGCTCGGTGCGCAGACGCGACTGAATCAGGCGGTGCCGAGCCGCGCCACCACTGCCTCACGCCCGATGAGCGGCAGCAGGCCCGACAGGTCCGGCCCGTGTTCCAGCCCCGTCAGGGCGAGGCGGAGGGGCATGAACAGGGCCTTGCCCTTGGCGCCGGTCTTGTCCTTCACCGCGTTGGTCCAGGTCTTCCAAGTCTGGCCATCCCACGGTTCGGGCGGCAGCACCTCGGCGGCGGCGGCGATGAAGCCGGCATCCGCGATGACGGGCGTGACGTCCCCTGCCACGATGCGCCACCATTCGGCGGCCTCACCGACCTTGGTGAGATTGGGCTGGATCACCGCCCAGAACGCTTGTGCCCTTTCCTCCGGAATTCCCATGGCGAAGAGGCGTTCGCGCGCCGTCTCGTAGGGCATGGCGTGGATGAGGCGGGCATTGAGCCCATCGAGTTCCTGCGGATCAAACTTGGCCGGCGCCCGCGAGATGTGGGCGAGGTCCACCAGGGCGGCGAGGTCGTCCATCGAATCCACCGCGCGCACCGCCTCGGCCGAGCCGGTAAGGACCGCGAGCGAGCGCACGGCGCCGGGTTCGTAGCCCGCCTCGCGCAGCCCGCGGAGGGAGAGGTGGCCGAGGCGCTTCGACAGGCCTTCGCCATCGGCGGTGGTGAGCAGGTTGTGGTGGCCGAAGATCGGAACCGGCTGGCCCAGAGCCTCGAAGATCTGCACCTGCACGCCGGTATTGGTGACGTGGTCTTCGCCGCGGATCACGTGGGTGATGCCCAACTCGGCATCGTCCACGACGGAGGGCAGCGTGTAGAGATAGCTGCCATCGGCGCGGATCAGCACAGGGTCCGACAGCGAGGCGCAATCCACATGCGCCTCTCCACGGATGAGATCGTCCCAGGCGACGGTGCGGGCATCGAGCTTGAAACGCCAATGCGGGGTGCGCCCCTCGGCTTCCAGGCCCGCGCGTTCGTCATCGGTGAGGCTGAGCGCCGCGCGGTCGTAGATCGGCGGCTGGCCGCGGCCGAGCTGACGGCGACGGCGGCGCTCCAACTCGTCGGGCGTCTCGTAGCAGGGATAGAGCCGGCCCGCCGCCTTGAGCCGTTCGGCCGCCGCATCGTGGATCGCGGAGCGGTCGGACTGGCGGGCGAAGAGATCCGGCACGATCCCGAGCCAGGCCAGATCCTCACCGATCGCGGTCGCGAATTCTTCCGTCGAGCGCTCCCGGTCGGTGTCGTCGAGGCGCAGCAGGAAGCGCCCGCCGCGAGCCCGCGCGAACAGCGCGTTCAGCAAGGCCGGCCGGGCATTGCCGATATGGAGGAAGCCCGTCGGAGAGGGCGCGAAACGGACGAGGGGGGCAGAAGTCATGCCCGCCCTCTAGCCGATTTTTCGTCGTCTGGGGATCTTCAGCTCCAAGAGGGTCGGTCGGCTCCCGGGAGGTCCGATCAACTTCAAAGAGATCCGGTCAGCTCCAGGAGTGGAACGGCGGGTTCACGCCGTTGAGCGCGTGATTGCCGATGATGGCGTATTTCCAGCGCACCGGATCGTGGAGCGTGTGGGTGCGGGCGTTGCGCCAGTGGCGGTCGAGGTTGCCCTCCGCCAGGGTCGAGCGGGTCCCGGCAAGCTCGAACAGCTTGTTGCTGGCGAGAAGCGCGATCTCCGTGGTGAGCACCTTCGATTCGGCCACCGCGAGCTGGGCCGCAGCGACGCTTTCCGCATCGGGCTCGGCGACCGCCGCGTCGAGGGCGAGGCCGGCCCGGTCGAGCAGAGCTTCGGCGGCATGGAGCTTGATCGTCAGCTCGCCGATCGTCTGGATCGTGTAGGGATCGTCGGAGGCCCGATCGAGGCCGCTATCGACCCACGGGCGGGTCTTGGTGCGGACGAAGGCCACCGTGTCGTCGAGAGCCTCCCGAGCGATGCCGGCATCGACGGCGGCCTGGATGATCTGGAACACCGCCCCGTCCGAGCGCGGTTGCTCGTAGCCCTTCCACGCGGGCACGAGATGGGTTTTGGGCACCCGCACATCGTCGATGATCACGGTGCCGCTGGCCGTGGTCCGCTGGCCGAAGGCCGACCAGTCGTCGATGACGGTGAGCCCCGGCGCGCCTCTTTCGGCGATGGCGTACCAGGCCCGTCCTTCGCCATCGAGGGCGACGATGGGAACGAGATGGGCAAGCAGCGCGCCCGTGGAGTAGAACTTCTTGCCGCGCACGATGACGTGCTCGCCGTCATCGACGAAATGGGTCTTGAAGTCGGTGGCGCGCGGGGTGCCGATCTCGGAGAAGGCGTTGCCGAACCGCGTTCCCTTCAGGATCTCCCCGAACAACAGCGCCTGCTGCTCCGGATCCGACACCGTGCGGATCGCGGCGACGATGCCGAGATGGTTCTGCGAGATCTGCCCGATCGACGGATCGGCCGCCGAGATGATGGCGACGACCTGAGCCAGGGTCTTGTAGGAGACTTCCGGCCCGCCGAACGCCTTCGGCACGTTGATCGACCACAACCCGCTCTGGGAAAACGCATCGAGCTCCGCCACCGGGCGGCGGTTGTTGGTGTCGCGCTCGGAGGCACCGTTGCGAAAATCCTCGGCAAGGGCCTGCGCGACCCGGATCGCCTCGGCATCGTCGCGGATGATGTGAGCCGGGGATGTCGGCCGGGGAACCGGCGGCGCGCCCCGGGCGGTCTCTAGCGATTGGGCGCTGACGGCGATGTTCATGAGGCTACGTCCTATGGCTGATGATATGCCGTCACAGGGCTCATCCCCGCGGGCCGCTATCGTTCCGTCGCGCCTACGGCGAACTCGGAACGACGGGGCTGCGACGGCGCGAGGGCGATCGCATCAGGCGGCAGCGGCCCGCTGCTCGCGCGCGGCTTCCAAGGCTCTCACGCGCGGGATGATGTGGGCGCCGAAATAGGCGACCTCCTCCTGGAAATGCAGGAAGGCGAGGAGCGCGAGGTCGACACCGGCATCCTTCAGGGCGACGATCCGCTCGGCGATCTGGTCGGGCGTGCCGATCAGGTTGGTCTTGAAGCCGTCATTGTACTGGACGAGGTCCTCGAAGCTCGATTTCGCCCAATTGCCCTCGCCTTCCGGAGAGGCCTTGCCGGCATTCTTCGCCTCGTGGCCGAAGGCCTTCACCGCATCGGGGTCGGCATTGTCGATGATGTCCTGGAGGACGGCGCGGGCCTCCTCCTCGGTCTCGCGGGCGATGACGAAGGCGTTGACGCCGACTTTGACGGAATGGCCGTTCGCCGCCGCCTTCGCCTGGAGGTCGTCGACCTGGGCGCGGATGCCGTCCGGCGTGTTGCCGTTGGTGAAGTACCAGTCGGAGACGCGGGCCGCCATGTCGCGCGCCGCACGGGACGAACCGCCCTGGAAGATCTCCGGCTGCGGATCGGCCGGCTTCGGCTTCAGGGTGTAGTTGGTGTAGCGATAGAAATCACCGCTGAAGGTGAAATCGTCCTGCGTCCAGATCCCGCGCAAAGCGCGGATGAACTCCTCCGAACGACGATACCGCTCGTCATGGTCGAGCCAGGGCTCACCGATGGCGCGAAACTCGCCCGAGAACCAGCCGGACACGACGTTGATGGCAATGCGCCCGCCGGTGAGCTGGCTGATCGTCGCGATCTGCTTGGCGGCGAGCGTCGGGTTCCATGGGCCGGGCAGCAGCGCGGCGATGACCGTCAGCTTCGATGTGGCCGCGAGCAGGGCGTGACTGAAGGCGACGGACTCGTGCTGATACTCGGCGCCGTAGCCGGCGGTGAAACGGATCTGGGTGAGGGCGTAGTCGAAGCCGGCCTCCTCCGCGATCTGGGCGAGGCGTCGGTTATAATCCGCGTCCCAGCTCGTACGCTGCTCGATCTTGCTGATGACGAGACCACCGGACACGTTCGGCACCCAATAGGCGAAACGGATCGGCTCCGGGTCACGATGGTGTGGGCGAGTCATGCATCTATCCGCGAATTTGAGAGATAAAGCGGTCCATTCAGGGTCAGGGCCGCAAGTGAATACATTATTGCATCAAGCAAATCATACAGCCTTGCTTGCTCAACGATGTCGTTGAATTAAATGTCTTACGAAGACGATCTATAGTCAAAGGAAAGAAAATACCTTTTCTTTGTCGACCTCGGCACAATCTTCCGACAAGCCAGCATCCAGGGAGAAGATCGTGTTCTCAGCGCCTTCCCCGGACGTTCCACGAAAGGCGGCCTCTGCGACGCAGATGCCTGGTGAAACCGCCGGACATCGCGGTTTTCCCGCCGCTGGGTGGTTTCATCGTCGCCGCAGCCTCCCGCGCCGCAGCAGACGGCCCTAGCTATCGATGCGCGAGCGATGGTAATCCCCGCATTCAGTGGTGACGGGCGAAGGGTCGCGTCGGCCTGATCGGGGCATGGCGGGGCATCTCGGATGACAGGTGAGACTCAGGCGATGACCGGCTTCGACGCTTCGACCTCTCCGTTCGCCGGACCGTCTCTACCGCGTCCGTCATCGCAACTGGTCACCGTCTTCGGCGGCTCCGGCTTCCTCGGGCGCCACGTCGTGCGGGCGCTCGCCAAGCGTGGCTACCGGATCCGAGTCGCCGTCCGCCGTCCGGACCTCGCGCTCTTCCTACAGCCGCTGGGCAAGGTCGGGCAGATCATCGCCGTGCAGGCGAACCTCCGCTACCCCGAATCCATCGCCAAGGCGGTGGAGGGCGCCGACGTGGTGGTGAACCTCGTCGGCATCCTGCAGGAGACCGGCAAGCAGAGCTTCCTGCGTCTCCAGGAAGAGGGGGCCGGCGAGATCGCCCGCGCGGCCGCGAGCGTCGGCGCGCCCGTAGTCCATGTCTCGGCAATCGGAGCGGACGAGAACTCCGACTCCGTCTACGCCCGCTCCAAGGCGCTCGGTGAGGCGAAGGTCCTGGCAGCCCAGCCTCGGGCGGTGATCCTGCGTCCCTCGCTGGTGTTCGGCCCGGGCGACAGCTTCTTCAACCGCTTCGCGTCTCTCGCCCGAATGCTCCCGGTCCTGCCGCTCGCTGGGGCCGGGACGCGTTTCCAGCCGGTCTTCGTCGGTGACGTGGCCGAGGCGATCGCCCGCGCCGTGGATGGGCAGGCGGAGGCCGGACGGGTCTACGAACTCGGCGGCCCGGAGGTCGAGACGCTCGATGCCCTCGTCCGCTTCATGCTCAAGACCACGATGCGCAAACGCCTCGTCGTCGATCTGCCCAAGCCCATCGCCATGCTGCAGGCCCGTGTGATCGAGGCGGTGAATACGGTCAGCCTCGGCCTGCTGCCGGACAGCCTCAAGCTCACCCGCGATCAGGTCACCCTGCTCCAGACGGACAACGTGGTCTCCGACGCCGCAAAAGCGGAAGGTCGCACGCTGGATGGCCTCGGCATCGTGCCGACGGCGATGGCCGCTATCGTGCCGGGCTATCTCTGGACCTTCCGCAAGGCGGGACAATTCGCCAAGGAGACGGTCGTTGAGGCGGAGCAGGAGACGGCCGCGACACCGCCGCCATCCGCCCCGTCCCGGAGCGGCCCCCCGGTCGGTCCCGATGCGACCGCCCCGAGCCGGATGGGCGCGCGCTGGGGAACCCGCGGCTGAGACCTGTCGGTCCTAGCCGTCGAGACGCTTGCGCATATCAAACCCGACCAGAGCAGCCTTCCGGGCCAGGCCCTTGTGGACATGCACCATCAGGGCGATGCCGAAGAGCGGCGTCAGCAGATTGAGGACGGGCACCACCATCAGGCCTGCCAGCATGGCGCCGGCCGTCATGGTCGTCAGGCCGAAATGCCGGCGCATGGCGCTGGCTTCCGCCATCGGCCGGAAGCGCCCTGCGGCGAGTTCGAAATATTCGCGCCCGAGCAGATAGGTGTTGGCGAGGAAGAACGCCACGAGATTGACGCCGGGCACGAAGAACAGGATCAGCGCCACGAGATTGACCAGCAGCGCCAGCCCGGCGAAGCGCAGGGCGTAGAGCATCGCCGAGCCGATCGGGAGGGCCGTGCCCGGTACGTCTCCGGGAAAATCGGTGCGCTCCACGATCGCGGCGGCATCATCGAGGAAGTAGCCCGCCACCAGGATCGACACCGCCGGCATGACGTAGGCGAGGCCGATGAACAGGCCGGCACCGGCGAAGAACACCGCCATCGTATCGAGAAACGGATAGCTCGCCGAGAGGTGATGGTTCGCGAGGAACCAGTCGATCACCTTGGTGAGGCCTACCCAGATCAGGACGAGAAGCCCGAGCGTCAGGGCCAACGACTTCCACAGGATGGCGCGCAGTGGCGGCGACAGCACCTGCTTGCCGGCAGCATAGGCAGCCTGAATGAGCATGGCGCCCGAATCCTTGTTCCGCTCGAGGGAGGGCGGGCACCTTTGCGCGGCCTGCCGCCAGCGCCGGGTTCTGGCGTTGCACGTGCTTTGGCGCAACCCCAGCTGGCGCGTCCAGCCTGAACCTTTTCGCCGAGGCCACGCGTTTCCGGCAAGATCGGCTGCGCACAAGTGTGTGTGGTACGCCCGCCCGTAACGGCCGGTAGAGGATCGCGGATCACTCTTCCGGCCATCGCTCACATGGATGTTCCACCGGACACTCGCTCCCCGGAAGCTCGCCCCCGCATGATCCCGACACCTCGTCCCGCCCACGATCATTTCCGTCCGAGCATCACCCCACGCCTCGCGTCCCTCCCCGCGAGCGCCGATGTGATCGTCGTGGGCGCGGGCGCCGCAGGCATTGCCGCAGCACGGTTTCTGAAAGAGCGGGACGTGTCCGTCGCCGTACTGGAGGCGCGCGACCGGATCGGCGGTCGCCTGATCACCACCAATCTGCGAGGCCATCCGGTCGATCTCGGCGGGCATTGGCTCCATGCCGGGCCGATCAACCCCCTTGTGCGACTGGGCGAAGCCCGCGGCGAACCCCTGAGAGTCGCGGCACAGGAGGGACATCTGTTCGTATCGGGCCGGAGGGGACGTCCGGCGGAGGCTGCCGCCCATGCCCGCGCCTTCTCCGTGGCAGATCGCGCGCTGACCGTGCAGACGGGGCTCGACGGCCCCGATCGCCCGGCCTCGAGTGCGCTCCCGCCTGGCCTGGGTCCCTGGGCCGAGCGCATCTCCCTCGTCCACGGCCTCGTCTCCGGGCGCCCGTTGACGGAGGTCTCGCTCCACGACTTTCCGAGCATGGAATACGGCGACAACCGCTTCATCGCCGGCGGCTTCGGCGGCTATCTCGCGCGCCTCGCGCAAGGCCTGCCGATCGCGCTGAATACGCCGGTCGTGCGCATCGACTGGTCGGGCGCCGGTGTCGCGGTGGAGGTGGCGGACGGGTCGGTGTGGCGGGCCAAAGCGGTGATCGTGACGATCCCGATGATGGTGCTGCGCGCCTCACCCCTGTTCACCCCGGTGCTGCCGCCGGAGACGCGCTCGGCCATCGACGGTTTTTCGACCGGCATCTACGAACACGCCGTGCTGCACTGGCCCTCAGCCCCGTTCCGGGGACGGGACCGCCTCGCCGCCATGGTCGGCGGACGCCACAGGCCGCCCGGCCTGCTGACCCGGGTGGACGACACGCCGTTTCATTTCTTCGAGCTCGATACGCCGATGGCGCGTTCCCTCGATGCGCGCGGCCGGAACCCGGATTCAACGCGCCGCCTCGTCCGCTCCGTTCTGGCCGAGCATTTCGGCCATCGCGCCCTGCATGATCTTTCCATCCCGGCGATCAGCGAGTGGCGCCACGATCCGTGGTCGCTCGGATCATGGGCCGTCGTGCCGCCCGGGCACGCGCCTGCCCGACAGACACTTCAGGTCCCGGTCGGCGGCAAGATCTGGTTCGCAGGGGAAGCACTGTCACGCTTGCAATGGGGTACCGCGGGCGGTGCCTACGAAGAAGGCACCAGAGCCGCGGCTGGAGCGGCCGGCTGCATTGAAAAATCGAAGCCCCGATGCGACGAAAGCGGCAATGCCAGCGCAATTAACCGGCACGTTTCTTGAAAAGGAGGTTCAACGACTGAATTAATGTTCTCTCCATATTTTCCATCTAGTACGATTCTGCAGATATCGGCAGAATTTCGGGCTCGGCACGAATGCTAGACGGGACAGTATTTCTGATCACTGATCGCCCGGACAATAGCGATATCCTGCGTGGAGAGCTCAGCCTCGTCGCCGATTGCAAGGTTATCCGGTTCGATGCGGTGCTCGACATCACACAAAAGCCTATCGGTGTCGTGTCCGACGTGACCCTCGACCGACGGGAGGCCGCCTCGGCCATGCGCCGAGCTTTCGCGGAGCTCAAGACCGCGGACGTTCCGGTCATCTGCCTTCTCCGAAACATGGGCGAAATCAGTCTGCGCGACGCCAAGAACCTCGGCGCGACGTGTTGCCTGTCGGCCCTGACAACGCCCGCGATGATCGCCCGTACGGTGATGGCGCAGGTGATCCAGGATCGCGCGGAACGGCCGACGCGCAGCATCGAGCGTGGCGTCGCGCGAGCCACCGAAGTCCTGACCCGCCTCTTCGACGGTGTGCGGTCCAACGATCAGATCTCCCTGACGCATATCGATGCCAGCCTCGACCCCATCATCTCGGCGGTCCGCGAAGGCGGGTTGACCCGCTGGCTCGACAGGGTGTGGACGCATGACGACGCCACCTATCAGCATTGTCTGTTGGTGGCCGGCGTGGCCGCCAAGTTCTCGCTTCACCTCGGCTTCTCCACGGACGACAGAAACCATTTCGTCCGTGCCGCCCTGCTCCACGACCTTGGGAAGGCGCGGATCCCGCTCTCGATCCTCAACAAGCCGGGCCGGCTCGACGAGGGCGAGACCACGATCATGCGCACCCACCCGGTCATCGGTTACGAGAAGCTGAAGGCGGCCGGCTGCGATCTCCTCACCCTCGGCGCCGTCCGGCATCACCACGAGATGCTCGACGGGACCGGTTATCCCGACGGCCTCAGCGGAAACTCCATCGGCGATACCGTGCGACTGATGACGATCTGCGACATTTATTCGGCCCTCACCGAGAAGCGCGCCTACAAGCCGGCTATGCCGACATCCGTCGCCATGGCGATCCTCTCCGACATGACGGGACGGCTCGAGGGCGGGTTGGTCCAGTCGTTCGGAGAAGCCATGGCCACTGCTTCCTGAGGGTCTCGAATCGAAGCGCGGCTCTCGATGCGTGGTCTCGGACACGGGATCCGGGATGATGCGACAACCTCCGGATAGCGAACCGTACTTTCTGAGAATCGCCACCCATTCTTAAGGGTGTTGCGACAGGGCGCTCGAGGTCGCAGGAGGCCTCAGCCGAAGCCGCCGCGCTTCAGGCGCATGACGGTTCGGTCGAGCGCGCCGAGGAAGGCGGAACGGTCCCTCGCCGAGAAAGGTCGCGGGCCACCCGTGACCGTTCCCGCCTCGCGCAGGTCCTGCATCAGGTTGCGGGTCGCCAAGGCGAGGCCGATCCCTGCCTCGCTGAAGGGTTTTCCCGTCGGGGCCAGGACTTCTGCGCCGGCTTTCACGCACCGGCTGGCGAGAGGCACGTCGGAGGTGACGACGATGGCGCCGGGTCTGGCCCGCTCGGCGATCCAATCGTCGGCGGCGTCGAAACGGTCGCTCACGACGACGCGCTCGATCCAGGGCTCGCGTGGCAGGGTGATGAAACTGTTCGCCACGACGCAGACATGCAGGCCGTATCGGCCGGCGACCCGGTAGGTCTCGTCCTTCACCGGGCAGGCATCGGCATCGATATACACGACGATCGCGCGGTCCGGGGTCGGCTCGGTCATAGGGACACGGCCAGACGAGAAGCGACGTCCCTCACAGGTTCGGAACTGGCGATGGCCGGCTCCGCCCGCTCGAGGGTCGAGACCGCGAGCGGCTGGCCGCGCCCCCGCAGGGCATGAGCGCCGAGCGACCGGGCGCTGATGCCCTCCGGCAGGCGCGGAAGGCGGGCGAGGAGATCGTCCGAGATCAAGATCTCGGTGTTGAGAGGCCGGCACAGGGCCTCGATCCGCGAGGTCACGTTCACCGTATCGCCGAAATAGGCGATCTTGTGCCGGTCTACCCCGACTTCCGCGGTGACGATCGAACCGCCATGGAGGGCTGCGCGCAAGCGGGGCACGACACCGAAGCGGGATTGCCAGGCCGCTGCTTCGGCCTCGATCCGATCGAGGACATCGAAGACGCAGGCGATGCATCGCGCGTCCTTGAGGCCTCTCTCCATCGGCCAGGTGATCATGGCCATGTCGCCGATGTAATCGTCGGTGGAGCCGTGGTTGCGGCGCACCGGCTCGGCGAGGGCGGCGAAGACCGCGCCGAGATAGGCCTGGGCCTTGAGGTCCCCGTGGGTCTCGGCGAAGGCGGTCGAGCCGACGACGTCGAGGAAAAGGAAGATGCGCTCCTCGCGCACCGGACGGTGATAGCGGCCGACGAGGAAGTTCACGAACACCTCGCCGCCGATGAGATCGCGCATGCGGATCACGAAGACGAGCATCGCCGACACCGCCAGGGAATAGGCGAGAACCCGCGGCGTGATCTTGATGGCGTCCTTGAGCGCATCACCGGTCAGGCCGAGAGCCCAGACGATCAGTCCGCCGAGCGCGATGCCGCCGGCGATCATCAGGACATAGGCGAGTTCGGCGGTGAGGACGTAGATCTTGGCGGGCAATTGGCGCAGGCGCACCTGAAGCCCGCCGAGGATGAGGCCGCGATCGAAGGCGAGGGTCGTCCCGCCGACCGCGAGGCCGTAGATCAACCCGGCCAGGGGGGCGGCCCCATTGGCGAACATCAGGTCGTAGAGAAGCCCGGCGCCGCCACAGGCGACGAGGATGAGAATCCAGAACCAGCGGTGCGGCGGCAGCATCAGACATCACCCCGGTCTGGCTCGTCACGGTGACGATGGCGTCGCGGGGGAAGAGGCACGGTCTGGCATCCTTCGGAAGGTCGTCGGAGGATGAGCGGGCGTTGCCCATCGCCGACGACCGGCCTCCCCTGCACACCGGTCCATGATGGCGCGATTAAGGCCACGGAGCGTTAAGGCTGCTTTCGAAAATCGGACGCTGTCACGACGCGCGTGAGATCTCCGTAACGCAGCCCGACCTAATGTCCTCGCCAGGACGGCCGCGCTTCGCCGCTGCCTTGCGGATCAGCGGCCCCAGAAGGCGAGCCTCGCGATGAACATGACGCGTTCGAACCGGAGTTTCCCATCGTCCGATATACTGGTCGCCCCACGCGACTTACGGTCGATCGCGCACGATCTCGGCTATTCTCCCGATTGGAACTGGAGTTGGGAGAACTACAAGAACATGATCGTCGCGCTCACCAACGAGTACGACCTTCGCGACCATCTGGAGATCGGCGGCGGCCGTGACCCGGTGTTCCAGCCGCCCGAGCTTCTCAGGCACGGGATCAAGGTGACGATCAACGACATCTCGCAGAAGGAACTCGATCTCGCGCCGCCCGAGTTCGCCAAGCTTTGCTGCGACATCGCCTCGCCATCCACGATCGACACGATCGGCTTCAACAGGTTCGACTTCGCCTATTGCAGCATGGTGATGGAGCACGTCCCGGACGTGGCGCAGATGTGGCGCAACATCCATGGCCTCCTCGCGCCCGGCGGCACCGCGCTGAGCTTTTTCCCGACCCTGTTCGCGCCGCCCTTCGTCGCCAACCAGCTCATGCCGGAGGCCCTGTCGCGCGCCGTGCTCCACACCCTGTTTCCGGACCGCAAGGACGATGGCGGCAATCCGAAATTCCCGGCGCATTACAACTATTGCCGGGGCAGCGAGGCGGCGATCGTCCCGCTCCTGAAGCAGATCGGCTTCCGCGAGATCGTCGTCCTACCGTTCTACGGCTACAGCTACTTCCACAAGCTGCCGGGTCTGCGCCAGATCGACGGAGCCTTCACCCGTCTCGCCCGCAGCCGAGACTGGCGGACATTCACGAGCTTCGCCTTCGTCATCGCTCGTAAATAGATTTCGATCATTCTCGTGCGATCATGAACGTCATCATCGTCGCCGATCATTCCTTCATCAATGGCGGTCAAGCGAAGGTCGCCATCGAAAGCGCCCTCGGGCTCGCCGCGCGCGGCAACCGGGTCGTCTTCTTCTCCGCGGTCGGCCCGGCGGATCCCCGCCTCGCGGCAGCCGGGATCGAGGTGATCGTGCTCGGCCAGACCGACGTGGCGCTCACTTCCTCGCTCGCCAGTTTCGGGGTGCAGTGGCTCTGGAACCGTCCGGCGGCGATCCGGCTCGAAGCCCTCCTCGCCGGCTATGATCCGAGCGACAGCGTGGTCCATGTCCATGGCTGGGCCAAGGCCCTGTCACCGTCAGTCGGGCCGGTCCTGATGGCGACGACGGTGCCGGTGGTGTTCACCATGCACGAATACTATCTCGCCTGCCCCAATGGCGGGTTCTACGATTACCCGGTCTCGTCCGCCTGCCACCGGACCCCGCTCTCCCCCGCCTGCATCGCCCATAACTGCGACTCGCGCAGCTACACCCGCAAGCTGATGCGGGTCGGCCGCCATGCCCTGATGCGCTATTCCGGCATGATCGGCAGCGTGGCGACGGTGATCACGATCAGCCGGCTGCAGAAGACCGTCCTCGCGCCCTACCTGCCGAAACGGACACGCTATTACGAAGTCTCCAACCCGGTGGACGCGAAGCCGCTGGGACGGAAGACGGGACCCACACTCGGCGACATCATCTTCGTCGGACGGGTCTCGCCGGAGAAGGGTGCAAACGTCTTCGCCGAGGCCGCCCGTATCGCCGGTCTGGAGGCCGTCTTCGTCGGCGACGGCCCGCAGCGCGCGCAGCTGGAGTCCGATTATCCGGGAGCCCGCTTCCTCGGCTGGAAGAATCCGGACGAGGTCAAGGCGCTCATGCGTTCGGCCCGCGCCCTCGTCTTCCCCTCGGTCTGGTACGAGGGCCAGCCGCTCACCGTGCTCGAATCCCTGGCGGCGGGGACGCCGGTGATCGTCAGCGACATCTGTGCCGGACGGGAGGCGGTGGAGGACGGTGTCAACGGGCTCTGGTTCGCCTCGGGCAAGCCGGAATCCCTCGCCGCCGCCCTCACCCGGCTCGCCGATGACGGCGAGGCCCGGCGCATGTCGGACGCCGCCTACGACATGTTCTGGACCGACCCGCTGACCCTCGACCGGCATCTCGACGGCATCGAGGACGTCTATCGCCGCAGTCTCGCCTACGCGCCTCGGACCGTGAGCGCCCGGGCCATCCACGCCTGAACCGCCGAGACGTCGGCTTGGCTCAATCCGTGCCCGGCCGGCAGGATGTCGTGCGCGACATCCGCGCCTGCGCGAGCCAGGGTCGTCGCGAGGCGCGCGGCATTCTCCGCCGGCACGATCGGGTCGGCCACGCCCGACAGGATCAGGACCGGCGTTCCCGCCAGGTCCGGACTGGGTGGCTCGACGAGCGGCATCATCGGCCGCAATAGCGCCGCTCCCGCGAGCACGCCCGGATGGAGCAGCAGGAGAGCAGCGGCGATGTTGGCGCCGTTCGAGAAGCCGAGCGCCACGGGCGCCGCGATGCCGTAGATCGTCCGCGCTTCCGCGATGAAGGCAGCGAGTTCGCCCGCGCGACGTCGGAGGTCCGCCTCGTCGAAGACACCCTCGGCGAGGCGCCGGAAGAACCGCGGCATGCCGTTCTCCAGCACCGGCCCACGAGGCGACAGGAGAGCCGCGCCGGGCGCCACGGCGCGGCCGAGCGGCAGCAGGTCGTGCTCGTCGCTGCCGGTGCCGTGAAGCAGCAGGAGCGGTGGAGAGCCGGCCTTGGTCGCAGGCTCGAAGCGGTGAACGAAGGACGGGGACGGATTGGTCATGACAGCCTCGCAGGGATTGCGTGGGAACCGCCCCTCCATGGGGAGGGGCGGATGTGTCAGGCGATAGCCGGAAGGGCGTCCTCGATCCGCGCGCGGTGCGGTTCGAGGAAGGCGGGCAGCTTGAGCGCTTCGCCCAGGGCGTTGGCCGGCTCGTCGACGGCAAAGCCCGGGACGTCGGTGGCGATCTCGAACAGCACGCCGCCGGGTTCGCGGAAATAGACCGAGCGGAAATAGGCGCGGTCACGCTGCTCGGTCACCTGGAGCCCGTATTGGCCGGTGAGCGCCGCCACCATGGCCGCCTGCTCGGCATCGTCCTTCGCGCGGAAGGCGATGTGGTGGACCGAGCCCGCACCGGGCCGGCCGCGCAGGAACTCGCCCACCGCCTTGAGCGTCACGAACCCGCCGACGCCGCCGCCGGTGGCATAGCGGGTGGCCGACCCCTCGCGTCCGGCCTCGGAGAAGCCGAACACCCCGGTGAGGATCTCAGCGGTCGGCCCCGCCTCGCTCAGGAGCAGGGTGACACCATGGAAGCCACGGATGGCATGCTCGGCGGGAACGTCACCGCCGGTCCAGGCCGTCGTCGCCTCTTGGGCATCATCGACGCCGACCAGGGCGAGCGGCATCCCATCGGGATCGCGCAGCCGCAGAACCGGCTCACCGAAGGCCTGCACCAGAGCGTCATGGTCCACGCCCTTCTCGATCAGCCGGTGCGTCCACCAGCCGATGGAGGCGCGGGAGACACGGAACGCGGTCTCCTGGGTCTCGCCGATGCCGATCCGTCCCCGCGCCGCATGTTCGATAGGGAAGAACGTCAAGAT
The DNA here is from genome assembly GCF_000372825.1 of Methylobacterium sp. 77. Taxonomy (NCBI): domain Bacteria; kingdom Pseudomonadati; phylum Pseudomonadota; class Alphaproteobacteria; order Hyphomicrobiales; family Methylobacteriaceae; genus Methylobacterium; species Methylobacterium sp. 77. The sequence continues at coordinate 4,239,892 of NZ_KB910516.1, read as the reverse complement.
CGTGCCGGGATGGCCGGACGCGTCGCCGTAATACAGGTGATAGGTCGACGGGTCGTCGAAATTGACGGTCTTCTTGACCAGGCGCAGGCCGAGCACGCGCCGGTAGAAGTCGAGGTTGCGCTGAATGTCGCCGGCGTAAGCGGTGACGTGGTGGAGGCCGTTGTCGGACATGATCGTGTCTCCCGGACGTGCTGGCCCTTGGGGGCGCCCCGTCGCTTCGTGATGGAGACAATCTGGCCCCTGCCGGGCCTCGCGAAAATAGAAACGATGGAAACGGATCGTTTCTCAAACAAGACAGGTCCAAAGGCGATCAGAGCACGACATGCGGCCCGACCGCGTCGTGACGAAACGGCGAGAGGAAGGCTGCGCCGATGCCGTTCTCGAACCGGCGCGCGACCCTGGCCCTGGTTCGGCCGATGGTGATGAGCGTGCCGACCTCGAGGGGTTCTTCCATGGAGACCGCCGCGCCCGATGCCGAGATGTTGATGAGACGTCCGGGCAGCATCGATCCGGCCTCCGTCGTGACCAGCACATCCTGCTTGTCCGGGACGATCCGTGGATCGATGCGCGTCACCACGGGCGGCGGGTTCTGGGATTTGGCGAGATCGAGGAGGCTCTGGACCACCAGGCCGAGGGGATGATCGGCGCTGAGGACGCGGACGGCGAACGCCTCGGCCTCGGCTCTCACGACGATGGCCTCAAGGGATCCGGCATGCCGGATACTGCAGGTGAGCCTCTCGTTGACCGACGGCACCACGGACGACTTGAAGCGAATACCGTCGAATGAAAGATCATCGGTAACCGCATAGAAATCGGGTCGATTCCGGTTCCAGCACAGAGCCGGAAGGATGACCTTGTACCGTGCTCCCGATCGCCTGTCGCTCATCGGATCCCTTCAATCGCTCGTCAGTCCTATGCTTGGGATTCTTTGATCCGTGCTTTCGCGATCGAGACAATTCGATTGAATATTTTCCTGCCATGCATCGGGCGCATGAGATAGGGAATGGTCAGGCAAAGTGGCGCGAACCGATCAGGTCTTCCCGCCCACGCGGCCCACCCCTCCGAGTCCATGCGCCTTGATGCGGGATGCGAGCGTCGTCGGCTTGACGCCGAGGAGTTCGGCGGCTCCCCCGGCCCCGAACACGCGGCCCTTGCTGAGGATGAGAGCGTCTGAGATATCGGCACGATCGCGTGCCCGTCGCTCCGCTTCGGTCGCGGGAGCGGCACCGGTCGAAGCTGGGCCCTGCACGCGGCGTCCCTCGGCGGGACCGGCGCCCTCGGCATCGGGAAGGTCGAACCGCATCCGCCCGCGCACGGCCAGGATCGCCGCCCGCTCGATGATGTTCTCCAGTTCGCGGACGTTGCCGGGCCAGTCGTAGCGCACCAGCCGGCGGACATCGCCCTCCGTGAGGCGCAGGTCCGGCACATTGAGGCGTCGCGCTACACCCTGGATGAAGTGCTGGGCGATGAGGGGGATGTCCTCCCGCCGCTCACGCAAGGGGACGGCGGCGATGGGAAAGACGTTGAGGCGAAAATAGAGATCCTCACGAAAGCGGCCCCGCTTCACCTCGGCCCTGAGGTCGCGGTTGGTGGCGGCGACGAGGCGCACATCGACGAGGCGGGTGCGCTCTTCGCCGATCCTCTCGAACTGCCGCTCCTGCAACACGCGCAGCAGCTTGCCCTGAAGGTCGATGGGGATTTCACCGACTTCGTCGAGAAACAGGGTGCCGCCATCGGCGAGCTCGAAACGCCCCACCCGGTCGCGCAAGGCTCCGGTGAAGGCGCCTCGGGCGTGACCGAAGAACTCGCTCTCGAACAATTCGCGGGGGATCGCGGCACAGTTCACCCGGATGAGCGGCCGGTCGCGGCGCCGGCTCGCCTCGTGGATGGCGCGGGCGATCAGCTCCTTGCCGGTGCCGGATTCACCGGTGACGAGGACGGTGGCGTCGGTGCCGGCGACGAGGTCGATCTGCCGAAGGGTCGCCTCGATCGCCGGCGAGCGGCCGATGATGCCCTGATGGTGCCCGCCCTCGCGGATTTCCTCGCGCAGGTAGGCATTCTCGAGCTCCAGGCGCTCGCGCAGGGAATCGACCTCGGCGAGGGCCTGGCGCAGACGCTCGTCGGCCTCGCGCCGCTGGCTGATGTCGCGGAACACGATCACCGCGCCGAGAAGGCGGCCCCGGTCGCGGATCGGCGTCGATGTATATTCCACGAAGATCGGCGTGCCGTCCCGGCGCCAGAACACCTCGGTATCGACCTGATGCACCGCTCCGTCGCGGAAGGCGGCGTAGATCGGGCAATCCTGGTGCGGGTAGTGGCAGCCGTCCGGATGGCTGTGATGGACGGTGGCATGCATGTCGCGTCCGACGAGGTCGATCGCGTCCCAGCCCAGCATCCGCTCGGCTGCCGGATTGATGAAGGTGGTGACGCCCTCGGCGTTGACGCCGTAAATCCCCTCGCCGGCCGCGCGCAGGATGAGCTGGTTCTCGCGCTCGATATCGCGAAAGATCCGCTCCATCCGCTGCCACTCGCTCAGTCCGGCGCGCATATGCGCATCGGCCTCCGTATCCACGAGGCGGCGGCGGCGCTCGTCGAGATCGAACAGGCTGACGAGGAGAAGCGTCGGCTCGCCCGGCAGGAGGGTGCCACTGCATTCGACGTTGAGGCCATGCCCCTCCGCATGCCTCGGCGAGAGGGCGTGCGTCCAGTCGCGTCCGCGCGCCTGGACGGCCTGCGTGAACACGATCAGGGTCGGAACCTGATCGGGATGCAGAGCGGTGACGCGCATCCCCCGCAGGACGTCGAGATCGTAGCCGAGAAGCCGTGCGGCGGCCGGGTTGGCGTCCCGGATCGCGTCCGACACCGGATCGAGCACGAGCATCGCCTCGGCCGCGCTGTCGAAAGCGGGGCCGTAGGGTGAGCCGGGAAACGTGAGTGATGCCGGGCCAGTCATGACTACGGATTTTCGTAACATACTCTACGAAAAATCGTAACAAACGATATCTCGTAGTTCACGGATAATGATCAAGGCACTGATTGGAATAGACTTTCCCGGATTTCTGCGACTGGCATAGCGTTTGCCAATGATGAGACGTCTCCGCAGAAAGGCTCGCGACATGGCGCTCTTCGACGATCCGTTCAATGCCAAGCTGACCCTGAAGCGTGGCGGTTGCTCGTGCGGAGCCCATCATAACCAAGCCGAGCACGACGCGGCGGGACCGACCGGTGAAGCGCAGATCGCGCGTGCCGTCGAGGGCGCGGTGATGCGGGCTCTGTTCCCCGAGGATGCGCAGCGGCGCGCCTTCCTGAAGAGCGTCGGAGCCGCCACGGCGCTGGCCGCCGTGAGCCAGTTCTTCCCGACGAAATTCGCGGCCGAGGCCTTTGCCCTCGGGGCCAAGCCGGAGAAGACCGACCTGAAGGTCGGCTTCATCCCGATCACCTGCGCCACCCCGATCATCATGGCGAAACCCATGGGCTTCTACGAGAAGCAGGGTCTCAACGTGGAGGTGGTGAAGACCGCCGGCTGGGCAGTGATCCGCGACAAGACCCTGAACAAGGAATACGACGCCGCCCACATGCTAGCACCGATGCCCATCGCCATCTCGTTGGGCGTTGGTTCGAACCCCGTCCCCTACACGATGCCGGCAGTGGAGAACGTCAACGGCCAGGCGATCACCCTGGCGATGAAGCACAAGGACAGGCGCGACCCGAAGGATTGGAAGGGTTTCAAGCTCGCGGTGCCGTTCGACTATTCGATGCACAATTACCTGCTGCGCTACTATCTCGCCGAAGCCGGAATCGATCCCGATACCGACGTGCAGATCCGCGCGGTGCCGCCCCCGGACATGGTCGCCAATCTGCGGGCCGACAACATCGACGGCTTCCTCGCCCCCGACCCGGTCAACCAGCGCGCGGTCTATGACGGTGTCGGCTTCATCCACATCCTGTCGAAGGAGATCTGGGACCGGCACCCGTGCTGCGCCTTCGCCGCCTCCCAGGATTTCGTCACCCAGACCCCGAACACCTACGCCGCCCTCCTCCGCGCCGTGATCGAGGCGACGGCCTACGCGTCGAAGATCGAGAACCGCAAGGAGATCGCCGCGCAGATCGCACCGGCGAACTACCTCAACCAGCCGGTGACAGTGGTGGAGCAGGTGCTCACCGGGACCTTCGCCGATGGCCTCGGCAACGTCCGCAAGGTGCCCGACCGCGTCGATTTCGACGCATTCCCGTGGTCGTCCTTCGCGGTCTGGATCATGACCCAGATGAAGCGCTGGGGTCAGATCAAGGGGGATGTCGACTACAAAGCGGTGGCCGAGAAAGTCTACCTCGCCACCGACGCCGCCAGACTGATGAAGGAGGCCGGCCTCACCCCACCGACGGCGACCTCGAAGTCATTCTCCGTGATGGGCAAGGTTTTCGACCCGGCCAAGCCGGAGGAATACCTCAACTCCTTCACGATCAAGCGGGCGGGGTAAGCCATGAGAGCCTCCCTCTCGCTCAGGGCCGGCATCGTCTCCCTCGCCCTCCTCGCCGCCTTCCTTCTGCTCTGGCAGATCGCGGTGGGCGGGGTCGCCAAGACCGAGGCGATGGACCCGGAATACGCCGCCCTGATGGGCCAGTCGGCTACCACCGGCAAATCGGCGATGCCGGGCCCCCTCGATGTCGCGGCCACCGCCTGGAAGCACCTGAAGGACCCGTTCTACGACCACGGCCCCAACGACAAGGGGCTCGGCATCCAGCTCGCCTATTCCATCGGCCGGGTCGCCCTCGGCTATGGCCTCGCGGTTCTGGTGGCCATTCCCATCGGCTTCCTGATCGGCATGTCGCCGCTGATGGGCCGGGCGCTCGATCCGTTCATCCAGCTCCTCAAGCCGGTCTCGCCCTTGGCCTGGATGCCGCTCGCCCTCTACACGATCAAGGATTCCAGCCTGTCGGCGATCTTCGTGATCTTCATCTGCTCGCTCTGGCCGATGCTGATCAACACCGCCTTCGGCGTCGCCGGCACCCGCAAGGAATGGCTCAACGTCGCCCGGACCCTCGAGGTCGGTCCGATCCGGCGCGCCTTCACCGTGATCCTGCCGGCGGCTGCGCCGACCATCCTCACCGGAATGCGCATCTCCATCGGCATCGCCTGGCTCGTCATCGTGGCGGCCGAGATGCTCGTGGGCGGGACCGGCATCGGCTACTTCGTCTGGAACGAGTGGAACAACCTCTCGATCACCAACGTGATCGTCTCGATCCTGGTGATCGGCCTCGTCGGCATGATCCTCGACCAGCTGCTCGCCCGTGCGCAGCGCCTCGTCACTTTCCCCGAGTGAGGCAGGGGCCGATGAGCCAACTTCTCCCCTTCGTGCGGCGCTCCGCGGGTGCCGCTCCCGATCCCGCCGCCGGGACCAACCGCATGTCGTCCTCCGAAAAGTTCATCTCCATCGAGGGGATCGCCCGGCGCTATCCGGCACCCGGCGGCAGGCAGAATACCGTGTTCGAGAATCTGTGGCTGCCGATGCGGCGGGGCGAGTTCGTCTGCATGATCGGCCATTCCGGCTGCGGCAAGACCACGGTGCTTAACATCCTGGCCGGGCTGGAGGCGCCGAGCGAGGGCGTCGTCATCGTCGACGGTCAGGCGATCGAGGGCACCAGCCTCGACCGGGCGGTGATCTTCCAGGGCCATGCCCTGCTGCCCTGGCGCACGGTGCTCGGCAACGTCGCCTATGCGGTCTCCTCGCGCTGGCGCAAGGCCTCGAAGGCCGAGGTCGACGCACGTGCCCGCAAGGCCATCGCCACGGTGGGGCTCGCGGGTTCGGAGCATAAGCGCCCGTCCGAATTGTCGGGCGGCATGAAACAGCGGGTCGGCATCGCAAGAGCGCTCGCCATCGAGCCCAAGATCCTGCTCATGGACGAGCCGTTCTCGGCCCTCGACGCGCTGACCCGCGGCACGTTGCAGGACGAGGTGCGCCGGATCTGCATCGAGACCGGCCAGACCGTCTTCATGATCACCCACGATGTCGACGAGTCGATCTATCTCGCCGACCGTATCGTGCTGATGACCAACGGCCCCGAGGCCAAGGTGGCGGAGATCGTCGAGAACCCGCTGCCGAAGAGCCGCGACCGGGCCCATCTCCACCACGCGCCGGGCTACTACGCCCTGCGCAACCACCTGATGGACTTCCTCGTCAGCCGCTCGAAGACCCTGCGGGACGCGATGCCCGCCGGCTACGACCAGCGTCGCCCGCCGATGGTGCGGCCGGGCTCGAGCGAGCCGGATGGGGCAGCGGAAACCACCCTGGCCGAGCCCGACCCAATCCGTGCCTGAGCCCCCATTTCAACAGGAGACCGATCCATGAAGCGCGAAGACCTCACCGAGAAGCTCCTCGACATCAAGCGCGAGAAGGGCTGGACCTGGAAGCATATCCAGGACGAGATCGGCGGCATCTCACCGATCCTCATCACCGCCGCCTGCATGGGGCAGATGAAGCTGCCGAAGGCGCAAGCGAAGAAGGCGGCGGACCTGTTCGGCCTGACCGAGGCCGAGGAGCGGATGCTCAACGAGGCGCCCTATCGCGGCTCGATCGCCCAGATGCCGCCGACCGACCCGCTGATCTACCGTTTCTACGAACTCGTCATGGTCTACGGCACGACGTGGAAGGAACTGATCCAGGAGGAGTTCGGCGACGGCATCATGTCGGCCATCGACTTCAACATGACCATGGAGCGCGAGCCCAACAACAAGGGCGACCGGGTGAAGATGAACCTCTCGGGCAAGTTCCTGCCCTACAAGTATTACGGCAACGAGGAAGGGGTGCCGGATTACGGCTTCAAGGAACCATAGCCGGCACAGCGCCTATTTAGACCTTACAGGCATCGCGGCTCGTAGGGCGGCGGTGCCTTTTCTCACGCCGGGCGAGTCGACGCCGGGCAGGGTTTCGTGCTGATAGCGGAGGCTTGGCCGCACGCGCGGTCCTCCCGTCGGAGACGTTTCCCGCATGAGCCTCAACACGATCTCATCCACCTGGGCCCCCCGGCTTCTCAGCATCCTGCGCATCGTGGCAGGCCTGCTGTTTCTGGAGCATGGCACGCAGAAGCTGTTCGGATTTCCCGTGCGCATGGGCGGCGGTGCGGCCCCTGCCCTGTTCACGCTGTTCTGGTTCGCGGCCGTCCTCGAAATCGTCGGCGGCGCGCTGATCATCCTCGGCCTGTTCACGCGGCCGGTGGCGTTCATCCTCTCCGGCCAGATGGCCTTCGCCTACTTCATCGCCCATGCACCGAAGAGCCCGTTCCCGGCCCTGAACGGCGGCGACGCAGCCATCCTGTTCTGCTTCCTGTTCCTCTACCTCGCCGCCGCGGGCGCGGGTCCGTGGAGCCTCGACGCGCAGCGGCGCGGACGGTTCTGAGACTGGACGCGCCGACGGCCGGCCTCGATCCTCCACCGGGCGTGGCGGTGACCGGGCCAGCCGGAGCGATGGAGAGGACGCACATGCTCCCTGCTCGACATCCGAGGTTGCCCGGCGGTCCCGCATGACCGTCGGAGGATCGGCCCCGGCCCGGCGGATGCGCGTCCTGGCCGTGGCCGTGCAGAAGGGCGGGACCGGCAAGACGACACTGGCGGCATCGCTCGCCGTCGCCGCGACGGAGGTCGGTGAACAGGTCGTCGCCTTCGACCTCGATCCGCAAGGCTCGTTGATGGGGTGGGGCGCCCTGCGGCGGCGAAACGGGATCACCGTCGACCGCATCCAGCCCTGGGAGATCGGGCAATTGCCCGAGATTCTCGACGGCGCGTCGGAGAGCGGGGCGACGCTCGCGCTCATCGATACCGCCGGCACCGCCACCGGGGCCACTCCGGCGCTCCGCGCCGCCGACCTCGTGCTGGTGCCCGTGCGGCCGTCCCGCCTCGATCTCGTGGCCGCCCGGCCGACCTTGCAGACCCTCGTCAGCCTCGGGATGAGAAACCGGCTGGCCCTGGTCCTCAACCAATGCCCGCCCCCACCCTCCGCCCGCACGGAGGCCTACGCGGCTCAGCTTCGCGGCCTCGGCGTCCTGGCCGAACCGGGAATCGTCCAGCGCGTCGACCACCAGGACGCGTTGGCGGCCGGCCTCGGCGTCACCGAATACGGCCCGCAGGGACAGGCCGCGGGCGAGATCCGCGCGCTCTGGGACTGGATCGACGCCAAGATGCGGCTCTGACGTCTCAGCCGATCCCGGATCCTCCGAAGCCCCTCGTCTACGCCGCTTTTGCCCCGAAGGCGGCCAGGATGCGCGCCCAGGAGCGGGTGCCCTTGTGGAAGCTCTTCAGGTCGTACTTCTCGTTGGGCGAATGGATGCGGTCGTCGTCGAGACCGAAACCGATCAGCAGCGTGTTGCGGTCGAGGAGCCGCTTGAAGTCGCCGACGATCGGGATCGATCCACCGGCGCCGATGGTGACGGCGGGCACGCCCCACTCGTCGGCGAGCGCCGCGCGGGCGGTCTCCAGTTCGGGCATGTCGAAGGGCAGGCTGATGGCGCGGCTGCCCTTGTAGCAGATCACCTCCACCGAGCAGTCGGACGGGATGCGCTCGCGCACGAAGGTCTCGAAGGTCTTTGCCAGTTGCTCCGGGTCCTGGTCGTCGACGAGGCGGAACGAGATCTTGGCGCTGGCTTGGCCCGCGATGACGGTCTTGGTGCCCTCGCCGGTATAGCCACCGATGATGCCGTTGACGTCGCAGGCAGGGCGCGACTGGATCAACTCGATCAGCATGCGGCCGCGCTCGCCAGCCGGTTCGCCGAGGCCGATGGGGCCGAGAAACGTCTCCGCGGTGAAATCGAGGCTGCGCCACTGGTCGAGGATATCGTCGGGCCGCTCGCGCACGCCGTCGTAGAAGCCCGGCAAGGTCACCTTTCCGTCGGTATCGTGCAGGTCGGCGATGATTTTAGACAGCACGTGGATCGGGTTGCGGGCCGCGCCGCCGAAGAAGCCCGAATGCAGGTCGCGGTCGGCACAGGTGACCTTCACTTCGAAATAGGCGAGTCCGCGGAGCGAGGTGGTGATGGCCGGCGTGGTGCCGTTCCACATGCTGGTATCGCAGACGAGGACGATGTCGGCGGCGAGCTTGTCGCGGTTGGCCGCGACCCATTCGGGCAGGCCCTGGGACCCGTTCTCCTCGGCACCCTCGATCAGCAGGGTGACGCCGCAGGGCAACTCGCCCTCCATGGCGATGAAGGCACGGCAGGCCTCGACGAAGGTCATCACCTGACCTTTGTCGTCCGAGGCGCCGCGCGCCACGATCTGCTTCTCGCCCTTGGCATTCAGCGAGATGCGCGGCTCGAAAGGCGGCGTCTCCCAGAGGTTCAGCGGGTCCACCGGCTGCACGTCGTAATGGCCGTAGAACAGCACGTGCGGCGTGCCCGGCTTCGGGGCATGCGCCAGCACCACCGGATGCAGCGAGGTCTCGTGGATCGCGGTCTCGAAACCGAGTGCCGTGAGGTTGCCCACCAGCCATTGCGCCGCCTCGCGGCAATGTCCGGCATAGGCCGGATCGGTGGAGATCGAGGGAATCCGCAGGAAGGCGAACAACCGCTCCAGGGAATTGTCGAGGTCGCGGTCGATATCGTTGAGAACCGGGTCGAGGGCGGCCATCGCAGGTCCTTGTCGCAGGCGGGAATGGCGGCAAGGGTTAGCCGAGGGGATGGGCGGGCGCAAACCGGTATGGGGGTGTCTGGGGCTTGGGATTGAAGGTGAAGGGGCACCTCCGACCGACACAGACACGCCGAGTTTGCTTCGATTGGGAGCGGTCTGGCGGCTTTCCGACCCGATCTCAGGTGAAGCAGACATTAGACGTCCGCATCGAGATAGCGCGATCATAGGTGATTCACCGGGCGGTAATTTCTACAACCTACGATTATTCCCGCCTGTAGAGGAGGGACTTATGCTCGGACGTGTGTTTGGTCGGCGAAGCATCGACCCATCGGTTCCTATTTTGAGTGAAATTTTGCTCACTACAGAAGCGATGGATGATCCTGATACTGCAAAAGCATTGTCGGTCAACACCAGGGTAGTGAACCATTTCCTGACAGAATTCAGATACCTTGTCCCCGAAATGCCACCTGCCTCGATCGAGAGCTACTCGGTCGACTTCTACGCGGCGCAAGTGATGAATGGCGGGCACGGGCAGTTCGCCCATAATGCCAATGGCAGGCCCAATACGTGGACTTTCGCGCGATCCGGCTTGATCGCCATAGGCGCGACGACGCATCTTTCAATATTCGATCGCTTTCAGGCGATCATCAGGCGCAATGACTCTCGCGCACGCCGCCTGATTGCGCAGGGTGGCTTTGGTCCGATCGACCCTGAGGTCGACGAACTTGATGCCGCCTTCTACGCCGCTGAAAGCTCTTCGTCGCTGACAGACATGAACGGGCGGTGGCTGAAATCACGGCCGAACCTGTTCATCCTGCCAGGTACCGAGATGGAGAAATATATCAGCGGGTTTGGCGCGCATCCCGGCGTCCGCGCCAGAATGGCAAAGCGCTAGGCAGTGCCAGAGAAAATCGGCCATCCATCCAGGCATGACATTTCTCATTCCGCTGCTGGCCTCTCATTATGGTCACACTGGAACGTCGAAACCGACTCGACGACTGAGCACTTTCTGACGATCGTGTGACGTTCTGAGGTCGTTGACTCGGGTCGACCAGCTGCCGGTCAGCTTTCTCGATCGACCGACGATCGTCAGGTCTGGTCCGCGTGCGCCCTCCGCACGAGATCGTTCAGCGCCGTCAGCGTCTGATCGAAGCGCTTCTCGGCTTCCGCGAAGCGCAGGAAGCCGACGCGGTCCACCAGGATTTCTTGCGGCGTCGGCTGCTGCGCGAAGAGCGTCATCACTTCGTCCATGAACGCGTTCAGTGGCATGTAACCGGCACGCGTCGACTGACCGGGCGTCAGTTCCGTCTGCACGGCGGGAGGCACGAGTTCGATGACCTCGACCTGTCCCTTCAGAGCGGCACGAAGGCTGACCGTGTAGGAGTGGATCGCGGCCTTCGTCGCCGAGTAGGTGGGCGTGGAGACCAGCGGCACGAAGGCGAGGCCCGACGAGAGGTTGATCACCGCCGCATGTGGCTTGGTGACCAGATGCTCGATGAGCGCGTTCGTGAGCCGGATCGGACCGAGCAGGTTGGTGGTCACCATCGCTTCGGCGTCCGAAAGGTCACGGGACTGCGTCACGTCTTCGGCCGTCATGATCCCGGCATTGTTGACGAGGACGTTCAGGTCCGGGTGCTCTGCGACCACCTTCACCGCGAAAGCTTCGATGTCGGCCTTGTTCTCCACGTCGAGCACATAGGCGACGATGCCGTCATGGGCCGCCGTCACCTCGTCGAGGCGCTCACGACGGCGACCCGCGATGATCACCGTGTTGCCTTGGGCATGGAAGCGCTCGGCCAGTTCGCGACCGATCCCCGACGCGCCGCCGGTGATGAGAATGGTGTTTCCGCTCGGTTTCATCGGATCGCCCTCGCGTCATGTCGTCCTTGTCCACGCAAGATGCGCCCCTTACTCTCCGAACGACAGAAGGCACCAAAAAGATTTATACTCACCAAAAGGAGAGTGTTAGATGGGTGTGATCCCGCGCAAGGACGGCTTGGCGTCGGCCGACAGGAGTCAGGACCCGCAGCATTGTCCCGACGCTGCGGATCCTCGCATCGAAGCGCTCGTCCACGACCTCATCGGCCGCGTCGCCGACAAGTGGACGATGCTGATCCTCGAACTCCTGGAAGAGAAGGGCGAACTGCGCTTCACCCAGATCGGCAAGCTGATCGGAAGCATCAGCCAGAAGATGCTGACGCAGACCCTCCGCCATATGGAACGGGACGGGCTGGTGATCCGCACCGTGCATCCGGTCGTCCCACCGAAGGTCGAGTATCGCCTGACGGAACTCGGGCAAAGCCTCGGTGCCGCCTTCTGCGGCGTGTGGATCTGGGCAGAACGGAATCTCGACGCGGTCGAGGAGGCGCGAAGGACCTACGGCGAGCCGCCTCACCCTCGGGGGTGATGTCGGCCGTCGGGACGGGACCTCGCTGCAGACGGCACCGAGACCTGTCTTCCGCCCACGGACCCCGCCGACCGCGTGAGCCAGGTCGAGACCTCTACTTCCGAGGTCGACGCGTCCCCAGCGCTGCGGCGCTCAGCCCCGCTGCGCGGTTCCGGAACGACGGCACGATCGCCCAGGCATCGCGCCGCTAAAGAACCCCGACCATCCATCGACCTCCCGGGACGCGGAAATCACCCTCCCGGGAACAGGCTCAATTTGGAACGGTTATCGTTTGCACGGCCATGGGGCGCGGAGAATCCTCCCCCCGCGGCGTCATCGCCATTCGAGAAACCCGGCCGGCATCTCATCGGCCACGATCCTTCAGGATACGCCCATGCTCATCGATAGCGGATCGCCCGGCGCTCCGGCCACAATCGGCATCACCCTGACCATCAACGGCGAGGCACGCCAGCTTCAGGTGGCGCCGTGGACCACGCTCCTCGACCTGCTGCGCGAGGATCTCGACCTCACCGGCACCAAGAAGGGCTGCGACCACGGCCAGTGCGGCGCCTGCACCGTGCTGGTCGACGGCCGCCGCATCAATTCCTGCCTTGCCCTGGCGGTGATGAAGGACGGTGCGGACATCGTCACCGTCGAGGGTCTGGCGAAGGCGGGCGGACAAGAGAGCGGCATGCACCCGCTTCAGGCCGCCTTCGTCGAGCACGACGCGTTTCAGTGCGGCTACTGCACGCCCGGCCAGCTCTGCTCGGCCGCCGGCATGATGGCGGAAGGTCATGCCACCTCCCGCGAGGAAATCCGCGAGGCGATGAGCGGCAACATCTGTCGTTGCGGCGCCTACACCAACATCGTCGACGCCATTGAGGACGTCATGCACTCGGGAGCCGGCCGATGAACCGCTTCGATTACGTTCGGCCGCAGACCGTGGACGAGGCGGTGAAGGCGATCCAGTCGACCGCCAACGCACGCTTCATCGCCGGCGGCACCAATCTCGTCGACCTGATGAAGTACAATGTCGAGCGGCCCGAACGCCTCGTCGACATCACGCGCCTGCCCCTCGAGTCCATCGAGGAGCGCGACGGCGGCCTCGGTATCGGCGCCCTCGTGACCAACGCGACGGTGGCATACGACGAACGCATCACGAGCCGCTACCCGCTCCTGTCGAGCGCGATCCTAGCCGGCGCTTCGGGCCAGTTGCGCAATGCGGCCACGACCGGCGGCAACCTGCTCCAGCGCACCCGCTGTTACTATTTCTATGACGATGCGATGCCCTGCAACAAACGCGATCCCGGCACCGGCTGCCAGGCGATCGGCGGGGTCAACCGCATCCACGCCATCTTCGGCACCAGCGACAAGTGCATCGCCACCCACCCGTCCGACATGTGCGTGGCCTTGGCCGCCCTCGACGCGACGATCCGGGTCGCCGGGCCGGGCGGTGAGCGGACCATTCCCTTCGCGGAATTCCACCGGCTGCCGGGTGAAGAACCCCAGCGGGACACCACGCTCGCAGCCTCCGAGATCATTCTCTCCGTCGATCTGCCCGACGAGGATTTCACTGGCCATTACACCTATCTGAAGCTGCGCGACCGTCTCTCGTATGCCTTCGCCCTGGTTTCGGTCGCCGCAGTAATGACGCTCGACGGCGACACGATTACCGAGGCACGCTTCGCTTTGGGCGGCGTCGCCCACAAGCCCTGGCGCAATGCCGAGGCGGAAACCTTCCTCACGGGCAAGGCGGCCACGCGGGAGAGCTTCGAGGGCGCCGCCGATATCGTCGTCCGTGAGGCGCAACCGCAATCCGAGAACGGCTTCAAGGTCGAACTTGCACGGCGCGCGATCATCCGTGGCCTGACCCAGGCCGCGGCCGGCACGCCCCAGTCGCAATCCGACAAGCGCATCGCCTGAGGATCGATCCAGACATGGCAAACAGCATCTCCTCCACCGGCACGGACAGCTTCGTCGGAACCGCGCGCAGCCGCGTCGACGGCCCGGCCAAGGTGACCGGTCTCGCCAAATACGCAGGCGAATTCGCAGCCGCCGACCTCGCACACGGCTATGTCGTCTCCGGCGCCATCGCCAAGGGCCGGATCACGGCCATCGACATCGCGGCGGCCGAGGCCGTGCCCGGTGTCGTCAAAGTGTTCACCCACGAGAATCGGCCTCGCACGGCGTGGCTCGACTTCAACTATCAGGATGCCGTCGCCCCTCCCGGCTCGCCGTTCCGCGCCTTCTACGACGACCGGATCCACTATAGCGGCCAGCCTGTCGCGTTGGTCGTCGCCGAGGATTTCGAGACGGCCCGCTACGCCGCATCGTTGGTGAAGGTGGCCTATGAGGCGGAAGAGCCGCTGACCGACGTCGAGCGCCAGCGCGAATTCGCCTACGTGCCGCCGAAGAAGCGGGCCGGCATCAAGCCGCCGCCGGATGCTCGGGGCGATGCGGACAGCGCCTTCGATGCCGCACCGATCCGTCTTCGCAACGATTACACGCTCGCCGTCGAGCACCACAACCCGATGGAGCCCCACGCCTCCACGGTGGTTTGGGAAGGCGACGGCCGGATCACCGTCTATGACAAGATCCAGGGCGTCTCGAACAGCCAAGGCTACATTGCCGGCGTGTTCGGTATGGACAAGGACAAGGTGCGCGTCCTCAACCCGTATCTCGGCGGCGGCTTCGGCCTCGGCCTGCGACCTCAATACCAGCTTTTCCTCGCGGTCATGGCCGCGCGCGAACTGGAACGGTCGGTCCGCGTGGTGCTGACCCGCGACCAGATGTTCACCTTCGGCTACCGCCCCGACGTGCGCCAGACCATCGCTCTCGGAGCGGATGAGTCAGGCAAGCTTCAGTCGATCCGCCACGACGCCTTGTCCGGCACCTCGCGATTCGAGGATTACCAGGAGGTCGTCGTCAATTGGTCGGCGATCCTCTACGGCGGCTGCGAGAACGTCGCCCTCGACTACAAGCTGACGCAGATCGACACGTTCACGCCCTCGGACATGCGTGCGCCGGGAGCGGTGACGGGGGTCTTCGCCCTCGAGATAGCCATGGACGAACTGGCCTATGCCACCGGCCAGGACCCGATCGCGCTGCGTCTCCAGAACTACACCGACACGGACCCGACCGAAGGCAAGCCCTTCGGCTCGAAGGCCTTGCGCGCCTGCTACGAACAAGGCGCCGAGCGGTTCGGCTGGTCGAAGCGCAATGCAGAGCCACGCTCCATGCGCGACGGCAAGGAACTCGTCGGCTGGGGCATGGCGACCGGCGTGTGGGAAGCCCTGATGCAGAAATCGGCGGCCCAAGCCACGCTCACCTCCGACGGTAAGCTCGTGGTCGGCAATTCCACCGGCGATATCGGCACCGGGACTTACACGATCCTCACCCAGATCGCGGCCGATACCCTCGGCCTTCCCATGGAGGACGTGACGACGAAGCTCGGCGACACCGACCTCGCGGAGGCGCCGGTGGCCGGTGGATCGTGGACGGCTGCCTCCTCGGGTACGGCGGTGATGAAGGCCTGCCGCAAGATCGCTGCGGATGTCTTCGCCATGGCCCGCGCCATGGACGATTCGCCTCTCGCCAATGTCGATCTCGAACGCGTCGTCTTCACCGGCGGCCGGATCGAGGTGGCGGGCGATCCGGCACGCAGCGTCTCGCTGGTGGATGCCATGAAGGCAGGAGGCGTCGACAAGGTCGAGGCCACCGAGAGTGCAGGGCCCGATGCCGGCCACATGAAGGAGTTCTCCTCCTACACCCACTCGGCCGTCTTCGCCGAAGTGAAGATCGACGAGGAACTCGGTCAGGTCCGTCTCACCCGGATCGTCTCTGCGATCGCGGCGGGCAAGATCATCAACCCGAAAACCGCACGCAGCCAGATCCTCGGCGGCGTGGTGATGGGGATAGGCTCGGCGCTGGAAGAGGAATCGATGCTCGACCACACGGTCGGCCGCTTCATGAACCACAATTTCGGCGAGTATCACGTGCCGGTGAATGCCGATATCCACGACATCGACGTGATCTTCGTCGAGGAAGAGGACAAAGCCAACCCGATGGGCGTGAAGGGCCTCGGCGAGATCGGCATCGTCGGCACGGCCGCCGCCATCGCCAACGCGGTGTATCACGCCACCGGCAAACGTATCCGCGACCTGCCGATCACCATCGACAAGATCATCGAGTGATCGTGAAGCAGGCCCAGCGGATCTGAGTCCTCGAAGGCCCGAACCATAGATCATGGTTCGGGCCTTCGACGTTCGAAGCGATGATGTTCAGGCGAACAGGCGCCAAGCCTGTTCCTTCTCAGTGACGATGAGGCTGCGCAGCAGAGCCCGAATTCCAAGCGTTCCGGCTTTGCTCCGGCTTGCGAAAACGGGGTTCTGGTTCGCACGGCCCTCGGCGCCCGACCGGACGATGAAGTGCTGGCGTCATTGAATACGACGCGTCGAAGGCCTTGGGGGGGGGGAGATGCCCTCTCCTCAACTCGCGAGCGATAGCCGCTCCTCGGCGGACATCTGTGCGCGGAGCTCGACGACCCGTTCGGCAAGATAGGCCGTATCGCGGGCAATGCCGGAGAAGCGGACCGACCCCCAGGTGCGAAGCCAGGGCAGGCCGACGAAGTAGAGCCCGTCCACCGAGGTCACGCCGCGTGTGTGGATCGGCAGGCCATCGCCGCTGAGATGCTGGGGAACAAAGGGGTGACCACCGACCCGGCCAGCTTCCACATCTGGCTGGCACTGCCCGAGGGCTGGACCCGCTCGGCCTTCGCGCGCCAAGCTCGCGCGGCAGGGATCGGCACGGTGGCGAGCGACGCATTCCTCGCCGCGGGCGAAGCGCCGGAAGCTGTGCGGATCTGCCTCGGCGGCATCGCCAGCCGCGCCGAGATCGCGCAATCGCTCGAAATCCCGGTGCATGTCCTGTCGCATTCGCCAGACCTGGCCTCGGCCTATATATAGCCGTCCCGAACGCCCCACGGCGATTACGCCAGCACCGTGACAAGAAGTCTCGCGACGATCAAAACGGCAACTCTTTTGGACCGTATGGAACTGTACTGACATAGTTTATTTTTAGACGCCGAATATCCACCGCTCGTCTTCCTGCGGCACGGCCAAAGCTGTGGATGGCGACATTCAGACTCGGCAGAACGAGGAACCTCGCAGGCCGTGAGCGGTTGGCCATGTCCCTCACGGTACGCGGCCCATCGAGCTTCGCCCCGGAGCCCCGACCGACGACGATCTGGAGTCCCATGCTGTTTCCAACCGACGATGCCGGGCATCCGCTCGCGCAGGAATTCCACGCCTTCATCAAGAGCCAACCCTTCCCCTGCGTCGGCGCGAAGTCGGCGCTCGCCAAGGGGCAGCTGAAGGTTCTCGTGGCTCGCGATATCACCTCCGGTTGGGATGACACACGGATTTATCCGGCGCTTCTCGCCTTCATCTGCCGCTACAGGGCGAACCCGACACTGTTTCAGAGCTTCGCCGTCGTCTTCGAGGCGGCTGCGCCCCAATCGGAGGAACAGTTCGAGCGGAGCCTGTGGGAGAGAGTGCAATCACTGTCCGACAAGGACGTCTTCCTCGGCCAGCGCTATGACGAGCGCGTGCGGGCAGACCCGGACGACCCTCACTTCTCGCTGTCCTTCGGCGGCGAGGCGTTCTTTCTCGTCGGCATGCATCCCGGAGCGAGCCGGCCGGCAAGGCGCTTCTCACACCCTGTTCTGGTGTTCAACGTCCGCGCCCAATTCGAACAGCTGCGGCAGGAAGGCCGCTACGAAGGCCTGCGTTCGGCCATCCTCGCCCGCGACGAGGCTCTCGCTGGTTCGATGAATCCGATGCTGGCACGCCATGGCGAGACATCGGAAGCACGCCAATATAGCGGCCGCGCCGTCGACGGGGATTGGATCTGTCCGTTCAGGGGACGTGAGCTGGAGACCAGGACCAACGATTCCGTCGCCCGGGATGGCCGCGATGCAGCCTGAAACCACCCTCCCCCCGGTGGAGCGCCGGGAGATCGCGCCCCGCAGCGGCGTCGCTTTCGAACTCGGGAAAGGCGACCGGCTCACCGTGATCGATCCGATGGGCGAGCAGGTCGCCGATCTCCTGGCCTTCTCCCGCGCAGATCGCGACGAAGTCATCTCGTCCGGCCGCACACTCGATTACGCCAGCCGCATCTACCTGACGACGGGCGACCCGATCTATTCCAACCGCTCCAACGTTCTTCTGCGCATCGTCGAGGATACGGTGGGCCGCCACGATTTCCTGCTCACCCCGTGCTCGGCCGATACCTTCCGCATCATCTATGGCGATGAGCATCCGCACCGAGGCTGCTTCGGCAACCTGGCTGCCGCACTCGCACCCTATGGTATCGAGCCGGACCGGATCCCGGTCGCCTTCAACGTCTTCATGAACGTCGTGGTCAACGGCGAGACCGGCGAGTTGAAGGTCGAGCCGCCCTGGAGCCGGGCTGGCGACCACGTGACGTTCGAAGCGGAGACCGATCTGATCATCGGGCTCACCGCCTGCTCGGCCCTGCAATCGAACAACAATGCGTTCAAGCCGATCCAGTACGAGATCCGGCCTGCTTATGCGCAACGGCAATCGCCCTGAACCGTCGGCTCGTGCTAGGGGCCGCGCTGCCCTGGACATGAGATTAGCGTCATGACGACCGCCAAACCCGCTCTCACCCGCGCCGTCGCCTATGCCGATGGCGGTTGCGATCCCAATCCCGGCCCAGGCGGCTGGGGCGTCGTGATCGAGGGGCCGGAAGGCAAGGTCGAGCTCTGCGGCGGCGACCGCGCCACCACCAACAATCGGATGGAGCTGACCGCGGCGATCCGGGCGCTGTCGCATTTTCCCGCCGGTGCCGCGATCGAGATGCGGTGCGACAGCCAATACGTCATCAAGTCGGTCACCGAATGGATGCGCGGCTGGAAGGCGAAGGGTTGGCGCACCAGCACGGGGCCGGTGAAGAACGTCGAGTTGATGCAGGAACTCGATGCCCTCAACGCGGCCCGGGACGTGCGCTGGACCTGGGTCCGCGGTCATACCGGCAATGTCGGCAACGAACGCGCCGACAGATTGGCGGCGCAGGGGCGACGCGAGGCGCTCGGGTTGGCACCGCGCGGCGAACCGGTCCAGGCGCCTGTCGTGCCGCCGCCCGATGTCGTGCAACCAGCAGCCCCGTCTCCCCGCACGACCCAGGTGGCGATCGATCTCGGCCTCGGCCTCGACGTGTCGCGGGCGGCAAAGCTCGCTGGGCAGACGCCGCAGGCCTATGTCGAGCGGGCGATCCGGGTGGCGCTGAAGCTCGGGCCGGACGGCATCGCCAGGACGCTCGATAGCGGTTCCGCAAAACCGTGAGCCTCGGCTCGACGTTTTACGCGCGGCCGGCGGCATTGGTCGCTGCCGACCTGATCGGGTGCCGCCTGCTGGTCGCCGGCATAGGCGGCCTCATCGTCGAGACCGAGGCCTATGACCGGACCGACCCGGCCTCCCACAGTTTCAATGGGCAGACCAAACGCAACGCCAGCATGTTCGGGCCACCGGGGCATGCCTATGTCTACCGATCATACGGCATGCATTGGTGCCTGAACTTGGTTTGCGAGCCGGGAAGCGCGGTCCTGATCCGCGCCATCGAGCCGGAAGACGGCATCGAGACCATGCGGGAGCGACGCGGGCGCGACGCCCTGCGCCTCCTCTGCGCAGGACCGGGCCGTCTATGCCAAGCTCTCGCCGTGACCATCATCCATGACGGCCTTCCTCTCGACCGGCATCCCTTCGCGATTGAGCCACGAACGACGGTGCCGGAGGTTCAGGCCGACCGGCGCATCGGGATCACGAAAGGAGCGGAAACGCCCTGGCGCTTCCTGCTGGCGGGTTCACGCTATCTCAGCAAGCCGGGTTCCAGCCACGCCTCGACTGTGGCTGGAGCGAGCCGGGCGGCCTTAGCGTCAACGTTATCCGTGAGCTGCAGCACGCCACGTCGTTGAGAAACGCGCCTGCGGCGGCGTCATCGGCGCGAGCCGTCGGCGAGCCGGGTTGCTCCGCCGATTCGCGAAGAACGCCGCCGTGACGATAGCGGCGAGGCTGCCTCCGAGAGGGGCGGCGAGGAGCGCATCAATCGCGCCATGGCTTGCAAACACGGCGGCAGCGACAGGCGCGCCGATCAAGCTCGAGAGGAAAATCGGGATCATGCGATGTCCTTCACAACGGTTGCCATTGCTGGAAGGACAATCGGCGTCGGCCAAATCGGTTCAATACTCGTCGCACACGAATGAACTCGCCAC
The DNA here is from genome assembly GCF_000372825.1 of Methylobacterium sp. 77. Classification (NCBI taxonomy): domain Bacteria; kingdom Pseudomonadati; phylum Pseudomonadota; class Alphaproteobacteria; order Hyphomicrobiales; family Methylobacteriaceae; genus Methylobacterium; species Methylobacterium sp. 77. The sequence continues at coordinate 4,219,603 of NZ_KB910516.1, read as the reverse complement.
CTCGACGGGCGCGAATTCCAATAACCGCCAAGCAACGACGCGCGTGCGGCCAGAATGGAAAGCGCTAAGCTTCTAACGACCCCAAGCACGCCGATGTCCGTATTGCCTCGATGGACGAGACGTCGTGCATGTGGCGTAGGCGTTTAATTTTTTCATTGAGGAGGATGCGTGTCCACGTGAGGCGCGAATACGCGGCGTTGCGACACGATCCGTGACGTGCCTCCGCAGCGGCCCCGAAGGAGGGACGGGACGAACGTCGGGCGCTCGGTGTGGTGACTGATTTGTTCGCGGGGAAACAATAGCGGTTTCCCACCAATTCGCGCGCCAACAATCCCACGAGAAACACATGGGCAAAAATTCTTCCATGATTTCAGGCGCTTGAATTCGAGGTCGGCTAAGAACCCTTCAAGCTCAAGTCATTGAAATCATTCAGACTCGTTCCGCGCTGTCTCCGCGCCGGAACGGGCAGCGTCAGTGATTAAAAGGTACAGCCAAGCCATTGGTTCGCAGGCAGGCGTTGGAAGATGGTGGGACAACCCTTATCTCCTCAGGCATCAACCGATTTGAAAGGCAAGGGTGCATTCTGCTACAGGCGATGATTGCGAGCGGGGAACCCGTTCGCCCATGTGAGAGCGTCAGTCTATGCCGGCTTGGAATCCCCACGGTTTAACAGTCGTTTGGTTCTTTGATGGAGTGCTCTCCGTCGATCGCGAAACGTTGTTCAAAGCACTGACCAACATGGTCCCGCAGGGCCAGCAAATGGGCCAGGCTCCGCAGCCTGCAGGTGGTCAGGTCTGGACTCTGACAGGCCAGGATGGACGCTACAACTATCAAACGACATTTCAAGCAAACCGTGTTGACTTCGCAATCACCCCAGCGCCTCCCGCCATCCCTCCCGATCAGGGCATGCCGCTGATGGATGGTTCATCCGCGATAGATCACATCATAAACATGGCGATCAGAGCTACATCGCTAATTGGGGAAAGCAGTCGACTAGCTTTTGTCGGCGATTTTGCGCAGCCAACCTCAAATGTTGCGGAGGCAAACCACGAACTTGCAACAATACTTAACCAACCAAGCATCACAGAAGATACGGTCGATCTCGTATTTCAAATGAACATCCGCAGGCCAATGCAAAGCCTCCGCGACATGCAAATGAACAGAGTCCTTAATTGGAACACTGTTGTTGTGCAGACTTATGTCTTTAATGCGCAGCTGCCTGCTGCAGGCTTGTTCCCTGGCGTAGCTTCTTCCATGGGCGCTCCCGGCATGCAAATAAAAGAGTCCTTCGCTGCTGGACTGCGTATCGATTTAAATACTCATTCGATTTTGGCAAGAAAGATTTCTGCGCCAGAGCAGGATGCGCTCTTTACGGAGCTTTCCGAGGAAATGAAAAAGCTAAATCTAGCCAATTCCCCCGCAGGATTGCTGTAATGCTTGGCTATGAAAACGCAGTCGGAAGACAGCCGACCATTATGCTGTTCCCGGACCTGCCGACGAATGGCGCGCAAAACACTTCTTTCCCGCATCCTGTAGTGTCTCACGAAAACACAACTACAACCGGTCAAAATCGATCCGTGCTTGCGGCTGTATTCGTTGCAGGGCTAACAATTTCAGTTGCCCCCCTTCAAGCGTCATCACTCAGTCTTCCTAGTTTGAAAAACTCGGCATCAAGTGCGATCCCCGGCAGAACTTCAAATTCAACACCAAGCAACAGTGCAGACCTATTTACCAGGGAGCACTTGTACCGAAAGCTTCAAGCAACCATCAGGGGGCTATCGGCGCTTGATGAGGACGATCCGTACTTCACGGACGAGCACACCGTATCCTCCTCACTTGAATTTCTGGCGTTCCTTAGCGATTTTCGGGTTCCAGCGCCACGGATCTTTCCGCACGGTGGAGATGCATTAATTTTCGAGTGGGAATCCTATAGTTCGACAAGGTATGTCACTTACGACAGCTATATTGCTCGACTTAAAGACCATGGCGTTCATGTTGAGTATGGCGACCCTTTATATCTCGATATGAGGGATGAACAGCAAGCATCTGTTTTAGTTCAAGCCTTGGGTGGACAGCGGTGGCGGGTCAAGCAATCCAACTCGATCATATAACGCAAGATGATGTGATCGCTCGATGCGTTATTTATCCAATTCATTTTGTTGATGACGGGGTGTTTTCAAAAAATGCTCTGATGAGGTTTGAAAATATTACCAAAGTCAGCAAACCTGACTACGCTATTTCAGTTGTTCCGCGCTCGCTTCTCGCAACAGAGGACGAAGTGCATCAGTACGGATGCCGCACGGCAAGCCGCAAGAATGTGCGGATGTTTCAAAAATGGGGCATTGATGGGACTATCCAGAATCGTTCTTTCTACTGTGGTTATTATGAAATAGAAGTCTCCACGGTGCTTGATATTTCTCAGGACGAATATTCAGTTCAGGTGGTACTTTCGCCAGAAAACAGCGAGCCCAGTCACTCAGAAATACAATTCATAGCGAACACGAACAAAACACAAACTCAATTGCGGGATGCTCGCGGTGATTTACTCATAAAGCTCAACAGCAAATTGAGGGGGCCACAACGTCATATATGCAGCACTGACAAAAGTCATGCTGATTTGGTGGCAAGACTCGAGCTCCCGTCGCTTCCTGCCAATCAGAATGTCGTGCTGTAAAGCTTGCGCCGAATTGCGGATCTAATATGTTATATTTTTTTATTCGGCACGTCAGCGCGAGACTTGAGGCGGTGGGGTCTCCCTGCTGTCATGGTGATCAAAGACAGTCGTCAGCCGGGCCATCACCTTAGTCAGGTGACTGGCGTGGTGGGCCTCATTGGAGGCCGTATAAGCGGTTGTCGAGCAACCTGCGACGGTTAAGAACCCTTAAACCCGCCGTATTTACCGTGCGGAACCGGAGCCTCTCGAATCGCGAGGGGCTCACAGGTTCAGACGGAACGCATGGCGAACGGACGCAAGGGTAGCGGGAGGGAGGAGCCGAACTTCGACGTGCCGGAAGGGCGCATCGGAGGGCGCGGCGATCTCAACCTGCGGCTCAACGGCGACGATCGCGCCGGAGGTGGTGTGGGCAAGCGCGCAACGAGCAGCAATGGCCAGGGCGAAGTCCCACGGCGCCCTTCGGCGCGGATCAAGGCACCCGCGCGCAAGGCGCGCCGTCGCTCGTTCCTCGGCAGTCTCGTCTACGGCACGCTCGTGCTCGGCCTCTGGGGCGTCATCGCCATCGCAGGGCTCGTGGCCTACCACGCCTCGCAGCTCCCGCCGATCGATCAGCTCGCCGTGCCGAAGCGGCCTCCCAACATCGCCATCCTCGCCAGCGACGGCTCGCTTCTGGCCAATCGCGGCGAGACCGGAGGCCGGGTGGTGAGCATCGGCGAATTGCCGCCCTACCTGCCGCGCGCCTTCGTGGCGATCGAGGACCGGCGCTTCTACAGCCATTTCGGCGTCGACCCGGTCGGCATCGCCCGCGCCATCGGCCAGAACATCACCCGTCGCGGCGTCTCGCAGGGCGGCTCGACCCTGACGCAGCAGCTCGCCAAGAACCTGTTCCTGACGCCCGAGCGCTCCGCCTCGCGAAAGATCCAGGAGGCGATCCTCGCCCTGTGGCTGGAGCACCGCTACACCAAGGACGAGATTCTCGAACTCTATCTGAACCGGGTCTATTTCGGTGCCGGCGCCTACGGTGTCGAGGCCGCGGCGCAGCGCTATTTCGGCAAGCCCGCCAAGGCGGTGACGCTGGCGGAAGCGGCCATGCTCGGCGGTCTCGTCCAGGCACCCTCGCGGCTTGCGCCCAACCGCAACTTACCCGCGGCGCAGGCCCGCGCGGCCCAGGTTCTCGCGGCGATGGAGGAGCTGGGCTTCGCCAAACCCGCCGACGCGAAGCTGGCTCTGGCCACACCGGCGCGTCCGGCGAGCAGCCGCGGCGGCGGCTCGGCGAGCTACGTCGCCGACCTCGTCATGGACGTGCTCGACGACTTCCTGCCGAAATTCGACACCGACATCGTCGTCACCACCACCGTCGACACCCGCCTTCAGGGTGCGGCCGAGAAGGCCCTCGTGGACGAGCTGAACCAGAAGGGCGCGCGCTACAACGTGGCCCAGGGCGCCGTGGTCTCGATGAAGCCGGACGGCGCCATCCGCGCCCTTATCGGCGGACGCGACTACGCCCAGAGCCAGTTCAACCGGGCGACCACCGCCAAGCGCCAGCCGGGCTCGTCGTTCAAGCCGTTCGTCTATCTCGCCGCCGTGGAGCGCGGGCTGACGCCGGACACCGTGCGCGACGACGCGCCCATCAGCATCAAGGGCTGGAATCCGGAGAACTACTCGCGTGACTATCGCGGGCCGGTGACCCTGCGCGAGGCGCTGGCGCTCTCGCTCAACACCGTGGCGGTGCGCCTCGGCCAGGAAGTCGGTCCCAAGGCGGTGGTGCAGGCGGCCCAGCGCCTCGGCATCTCCTCGCCGCTCCAGGCCAACGGCTCCCTGGCGCTCGGCACCTCGGAGGTGACACCGCTGGAAATGGTGGGCGCCTACGCCGCTTTCGCCAATGGCGGCACGGGGGTGATTCCCTATGTCATCGCCAACGTGAAGAGCAATGCGGGCAAGGTGCTCTACCAGCGCAAGGACAGCAATCTCGGCCGGGTGATGGACGCCAACACGGTCTCGATGATGAACGCGATGATGCACGAGACCTTCGTCTCCGGCACCGCGAAGAAATCCGAGGTTCCGGGCTGGGATCTGGCCGGCAAGACCGGCACCAGCCAGGATTTCCGCGATGCCTGGTTCATCGGCTATTCCTCGACCCTCGTCACCGGCGTCTGGCTCGGCAACGACGACGGCGAATCCACCAAGAAGGTCTCGGGCGGAAACCTGCCCGGCGAGATCTGGAAGACCTATATGAGCGTGGCCCTCAAGGGTCAGACGCCGACCATGCTGCCGGGCTCCAACCACTGGCGCAATCGCGGCCCGGCGGATGTCCCCGCCACCACCGGCACCACGCCGGGCGGCCTGATCGGCGCGCTGCTCGGCGAACCCCCATCCGCCGCCCCGCCCCCGCGCGTCGCCGCCAACCAGCGCGCCCGCGGCCCGAGCCAGGACGACCGGAATTTTCTGGAGAAGCTGTTCGGGGTGGGGGAGTGAGTTAGCCCTCTAAGGGCGGCTCACGATGAACTCGATCCGAGCGTAAACACGTAGTTTACAGTCCCGCGACGCCCTTCAACGCGGCGTTGATGCGGTCCTGCCAACCGGGACCGTCCTTCTGGAAATGCTCCAGCACGGCGCGGTCGATGCGCAGAGATACCATTTCGCGGGCGCCGGGCGGGGTGAGCGGCGCGGAGGGCGCGCGTTCCGCAGCCTTGGGGGCGTCGGGCTTGGAGGCCTCGGGCGCCTTCGTCGTGGCGGCCTTGAACGCGGCTTCAGCCGCCTGGCGGGGGTCGCTGGCGCGACGGGTCCGATCGAATGCCATGGGTCGGGGCTTTCCGGCTCAGCTCGCGGAGCGCTTGCGCTTGGGGGCGGGCGGAGGAGCGGCAGCCTTGGCCTCGGCATCGGCGGCTTCCTTGGCGAGACGAAGCGCGCGCAGCTTCACGGTGCGCTCGTCGATCGCCTTCACCGATTGCAGATGCTCGGCCATTGCCTGGGCGCCTTCCTTGGCCATCCGCTCGGCGCGCTCGGCGCGCTCCTCGGAACGGGTCCTGGCGTCGGTTTCGTCGCTCATCGTCATCCTTCCTCGCTACCCTCGCCTCGCCCCCTCCGATCGACCATATCAACCGGCACTGGCGGGGCGTTAGCGGATGAGAAAACCGCTGGTGCCCACTCGCCGAGTGCGTGACGTCGATGATCGAACGGATGCCGGCCGGGATGCATACCCGCGATCGGCGGCAAGGGAGGGTGATCCACACACCCTTCGCACGGGACCGTCTTCAGGCGGGATCGTGGGGGCATAGCACGACCGAAGGCCGGAAAGCGAACTCGGCCAAGGAGGCACGGCGGCCCTAACGAGGAAAAACAACAGATTTCCCCGTCAAAACGCCGCGATGAGGACGATTCCGGCCACCATCAGCACGGCGCCGGCGAGCCGGCCACCGCCGGCGCGGTGCTCCCGCATCCCGAGCCAGCCGAAATGGTCGATGGCGAGCGAGGTCAGGAGGTTGGCGGTGATGAGCAGCCCGTTGAACGTACCGGCGCCGACCTTGTCGACGAAGAGCAGCCCACCGAACACCGCTACCGCCCCGGCGATGCCGCCGAGCGGCGCCCACCACGGCATGCGCGCGAGGTCGTCGCGGGTCGGCAGTGGCACGGGGCGGATCACGAGCATCGCCACGAAGACGAAGACGATGGGGAGAAACGACACCGCGGCCGCGAGCCACGGATTGACCAGGGCACCGCGCAGGGCAGCGTTCATGGTGACGCCGATCGCCTGGAGGGCACCCGCGCCGAGAATGAAGGGATAGAACAAGGGGCCGGTCATGAGGTTTGGATCTCCCGTCGATGCGTGTGCCGGCCGAGGTCAGAACCGGGCGATGAGGACGATGCCGGCCACCATCAGGGCTCCGCCGAGGAGGTGGAGAAGGCCCTGCGGATTCGCCTGCATCCCAAGCCAGCCGAAATGATCGATGGCGAGCGAGGTCAGGATGTTGGCGGTGATGAGCAGCCCGTTGAACGGCCCGGCCCCGACCTTGTCGACGAAGGCGAGGCCGCCGAACACGGCCACCGCGCCGGCCAGCCCGCCGAGGGGCGCCCACCACGGCATGCCGGCGAGTTGCTCCAGGCTCGGCAGCGGCGTCGGCATCACCACGAACAGGGTGACGAAGACGAAGACGATGAGCGAGAACGAGACGGTCGCCGCAAGCCACGGATTGACGAAGGCGACGCGCAGGCGCGCATTCATGGAATTGCCGGCGGCCTGAAGCGCGCCGGCGACCAGGATGAAGGGATAGAGCAGGGCCGCGTTCATATCGGATCGTCCTCGAATGAGAGGGGGAAAGGCTCAGGGCACGAGAAGGAGGCCGGCCAGCGCCAGCAGCAGGGCGGGCGGCATCACCAGCAGGCCGAGCTTGAGGAAGCGCCAGAAGCCGACATCCTCGCCTTCGCGGCGGATGGCGGTGAGCCACAGGATCGTCGCCAGAGATCCCGTCACCGACAGGTTGGGGCCGAGATCGATACCGATGAGGATCGCACCGGCGATCTTCTGCGAGACATCGGCCTGCTGCACAGCGGCGCCCGCGATCAGGCCCGCCGGCAGGTTGTTCACGAGGTTGGACAGAACCGCCACCAGCGTGCCCCCGCCCCAGGCCGCGCCGTCGGGCGAGGCCTGCGCCGCCTGCTTCAAGTGATCGGCGATCATGGTCAGGACGCCGGTCTTCTCCAGCGCCTCGACCAGCACGAACAGGCCGGCGACCAGGGGCAGCACGCCCCACGACACGTCCTTGACGACCTCGACGGCACCGCCGCGCTTGATCGCGAGAACGAGGAGCGTGGTCGCGAGCCCCGCGATGAAGGTCGGCAGGCCGAGTTCGAGGTCGTAAGCCGAGGCGGCGATGAGCGCCCCGGCGGTGGCGACGATGCCGAGACCGGCGACCTTGCCGGTACCCGAGAGCGGCGTCGCCTGGATGTCCTTGGCGAGCAATTGCTGCCTGAGCACGGAATTCTGGGTCAGGCGCAGGACGATGTAGGTCGCGACGATCGCCAGGACCGAGGGCAGCGCGAACCGGGCGAGCCATTCCGTCAGCGGCGGCATATGCGCGGCGTAGACGACGAGGTTCGCCGGATTCGAGATCGGCAGCACGAAGCTCGCCGCATTGGCGATGAAGGCGCAGATGAAGAGATAGGGCAGCGGCTCGGCCTCCGCCGCCTTCGCCGCGGCATAGACCGCCGGCGTCAGCACCACGGCACAGGCATCGTTGGAGAGGAACACCGTGACCAGGGTGCCGACGATGTAGACCAGCAGGAACAGCCGCGTCGCCGACCCCTTGGCCTGGCGCACGGCGATGCCGGCGAGCCAGTCGAACAGCCCCTCCTTCCTGGCGATCTCGGCCAGCAGCATCATGCCGATGAGGAAGAGGTAGACATCCGTCCCCTTCCGCACGCCGTCCCAGGCCGCGTCCGGCGAGATCAGGCCGAGGACCAGGAGCGCGCCGGCACCGAGCACGGCCCAGACGGGTTCCGGCCAGGAGAAGGGCCTCGTGATGACCCCGAGGGTGGCCAATCCGGCGATGATCCACGTCGCGAGATGCGGCGTCACGGGGAGTGCGAACATGGGGAAGCGAAATCCTGTCTGGGACGGAGGAACAGCGCGAAGGCTACCAGTGGCGGCCGTTTCGGTTGGGACCGAGCTGCGTGCCGAGGAGGCCCTTCTCAGGCCAGGCGCCGATGGAATCCGCATCGCTGCCGATGCCCTTCGAGACGGCACGTTCGGTGCGGTCGGTGGCGGGCTCGACGACATCCTGCCCGGTGCCGCCGGCCGCGTCAGTGGCCCGCACCGTCAGTCGGTTGCAGGCTGCATCCCAGGGGATCGACGCACGGTAGCGCCTGTCGCCCTCCGCACGGGTCATCACCTGCCACGGCCCGTCGTCGACGCGGACCTCGCAGGCGGTGATCGACGCTTCGCCGAGGACGATCGCCCGGACCTCGACCGCGTCGCGCACCACATGCGCGTCGTCATGGGCAAGGCGCCGGTCGGCCGGGGCGGTGACGAGGACGAAGGGCCAGGGCTGGGCCAGTTCCTTGAAGCGCCAGCTCACCACGCCGCGATCGATGGCGGCGATGGCATAGCCGACGGGTCCTTCCTCGATCTGACCGGTGGAGCGCGTGGCCGCGAAGATGGTGCGGCCGTCATTGGCGAGCTCGTTGTAATGGGTGTGGCCCATCTCCACGAGGCGAACGCGGGATTGCGAGACGAGATGACCGATGCGTGAGGCCTCGCCGTCGCCCTTCAGGTCGGCGGGGTAGCTGTGCATGAACAGCGCGCAATCGAGGCCGTCGCGCTCGGCCACCTGAATCTCGCCTTCCAGCCAGGCGAGCTGGGCGTCGCCGAGGCGGAAATCCGGTCCGCCCGTTCCCGGGCCGCACATGTCGAGAAAGAGGCAGCGAATGCCGGAGACGTCGATCGCGTAGGGCAAGCGCCGAGCGTCGAGACCGGCATAGAACGCATCGAGGCTGCCGCCTTCCATGTCGTGATCGCCGGTGATGACATGGACGGGGAACGGGAGGCCGGCGAGGCCGTCACGGACGAGGGCATATTGCTCGGGCAGCCCGTTATCGGCGTTGTCTCCGGGCAGGTACGCGAAATCGAGCCCCTCGACCGCGCCGAGTTGCGCGACGATGGCGAGAAAGTCGCGGGCATTCTCGCGATGCCCCTCGGTGAGATGCAGGTCGCCGATATGGGCGAAGGCGAGGATGTCGTCCCGTCCGCTCAAGGTATCTGTCACGGCATGTCTCCAGAATCGCCCGGCATGGCGCGAGCGTCGGTCCGGACGGACCCGGATGGCGTGGACGTTCGGTGGTTCGATGTGGCTCGCGGAAGCCTGTCAGGCCGGGGAGACCGCCATCTCCTCCGAGTCGCCGGCGCTCGGCGGCTTCGACGCCGACGTCGGCGGCTCGAATCCGTAGGTCTCCGGCATGGCGATCAGGTAGAGGACGAAGCCCAGGGCGGCGATGCCGGCCAGGACCAGGAAGGCCGTCGAATAGCCCGCCGACACGATGATGAGACCGGCCAGTGTCGCCGAGAACGAAGCGCCGAGTCCCTGGGTGGTGGCGACCGCACCCTGGGAGACGTTGAACCGTCCCGTGCCGCGCGTCAGGTCGGCGACGACGATGGGGAAGAGCGCACCGTAGATTCCGGCACCGATCCCATCGAGGAGCTGCACGCCGACGAGATAGAACGGGTTGTCCGAGAAGGTGTAGAGCACGCCGCGGATGGCGAGCACGCCGAAGGCCACGAGGAAGATCGGCTTGCGCCCGATCGCGTCGGCCTTGGCGCCGACGAAGACCGCCACCGGCACCATGACGAACTGCGCGGCCACGATGCAGACCGAGATGAGCGACGTCGCGCTTTCCTTCCCCGCGAGCCTGGTCAGCAACTGTCCCACCGATGTCAGCATCGCCGCATTGGAAAGGTGGAAGATCGCGGCCAGCAGCGCGAACAGCATCAGGGTGCGGTTCTGCAGCAGGGCCTTGATCCCGGAGGCCTGCTCGCCATCCTGGCCTGCCTTCTCGTCGAGGCCGCGTGCGAGGTCGTCGTCGATGTCCTTGGCCGGCACCATCAGCATGGCCCCGACGCTCAGAACCGCGAGGACGGCCATCAGCCAGAACACCACGATGGGTCCGAAGAAATAGGCTGTCGCGCCGGCGATGCCTGCGGAGACCGCGTTACCGGCGTGGTTGAAGCCCTCGTTGCGGCCGATGCGCTTGGAGAACATCTTCGGCCCGACGATACCCAGCGTGATCGCGGCCAGAGCCGGCGGAAATACCGCTCCGGCGATGCCGGCGACGGACTGGGTCGCGGCCACGAGGTAGAAATTGGTGACGAAGGGCAGCAGCAGGCAGCTTGCCGTGACCGCCAGCGCGCCGGCGATGACGATGGCGCGCTTGTGGTTGGTCCGGTCGATCAGGGCTCCGGCCGGCGTCTGAGCGATCAGTCCGGCAATGCCGGCGATCGTCATGATCATTCCCGTCGTCGCCTCGTTCCAGCCCTGGTCCGGGCCGCGCACGGCGATGAGGTAGATGGCGAGGTAGGGGCCCAAGCCATCGCGTACGTCGGCGAGGAAGAAGTTCAGGGCATCGAGCCCGCGCAGCGTCCGCTGCGACGGGGCACGCACACGATCTTGTCCGGCGGCGTTGACGCTCGTCATCCGATCGATCTTTCAGGGTCTGTCAGGAATTGGACCGATCGCCGAATGTCGCGGGCTCACAGGCCGAGACGTCCCATCGATCGGAGCAGCAAACCCCAGCCTGAAATGAATGTTCCTCGGCCGGGATTAAATTCTGCGTGAGCATTGCAGTGCTGCCGCGACAAGCAACGTCGGGGCTGTATTCCTCATCTGGTATACGGCGGTTCTATCCTGCCAGAGACTTCGATTTCCGGATCGAGCCATCGTCATGGACATGAATTTCGAAAGGCGCGCCGTCCCGGATCCCGCGCAGCTCGAAATGCTTCGGCTTGCGGACCGGCATTCCCTCCACGCGGTAGCCCGCAGCGAGCGCCACGCGCAGGGCCGCTTCCGGATCGCCGGGACCATGACCCTTGCCCTGCCGCTCGATGATGCGAACCGTCCCGTCGGCGCGGACGAGCCTTGAGACCTTGATCTCGCAGGGCGTCCGCTCACCCTCGACGGTGACGGTCTCTCCGACCGTGAGAGCCAGCCCCTCCACGGCCTTCGGGCCGAGATCGACGAGAACCTTCCCGTCGGGGCCCTCCAGCGAGAGGCGATGGCCGAATACGGCCCAGATGGTGCCGGTGGCGGTAGCGTTGCGTGTCATGTCGGTTGGTCCTGAAATGAAAGGCGACCTGATGTCTCCTCCTCCGACGGTTCGGAGAAGGAGATGCGGGTCTTCAGAAGGAGCGCTTCTCGCGGATGTCGCCGTCGAACCCGACATGGAGTTGGCGCTCGCGACCGTCCTGCCCCTTGGCGGCCACCTCGAGGTGGCGCGGCCCGCGTCCGATGACGCGGATGTCGGAATAGCCTGCCGCCTCGACCTTCGCAGTCAGCGCGGGGGCGTCGACGGCAGGCCAGAGGCCGACCTTGTCCTTCGCCCAATCGAGACCGCCGGGCTTCGGTCCGCGAGACGGGCCGATAACCACCGTCTTTCCATCGGCGCGGGTGAGGAGGGTGGCGTGGAGGAAGCCGTTCTCGAACCGGCCCTGCACCGTCACGGCCTCGCCCTTGGTCACGAGTGCGCCGTCCTCACCCGCCTTACCGGTCTCGACCAGGGCGCGGCCGGAACCGTCCTGAACGACGAACTTGTTGCCAAAAATCTCGGCGACCTCGCCCTTGGCGGCAATGGCGGCGGAGGGAGACAGCTGAGCGATGGATGTCGGTGCGACGGGGGTGAGGGTCACACCGGAATTCTGCGCCAGCGAGAGGCCGACGGCGCCGAATGCCAGCGGAGCGGCAATGGCCCCGACGATCCAGCCACGGCGTGAGCGGCGCTGGGTGGCGGAGGCCGGGCGCTGCATCTCGGTGGCGGTCCCGTCGATGGTCTTCTCGGTCGTCATGATGTCGATGTCCTTGAAACAGATCCCCTTTCGGGTTGACGCCGTTCTAGGCTCGCGCTTCCAACCCGGTCTGAACCGTGCGGTTCAGCCCCGGTTAAAGCTCAGCGCGTAGGCGCCTGACTTCCCTCATGCCGCAGATCCGCGCCAAGGACCGAGACCCTGATGAAGCTGCTGCTGGTGGAGGACGATGCGGCGCTCGCCGCCGAGATCGCCAAGGCCCTGCGCGCCGAGAACTTCGCCCTCGACCACGCGGTCAACGGCGAGGACGGCCAGCATCTCGGCGAGACCGAGACCTACGATGCGGTGGTGCTCGACCTCGGCCTGCCGAAGCGCGACGGCGTTTCCGTGCTCCAGGCGTGGCGAGCGGCCGGACGGACCCTGCCGGTGCTGATCCTCACCGCGCGGGACGGCTGGAGCGACAAGGTGGCGGGCTTCAAGGCGGGGGCGGACGATTACCTCGTCAAGCCGTTCCGCGTGGAGGAACTCGTCATCCGCCTGCGAGCCCTGGTGCGACGCGCCTCGGCTCATGGTGCCAACCGCATCGTATGCGGGCCGCTCACCTATGATGCCGGCCTCGGCACGTTCGAGCGGGACGGATTGCCCCTGAAGCTCACCGGGCTCGAATGGCGGGTGCTCTCGTGCTTGATCCTGCGCAAGGACGGGGTGGTGCCCCGCGGCCAGTTGATCGAGCGGGTCTATGACGGCGATGCCGAAGTCGATTCGAACTCGGTCGAGGTAATCATCACGCGCCTTCGCCGCAAGATCGCGCCGGCCCGGATCGAAGGCGTGCGCGGCCACGGCTATCAACTCGTGCCGGGGGAAGCGTCGTGACACCGCCGAAACCTCGGCACGGCCCAGGATACCCACATCCCGGCTCCCTGCAGAGGCGCCTGATCGTGGCCGCCCTCGTCCTGGTCACGGTGGCCCTCGTGGTGGCGGGCATCGCCATCGGCTTCATCCTGCATCGCTTCGTCCGTGGCCAGCTCGACAGCCGCCTCGACAGCCAGATCGTCGCCATCGCCTCCAGCCTGGAACGCGGGCGCGACGGCCGTATCTCGCTCAGACGCAACCTCGACGGGCCGCCCTTCGACCGGGACAGGTCCGGCTGGTTCTGGCAGGTTCGTCAAGGCGACGCGACCCTGCGCTCCGGGTCCCTTGAAGGACGAGACCTACTCATCCCCGAGGATGGCAGACCGGATGACAAAGGTCCGCATCGCGACCGGCCCCGACCGGCGGATGGTGTCGACCCCTGGGGCAACGCCGTCATCCTGCGCATCCTCGCCCTCCCGGCCGAGGCCGGGGCCGGCCCGACGACGATCGTCGCCTCGGCGCCGATGGCGGCCTTGCGCGGTCCTGTCAGGGAGGCGAGCCTCACCCTGGCGCTGATCCTCGCCGTGCTCGGTCTCTGCCTCGTCGCCGGCCTCGTCGCGCAGGTACGCCTCGGCCTGAAGCCGCTTGAACGCCTGCGCCGAGACCTCGCCGAGATTCGCGCGGGCCGGTCTGCACAAGTGCCGGAGAAACAACCGGCGGAGATCAGGCCCCTCGTGCGCGAGGTGAACGCGTTGCTGACCCAGAACGCGGCGAATCTGGAACGCGCACGCATGCATGTGGCCAACCTCGCCCATGGGCTGAAGACCCCCCTCGCCACCCTGACCATGGCCCTCGGCGATGCGGAGCGCGACCCGGACGGTCGGCTTTCGACCCTCGTCGCGGGCATGGATGGACAGATCCGCCATCATCTGCGCCGCGCCCGTACCGCCGCCCTCGGCGGCGGCGCCCGCGAACGGACCGTTCTGGCCGCGCCGGTGGCCGACCTTCGGGCTACCTTCGCACGGCTCTACGCCGACAAGGGCATCGCCTTCACGGTGGAGGTGGCGGACGGCATCGCCGTGGCCTGCGACGGTCAGGATGTCGACGAAATGCTCGGCAACCTCATCGACAATGCCTGCCGCTGGTGCCGGGCGCGGGTTCGAGTCGCGGCCGCCTTTTCCGGGCACGGCGTCGCCATCACCGTGGAGGACGATGGGCCGGGCCTAGACGAGGATGCAGCTGTCAGGGCTCTCGGTCGCGGCGGCCGCCTCGACGAGACCGTGCCGGGCCACGGGTTCGGCCTGTCGATCACCACGGAGCTGGCCGAACTCTACGGAGGTTCGCTTCGGCTCGACCGCGGAACCTTCCACGGTCTTCGCGCGCGGCTCGACCTGCCTGCCTGAGTTGAGCTGCGTGAATCGAATTGCCACCGTTCACGGCACGAAATTCTTAAGCTGGCCATGCTCCTTGAATGGAACGGCGTGGGCGGCATATCCCCTGCAAAGACCGGTTGACCAGTACCGCATCCGCATCGGACCCGTGCCACGACGGGACGGCAAGAGGGCGCGGGTGTTCTATTTTGGCTCGGGCGGGAGACGACGGATGTCTGAGATCCATCACGACGTGATCGTCATCGGGGCCGGCCTTGCCGGAACCACCGCGACCATCGCGCTCGCGAAGGCGGGCTACGACACGGCGATCATCGATACCCATGCGGTGTATCCTCCCGATTTCAGGGCGGAGAAGCTCGGTGTGCCACAGATGGACCTGTTCGAGAAGCTCGGCTTCGGTGAACTCGCCCGTGCGGCGACGACGCCCGTCGACGAGGTCTGCATCTCGCGCTTCGGCCATCTCTTCTCGCGCCATGCCGTGCGCGAATACGGCGTCCACTATACAGCCCTCATCAACGACCTGCGCGGAGCCCTGCCCGCTTCGTCACCCCTGCTGGTTGGACGCGTGGCCGAGATCGAGACCGGGCCGGAGCGGCAGACGGTCACCCTCGCCGATGGCAGCGTGCGCACGGCGCGGCTGGTCCTGTTGGCCACCGGCCTCGGCGACGTCCTCCGGCGCAAGGTCGGCATCGGCAAGACGGTGGTGAGCGAGAAGCATTCCCTTTGCTTCGGCTTCGATATGGCGGCTCCACCCTCGTCCTTCGGATTCGAATCCCTGACCTATTACGGCGAAGGCAAGGGAAGCGCCGTGGCCTATGTCACGCTCTTTCCGATCGGCGCGACGATGCGGGCCAATCTCTTCGTCTACCGTAAGCCCTCGGATCCGTGGGTGAAGGAATTCCGCAAATCCCCCGAGGCGCTCCTACGGGAGGCCATGCCTGGACTCGCCCGCCTGTGTCCAAATCTCGGCGTCACCGGGCCGGTGGAGATGCGGCCGATCGACATCGTCCATGCGGCCGATGCGGAACGCGATGGGGTCATCCTCCTGGGCGATGCCTTCCTGACCCCTTGCCCGATCCCGGGAACCGGGATCGGCAAAGTGCTCACCGACGTCGACCGGCTCTGCACGGAACACCTGCCGCGCTGGTTCGCCACCCCGGGAATGGGCAAGGACAAGATCGCCGAATTCTACGCCGACCCGGTCAAGCGCGCTTCCGACGAGCAGTGCCTCCAGGCGAGCCTCTATGCCCGCGAGATCACGATCGGACAGGGCGCCACGTGGATCGTACGACGCCTGCGAAACCGCGTCGGCCGCTATGGCCTCTATGCCCTCCACCTCCTGCGGACGCGCCTCGCCAAGCCGCGCCGGCCCGCCATCGGGCGAACCAAGACCGTCTGACGCGCGAAGACATCCTCCGGCGGCGTTGCACGCCGTCCGTCCCGATTCACCTTGCTCTTGTGCGTCCGGCGTCCGGGAGGGCGCCGGGACGCGCGATCATCGTGCCTTCCGCCAGCGCGGCGAGCGGGCCGAGCCATCGATGAACTCGAAGGTCGAGGTGCGGTTAAGGGTGTGGAGACGGGTGCCGGGAAACAGCGGTCCCGATCGCAGGATCGTCTCGACCGTCTGCGCGTAACCCTCGTCGTCGAGGCGGTCGATCCGCGCCAGCGCCAGCGCGTCGCCATAACCCAGGCGGCAATCCTGGACAGGGCGGATCAATCCGCCGTCGCGCTCCACGATACGCCCGGCGGGCCTCGCCGAACCGATGTCGATGAGAACCGGATTGCGCGCATGCGGCGTCCACGGACCGCGAAAATCCGGGGCCGACCAGAGGTGCAGGCTGTCGTGGTAGGAGCCGAGAACCGGGCCGCCCCCGACATCGGCAGCCTGATCGCGCACCGTCGCGAACATCCACCAGCGGCCATCTCGTTCCAGCAGGGTCGGATCGCTGGCGGTGACGCCTCGCAGCAGCGTCGCCTCCTTGACCCATCCGCCGGGGAAAGCGGTGGCCCGGTAGAGGTCGACCGTGCCGTTGGCGCAGCTTTCCGGGATCATCCAGAACGATCCCTCACGCTCGAACACGAATGGATAGGACAGGTGATACGGCTCTTCGAGGACCGGGACAGGCGTCCCGATCGGGCCGTTCGCATCGAAGGCCACCGCCGAGATCAGCGCCTTGCCCGTGGCATGCGGAAAATCCTCGACGAAGAGGATCGTGCGGCCTTCATGCTCGATCCCGAACGGATCGGCGTAGAATCGAAGGCCGTCATCCGGCAGGTCGCGCCAGCCCGATGAGGGATGCGCCCGCAGATCGACGAGATCGGGGCCGGTCACCCGGCGCCAGCCGACGCGCCAATGCGGAGCGCGATAGCACAGGTAGTACAGGCGCCGGATGATGATCCGTACCGCCATCTTGGCGGCACGGGTACCGATTGTCTTCACCGTGAGGAGAGGTGCGTCGGGCGAGACTGGACCGCCCTCTTTGAGAAGCGGACGGGCGCCCGACAGCGCGCCGACGATGAGCGTCATACTGCGGACCAAGCCGTCCTCGAAGGCGGTGAGCATGGTGCCGCGATCCTCGGCGCCGAAGCGCCCCGAGGCGATAATCCTGCCGTCCGTGGAGAGAGCCCCCACGGGCGATCGGCCTGCGAGGAGCGCGGCGAGGAGCGCGCCCTCTCCCGCGACTCCATCGAAGCTCAGGCGCCAGACCGGCAGCGTTGGGCCCCCCACGGCATCGCCGCAGAGATCGAGGATGCAGGATGCCGCCGAGGACGGTTCGGGATAGCCGGCAAGTGCGCTCGCCGGCACCAGCGCGGACAGGCCGTCGAGGGACAGGCGGTTCAGGAGCGATTCGAGGCGGAACAGCAGAGCCGCCTTGTCCGGCAGGCCGCCCGGCCCCGGAGACCGGTCGATCTCCACCTCGAGCCCCGGCAGCGCCGCGATCCGCTCCAGAAGGCAGAGATGCCAGCGGCGGGGCGCCCGTCCATCGAGCCTCAATCGCAGGCGCATCGTCGTCAGTCCCCGGACAAGCGAAAGCCGAGGTCGAGAGCCGTCGGCGGATGGGATCGGTCCGATAGCGGGACGCACCCTTCGTTTCATAGGGTTAGCGCAGCTCGATTGAAAAACCCTTCACCGTGTCGACCGCCCTTTTGAAGCCGTCGAATGGCCGTTCTTGAGGATGCGTTAACCACGTTCCACGCGGCAGGGAGGGGGATTGGGAAAAGCACCGGATGTTGGTGAATCGTGAGTGAATTCGGCTCATGCCTATCGGTGAAGGACGGGCTGCCTCCCGGCCACGGCCCGAGCATCCGATGGCACAGATCGATAGACACATCGCGGCGGCGGATTGGATCGGTCGAACCGGCATCGACCGGACGGCTCCCTCCGAGCCCGACAAGAGCGCGGAGATCGGGGATCTCTGGCGCATCCTCTATGTGCGCCGCGCCTGGGTCCTCGGCACCGCCGCGCTGCTGACGATCATCGCGCTGGCCTACGGCTTCCTGGCGCCGCCGCTCTATGCGGCCACCGCCCAGATCCTCATCGACCCACGTGACAAGCAGATCGTCACGAACGACGTCAATCCAGTCGCCATGGCGCCCGATGGCGGCGTGATTCAGGTCGAGAGCCAGGCGCGTGTCATCGAATCCGATTCGGTCCTGACCCGCGCCGTCGTGGATGCGGGACTGCTCGACGACCCGGATTTCGGAGGTATCCGCAACAGCTTCATCAGCTGGACCCTCCGCACCCTCCAGGGCGAAGGCGCGGCCTCCAACAGCGATGCCGCCGCCGAAGCCCGGGCCGTCCGCTCCCTCCGGCGCAAGCTCGCGGTCAAGCGTGCGGACAAGGTCTTCGTGGTGGATGTCGTCGTCACCGCGAGCGACCCGGACAAGGCCGCCCGGATCGTCAACGCCATCGCCAGCGCCTACCTCAAGGATCAGACCGCCTCCCGTGCGGATGCGGCCGCGCGCGCCTCCGCGGAGTTGGGCTCGCGTCTCGACGACCTGCGAAAGCGCGTCAACATCGCCGAGAACAAGGTCGAGAAGTTCAAGGCCGACAACGGATTGATCTCCGCGAGCGGGCGACTGATCAGCGAGCAGCAGCTGGCCGAGAGCAACAATCGGATCGTTGCCGCGCGCGCCCGCACTGCGGAAGCGCGCACCAAGCTCCAACAGATCAAGGACGCGCGCGGAACCGCGTTCGGACCGGATTCGACGCCCGAGGCGATCCAGTCCGCGGTCATCGAGCGGCTGCGCAGCCAATATGCCGAACTCGCGAGCAAGGAAGCGGATCTCCGCACCCAACTCGGGAACCGCCACCCCTATATCGAGGCGGTGCGGACCCAGATGCAGGACGTCAAGCGCCTGACAGAGGTGGAGCTGAACCGCATCTCCCGCTCGGCGGAGACGGATTACCAGCGCGCGGCCGCCAGCGAGAAGGCGCTCACCACGAGCCTCGACGAGTTGAAGCGGGGCAGCATCGTCACCGGCGAGGCCTCGGTCCGCCTGCGCGAACTCGACCGCGAGGTGGATACCAGCCGGGCCGTCTACGGCAACTTCCTCAACCGCTCCCGCGAGATCCAGGAACAGACCGGGATCGACACCACCAATGCCCGCGTCATCAGCTGGGCCCGCCCACCCACCGAGCGAAGCTGGCCCCTGCGCATCCTGCTGTTCGTCGGCGGCCTGATCAGTGGCCTCGGCCTTGGAGCCGGCCTCGCCTTCGTGCGCGAATATCTCGACCCGACAATCCTGTCCCGGCGTCAGATGGAGCGGCTCTCGCATACCCCTGTCGTCGCCACCTATCCAGAGTTCAAGGCGGGCAGCGAGCGTCTGGCCAGCGTCGCCGCGAGCCTGACTCTCGATCGACTGTCCAGCGTCCGCGGCCAGATCCATCCGTCGGGCCAGGCGTTGAGCGTGCTCGTCACCTCTGCTGCCTCGGACACGACGGATCGACGCTCGGCGATCCACCTCCTCGCGGCGGTGGCGACCGCTCGCGGCGAACGCGTGCTCTTCGTGGAGGCCGATCTCGATGCTGCGCCGGATGTGGGGGCGTCCGGGCCGGGCCTGATCGAGGTCCTGCGCGGTGAGGCCAAGATGGCGGTGGCGGCCAAGGCGGATTCGGAGAGCGGCGCCGCTCGGATCGGCATCGGCGACACCGCCAAGGCATCGCGCGAAGCCCTGAGCCGCCGCAACGTCGAACAGTTTCTCACCGCGGCCAAGTCGAGCTTCGACCTGATCCTCGTCGATGGCGGCGTGCTCACCGGCAACCTGCGGATCGGGCCGCTCGCCTCCGCCAGCGACCGCCTGCTGGTCTTGGCGAAGAACGGCGCCACGCGTCAGCGCGACCTCCTCGATCTCCTCGATATTTCGGAAGTGCTGGGTCGCCCGATCTCGGGCAGCCTCTTCGTCGATCGCCACGCGGCAGCGGCGTGACGGCCACACCATGAGGATCGCAGCCTATTCCTCTGCCGAACGCCACGCGGAGGCCGGGGCTGCGTCCCGAAGCCCGATGCCGTTCGGCCTGATATTCCTGACGGTGCTGATCCTCGGCGTGTCGGGCGGCATGCTCTGGAATGTCGGCATCAACTACGATGGGCTGACCGGCGCTGCGCCGCAGAAAATCCATCCCTCGACCTACCTCGTTGTCGTGCTGTTCTGTTGGGCGGCCCTCAGATCGGGCAACCCGGCGGGCTATCTCGTCTATGCCGTGCAGGTGCGGCCGGCGGGGATGCTGCTCGCCGCGTGCAGCATCGGGCTGTTCCTCCACATCGTCCTGCGCAGCGGACCCGGCATGGCCGGAGCGCTGGACACGTTCCTCCTGCCCGGCCTCTTCGTCGTCCTGCTGGCCGATCGCGACGCGCTCACCTGGCGGCGTCTCGAATTGACCGTGCACGTGGTGATGCTCGTCAACGCCCTGCTCGGCCTCACGGAATTCGCGACCAAGACGCTGTTCTTTCCCTACCGGCTCGACGGTCAGGTCTTTGCCACGGATACGCGTTCGGCAGCACTTCAGGGACATCCCCTCGGCAACGCCACGCTCACGGCCTGCTACGTCCTCGGCCTCATCGGCGGGGGAGGACGCATGACGGTCCCGCAGCGCCTTGCGATGATCGGGCTGCAACTCGCCGCCCTCGTCACCTTCGGCGGTCGCTCGGCCACGGTGGTGACGCTGATTCTCGGAGGAGGCTACGGGTTCTTTGCCTTGCACAAGGTGCTGAGCGCCGGCCGCATCCCGCTCCTAGCGGTGGCGGCGGGCATCTTCCTGTTCACTCTCGTGCCACTCGCCATCGGCGGTCTGGCGGTCGGCGGGTTCTTCGATGCGCTGCTCAGCCGGTTCATGGCGGATGGCGGCAGCGCCAATGCCCGCGTCGAAATGCTCGACCTCATCGCCAGTATTCCGTTCCGCGAATTGCTGGTCGGCCCGGATATGAGCCTCGTCGATTCCCTGCGGCGCGTGAGCGGCCTCGAATGGGGCATCGAGAATCCGATCGTTCGGACCCTCGTCTACCAGGGCATCATCATGACGGCTCTGCTGACCGTCGCGGTGACGCTCTACATGATCGAATTGGTCCGCCACTGCCGCAGCGGAACGTTCCTCCCCGTCATCACCTTCGTCATCCTGGTGAACACCTTCGAAGGCATCGGCGGGAAAACGACGCTGCTGGCCAAGTTCGCCATCCTGCTCCTGGGCTTGTTCCACGAGGTCAGGGATCGCCCGCAGGGACGCGCAAGCCCAAAGCTGTGACGATCGCCGGATCGAAGCGCCGGCTCGCATCGTCCATCACGCCCATTCCATCGAACAGGTTCCAGAACGCCCACGGGAAACCCTCCGCCTCGGCCGCTTCCCGAACGTCACGGACATAGCGCGCACGGTCCTCGGCACGGGAGGCGACGTAGCGCGCATCGCTGCGCAGGGCGCCGAACTCACCGAGCAGAATCCGCTCCGACGCAATGCCGTGGCGCCGCCCCCATTCTCCCACCATGGCGAGGTGGCGGGAGAGGTAGCGCTTGTCGGGCTGGGCCGCGAAATACTCGGTGAGCTTGGCCTCCGTCAGGGTGTAGGCCTCCCGCTTCGCCTCCGCCGACAGGGTGGCATCGGCGGCCATCCTCGCCCGCACGGCGGCGAGCGTCGTCTCCAGGGTTCCGGCGGAGGCCGGCCATGGTACGGCGTTGAGGGCGCGGTAGACCGGTTCACGCATCCAGGGCGCGCCCTGATGGCTGAACAGGTAGGGTTCGTAATAGTGAAAGGTGAAGAGAAGCGGCGCGAAGCGGGCCAAAGGTTTGGGATCCAAGGCGGTGAGCCCTGTGATCATGCTGCCGCAGGCGCCGCAGGCCACGAGGGTCAGACGCGGCGCGACCCGCCTCGCCTCGGTGAGAAGGTCGTCCTGGATCGCCAGCCATGAATCGGAACCGCATCCCTGCGGCGGCTCATTGACGGGCTCGAGGGCGAGCCGCTCCGAAGCGATCCCGTCCAGCATGTGCGCGAGAGCGGAGACGAAGCTGCGGTAGGCGGGAAAGAGCGCCGCACCCGGATCGCCGTAGAAATTCTGGGGGTTCCAGTGATGCGTCGCGCCGTTGGCCTGCACGTTGACCAGCACCGAGAGGTCCGCGCGCAACGCCGATTCCACCGCCTCCTTCAGGTCGCGCATGAGGCGAACCCTCTCCTCCGGCATGGCGGAGACGAATGGGCCGGGATCGACGGGCAGGCGCAGAAAGTCGAACCCGGCTGAACGCAGGCGGGTGAGGTCGCGGCCAGACGGTACGGGCCGGCCTTCCTGGAATGGCGGCGTCCCGTAATCCGTTCGCGGTGCCGGGAACTCCCGCGTCAGGGAGAACCAGGGCCAGGTATTGACGCCGCGGGAGAGACGGAGCGGCGCTGCGGCGGCGGCGGCCGGAATACCGCTTGCCGTCAACGCAGCCGCTGCCAGGATCGTCCTGCGCGTCGGCGATCGCCTCACGAAACGTGGTCCCGGCCGCGTCCTCCGCTCACGATAGAGGCATTCGCCGTGGCGAGCGCGGAGTGTTTCACCTCACCGACGGGTGCCGCGAAACCTCCCAACGCCATCGCTTCATCTTCGTATTGCTTGAGGATTTCCGACCATTCGAACCGCTCGGCGGCACGGGCGAGCGAGGCGAATCCCGCCTTCTTCGCCATGAGATCGTTCGCGACCAGGGATTCGATATGTCGTTCGCAGGCATCCGCGTCGGCGAAGTAGAATTGCTGGTCGCCCGCCGTCCCGCGATTGAACGCGTTGTCGTGGGCGATCACCGCGTTTCCGGCCCAGAGCGCTTCCACCAGGGACGGGTTGGTGCCGCCGACGGTGTGGCCGTGCAGGTAGGCGCGCGCGTGGAAGCGCAGGGATCTGATCGTCTCGGCCTCATAGATGGCGCCCGGGAACAGGACCTCGTCGCTCGCCGCTTCCCTCACCGCGCGGTGATAGGGATTGGTCGCGGAGAGCGTGCCGAGGACCACGAGCCGCATGCCCCGCAGCTTGCGCGAGAAGGCCTCGACCATGGTGAGGATGTTGTTGTCGGGCTCGATCCGGGCGATCGAGGTCATGTACCGGCCTGGCTTCAGGCCCAAGGCCTCGATGGGCGCCGTCGGCGCCGCCGAGATCGGATCGCCGCCGTAGGGTATGGTGGCGATGGCGGATCTCGGACGGCGCGTGGCGACGTGATCGGCGATGGCAGGGTGGTCCGCCACGAGGCGATGCGAGGCCCAGGCCGCGATCCACTCGTTGGTCCAGAACCAGGCCCGCACGGCCATCGACCATTTCGGCCGCTTCCATTCGATCCCGTCCATATTGGTGAGGATCTTGGCGCCGGCGAGGCGCAGATACGGCAGGAAGATCGCCCCGTTATAGCCGAGGACGAGGCTGACACCGCCACGTTTGGCCGCGTCGCGCACGCAGTGCCAGTCGAAATCGAGCGTCGCCCTCGGCCCGGTGGATGAGACGGCGACGTGAATGAGTTCGATGCCGTTCCATGTCGTCGTTCGGAAGCGTTCCGTCACCGCCGGGACCTCGTCCTGGCAGTAGACACCGACATGCCAGCCGCGCTTGACGAGGAAGAGTGCGAGCTTCTCGGCAAAGGTTTCGAAACCACCATGGCAAGCAGGAATGCCGCGCGTTCCGAGAATAAGCAGCGAGGGCTTATACGACGACATCAGGATTCTCCTTTCGCCCCCAAGCTGTCCCAAAGTGGAACACCGGAAACACCTTCAGGCAACCATTCGCAACGATTACACCGGGCGAGGTTCGTGCTCGGTAACGATTGAAAACATGCTTGCATGTCATCTTGGGGCAGTTGAGGTCGGGATTAGGGTTGAGTCGGCATGCGCATCACCTGCGTCCATCAGGGATATGAGCTCTACGGATCCGACCGCAGCTTCGTCGAAAGCGTGCGGATCATCCGTGCGGCCTATCCGGATGCCGTCATCGACGTGGTGCTGCCGCGCGGTGGCCCCATCGTGGCGGCTCTCGAACCCTCGGCCTCGCGGATCGTGTTCGAGCCGCTTTGGATCCTTCGCCGCCGCGACCTGCCGCGCCTCGCGACTCTCGGCATCCTGACACTGCCCCTCGCGATGATGCGTGCCTGGCGGCGGCTGCGCGCGAGCGACCTCGTCTACATCAACACGTCCGTCGTGACGGATTACCTTCTGGCCGCCAGGCTGTGTCCCGGCCGGGCCATCGTCCATGTCCACGAAATCCCGCAGGGCGCCACGCTCAAGCTGCTGCGTGGACTGATCCGCTGGAGCGGGGCCGATATCGTGTTCAACTCCCGCGCCACGGCCAAGGCCTTCTCGCTGACCTCCAAGGTGGCCATGCGGGTGGTCTACAACGGGATCGCCGGCCCCGACGTACCGCCGCCGTCGACCTATGACGGTACACGCCCCTTGCGCCTGCTGATGCTCGGCCGGATCAGCCGGATCAAGGGACAGGAGGTTCTTGTCGAGGCGATCCGCTCGCTGCAGCCTGAAGTGCGGGCGCGGCTCGACGTACGCATCGTCGGGAGCGCTTTCGAGGATGCGGCGCGCGAAGAGGCGCTCGATCGCCAGATCGCCGATGCGGGGCTCGGCTCCACCATCCGACTATCGCCTTTCGTCGACGATCCGTCCGATCTGTACCGCTGGGCGGATGTCGTCACGGTCCCCTCGCGCCTGCCGGAATCCCTGGGCCGGGTCGCGATCGAGGCCATGGCCTATGGTCGCCCTCCGGTCGTGTCCCGAATCGGAGGCCTCACCGAAGTGGTGGAAGAAGGAACGAGCGGCTGGGTGGTCACGCCGGACGATTCGCGGAGTCTCGCGACGGCCCTGGAGCGGATCGTCACCGATCCGGCCTCCTGGCGCAGTTTCCCGGCCGCCGCCCGTGCCCGCTATGCGGCGCTGTTCGGTGAAACGGCCGCCGCGGAGGGGCTCATCGCCATGATCCGCGCCCGTATCAGCCGGCGATCGGGCACCGCCGCCCGCAGCGCCGTCGCGCCGGGATTGTCGTCATGAACGGTCTCAGCCGCCTCGCGCGTCGCTTCGTTCTCATGCTGGGGGGCGAGGTTACCCAAAGCGCCTTCCATTTCGGCATCAACATCGTTCTGGCGCGAAGCCTCAGTCCGCACGATTACGGCCGCTTCGCCATCCTCTTCCTCGTGGGTGGACTGGCGCTGACCTACATCCGCTCGCTGGCTGGCGTACCTGCCACGATCACCATTCCGGCGCGTGCCGGCAGACGCGCCGCGCGCGGGTTCGACGTGACCTTCGGCTCGGTGGCCGTCCTGCTCTCGGGAACGATCGCGGCAGGGGTCTGCGCGACGCTGATGGCGACCTCCGACATCAACGCCGTGGCCGGTAGCCTGTTCGTCGGCCTCTGGTCCCTGCGCAGCTACGTGCGACTCGCCCTCTTCGCCAAGCATCGTCCGGCGATCTCGGGTCTCGGAGACGTGGTCTTCGCCCTGTCCGGCACCGCGTTCACCGCCGGAATGATCTATGTCCAGGGCGCGCTCAGCCTCGACGAGACATTGTTCGCGCTCGCCTTCGCCAACGGCCTCGGCATCATCGCCTCGATGGCGCTGCTGCGGGAACCCGTGCGGCTCAGCCTCGGCCGTTCGGTGCGCCGACGCTACGGCGCCCTGATCCCGACGCTGTCGTGGTCGCTGGTCAACGTCACCACGGCCAATGTCCAGGGCCAGGGCCAGGGCCTTCTGGTCGCCGCCATCGCTGGCCCGGCGGCCTATGCTCCGATGGCCGCCACCTTCGTGCTGTTCTCGCCCCTGCGCCTGTCCGCATCGGCGCTGATCAACATGGTGCAGCCCGAGGTGGCCGCACATCTGGCCCGGGGCGACTTCCATCTCGCCCGCCGTTTCGCCCTGATCTGCTCCAGCCTCCTCGGCATCGGCTGCATCGCCTATGGCGCCATCATTCTCTCGACGCTCGAACTCATCGAGCACCGGCTCTTCGCCGGACAATTCGTCGGTGCTCCGATGATGCTGATCGCGGTGGCAGCATGGGCCATCGTCACGGTCTCCCTCATCCACGCGCCGATGCGCGTACTGATGGAAACGATGCAGGATTTCCGTCCGCTCTCCATCCTCGCCGGTGTGAGCGTGGGGGTCGGCGCCGTTGCGGTGATCGGCCTGCTCCTGATCGCCGCCCCGGCCTGGTCGCTTTTCGGCGTCCTGATCTCGGAAATCGTCGTCCTCGTCGGCTGCCTCTGGATGCTGAAGCCCTGGCGCTCCCACCGAACTCCGAGGCCGGCCAACCTAAGCTGCAATGTCGAGGCGAGAGCCAGCCGATGAGTAATTGTCCTTTCCTTCTTGCCTCTCACGGCACCGGTCCCTCCGATTCCGCCCCCTCCCCGGCTCCCGCGATTGTCTCTCGCGCCGCGGCCAAAGCCAGGACATCGCAGTCATGAGCGTGACGTCAGACCTCCCCTCTCCGGCGGCGCGTACCGTCGCTCCCGGCACGTATGGCGCACGGATCCATACGACGCTGGCAACGGTCGGCCGCCTCTGGACCAGGCTCGAATCCGAAGGAACCGCGACGGCCTATCAGCGGCTCGATTGGGTGACGCCGATCGTCGAGCGACTGAGCGCGGCCTCCAAGGCCGAGCCGCTGATCGTCGAGGTGGTCGACGGCTCGGGACGTCCGGTCATGATCGTGCCCCTGGCTCGTATCCGTCACAGCGGCTACCGGGTGATCACCTGGCTCGATCTCGGCGTCTGCGACTATGCGGCGCCGATCCTTGCGCCCGGCATCGACCTGAACGCGGAAGACATGGCCCTGGCCTGGGCTGCCATCCGCGATGTCCTACCCCGCGCCGACCTGATCCAGATCAGCCGGATTCCCGACGATGTTCTCGGACGACCCAACCCGATCGCCACTCTGGCCGCCTGCCATCGGATGGACATGCAAGCGTCGGGCGTCGCGATCGACGGCGATGCGGAGACCTTGCTCTCGCGCCTCTGTCGTCCCAGCACCCTCAAGGACATGGCCAAGCTGCGCCGCAGGCTGGAGCGTGCAGGCACCGTGACCTTCGTCGAGGCCCGGAATGCGAATGAGATCGACACCATCTTCGATGCGCTCGTCGAGCAGCGCCGCTCGCGCTTTGCCGAGATCGGCCGGTTCAACCTTCTCTCCCGCCCCGATGTGGAGGCGTTCTACCGCGAGGCAGCCCATCACGGCCTGAACGGCGGACCTGTCCGCCTGTTCGGATTGTCGGTGGATGGAGAGTGGATCGCCGCCGCTTACGGTCTGGTCCATAGCGGCACGTTCCATGGGATCCTGCTGACGATGGCGGGAGACGCTTGGCGCAATACCTCGCCCGGCCTGCACATCGTCGCCGAAGCCCTGCGCTGGGCGCGCGCCGAGGGACTTGGCTATTTCGACTTCACCGTCGGCGTCATGCCGTACAAATCCGATTTCGGTGTCCAGACCCGCGATCTGAGCGAGATCGCGGAGGTGGCGACCCTTCGCGGACACCTCGTCAAGCACACGCTCAAGGGAGCCTCAGCGGCCAGGATCTGGCTGCGCGGCCATCCGGAATGGTACAGCCGCGCGCAGAATGCGCGCCGGTGGCTACGGCGTAAAGTTGCCTGAGCGTGCCGTTCGGTCCGAAGAATTTGGCGGGAAGGGCGTGGGCTCGCACCGGTTGGCCTGTCCGCTCGATGGTGCTAGGGAACCCTCGGTGAGTCTCCGTAGCTCAGCTGGACAGAGCACAGGTTTCCTAAACTTCAATTGGGCGCCGCGATGGGAAACCGCGCGGCGGATCCGCTCAAATTCGGGGAACGCTCAAGGCCTGCGCACATGCAGGTCCAGCCGATCCCGAGCCAAGCCCCGGCGCCATCCGGGGAAGGTGTAGAGACTAGACGGGCGGCGCCTAACGATCCCGACGGGTCATTCCGGACGGATCCATGGCGAAGGGATAGTCCAGACCACGAACGCTCCGGAACGGAGCGGCGGCGGAAGCCGAAGTGGGATGAAACCTGGGGTCGCAGGTTCGAGACCTGCCGGGGACGCCACCATTACGCCTTTACGCATTGTTCACCACCCGGGCCGGGCTTCGTGCAGAAATGGACGGGCGCACGGTCTTTTCGGGTTGGGTTGAGCGGGCGAACGTGGAAGAACCATCGGCCACGATAGACGTGGGCGCCGACGACGTGCCGGGCGGCATGGTTCGCGGCAAGCGTCATCATACTGCACGGGATCGCACATGGCTGGGCAGAAGACCGATGCACGCGATGTCCATGTCGGCATACGCATTGCCGAGCAGAGGAAGAGATCCTCTCTAACTCAGAAGCGCGTCGCACAGAGCTTCGGCATGTCCGCCGCACAACTTCAAAAGTACGAGAAGGGCATCAACCGCATCAGTGCGATCCATCTCGAGATCCTGAGCCGGATGACCGGAATGCCGATCGACTATTTCTTCGCCGGCATGGATCGGAGCGACGACGTCCCGCTCCAGGGACTGGGCGAGCCGCCTCAGCAGGCCTTCGTGCCACAGGCGGAATCCCAGGGCTCTTGGACCGGCCTCGTCGAGGTCGTTGCCAAGCACGTAAAGGAGAATTTTTCGGAGGCGAACCGCCGAGAATTCGCAGCCGCAGTCCACGCTCTGGATGAAACACTGAACGGTTGACGTATCGTATGTTTCGTTCTTTTTAGCGGATACGTTCGGTTTGTCATCTTGACCGTTGCGGATGGGGGTGCGAAAACCACCCCGTTCCGAAAACCGGGTCGAACGCTGTCGAGGCGAACCCGAAACCGGGGGTGCCTCAGATGCCGCGTTCCAACTACCTGTTCACCAGCGAGTCGGTCTCCGAAGGCCATCCGGACAAGGTCTGCGACAGGATCTCGGACACCATCGTCGATGCCTACATCGCAGCGATGCCGGAAGCGCGCCTCGGGGTCGAGACGCTGGCTACCACCAACCGGATCGTCATAGCGGGCGAGGTACGCGGACCGGATTCCGTCACGTTCGAGCACCTGACCGAACTCACCCGCGAAGCGGTGAAGGATATCGGCTACGAGCAGTCGGGCTTCCACTGGAAGAACAACGACATCGCCATCCATCTCCATGCCCAGTCGGCCGACATCGCTCAGGGCGTCGATTCGGCGGGCAACAAGGACGAGGGTGCCGGCGACCAGGGCATCATGTTCGGTTACGCCTCGGACGAGACGCCCGAGTTGATGCCGGCGCCGATCTACTACGCCCACAAGATCCTCAAGGACCTCGCGGATGCCCGCAAGGCGAAGCAGGGTGACGCGGCCAAACTCGGCCCCGACGCCAAGAGCCAGGTCACGGTGCGCTACGAGAACGGCCGGCCGGTCGGCGTGACGCAGATCGTGCTCTCCACCCAGCACATCGACGAATCCCTCGACTCGGCGGACGTGCGCGCCATCGTCGAGCCCTACATCCTGGCGGCCCTGCCCCAAGGCTGGGTCGGCGAGGAGACGGTCTGGCACGTCAATCCCACTGGCAAGTTCGTCATCGGCGGGCCGGACGGGGATGCCGGCCTGACCGGACGCAAGATCATCGTCGACACCTATGGTGGGGCGGCCCCGCATGGCGGTGGCGCGTTCTCGGGCAAGGATCCGACCAAGGTCGACCGCTCTGCCGCCTACGCTGCCCGCTACCTCGCCAAGAACGTCGTAGCCGCCGGCCTCGCGACTCGGGCGACGATCCAGCTCGCCTACGCCATCGGCGTCGCCAAGCCGCTCTCGATCTATGTCGACCTGCATGGCACCGGGAACGTGGACGAGGCCAAGCTCGAAACCGTGCTGATGGATGCCCTCGACCTCTCCCCCCGCGGCATCCGCCTGGCGCTCGGCCTCAACAAGCCGATCTACGCCCGCACCTCCGCCTATGGCCATTTCGGTCGCAAGCCCGAGGATGACGGCGGCTTCTCGTGGGAACGCACCGACCTCGCCGACAAGCTCAAGTCGGCTCTGTCCTGACCCGTGGAGAACGGGCGGGATGAACTCTCGCCCGATCGGGGTGAGGTTGCGATCGAGGGCGCTGACCGCGCCTTCTACGGCCGGCGCAAAGGCAAGCGTTTGCGGCCCGGGCAGGAGCATCGGCTGGCCGATCTCCTGCCGCATTTGCGCGTCGCGCTGCCGGAACAGGGCGAGCGGCTCGATCCGCCCGCGCTGTTTCCGAATGCGGTGGAGGAAGTCTGGCTCGAGATCGGGTTCGGCGGTGGAGAGCATCTCGCGGCGCAGGCCACGCGAAACCCGCAGGTCGGCATCATCGGCGCTGAGCCTTTCGTCAACGGGGTCGTCAAGCTGTTGCGGGCCGTGGACGACGGCGACCTCAGCAACGTGCGGATCTGGGACGAGGATGCGACGAAGCTTCTCGCCGCGATTCCCGATGCGAGCCTTGCCCGTGTCTACCTTCTCTATCCCGATCCCTGGCCGAAACGCCGCCAGCGCAAGCGGCGGTTCGTTTCGGACGAGACGCTGCTCGAGATCGCGCGGGTCCTGAAGCCCGGCGGCGTGTTTCGGTTTGCCAGCGACATCGACGATTATGCCGGCTGGACCTTGGTGCGGGCTGCCCGTTGCGAGGCCCTCGCCTGGACCGCCGAAGCGGCGACCGACTGGACGCATCCCTTCGCGGAATGGCCGGGCACGCGCTACGAAGCCAAGGCGATCGCCGCGGGCCGAGGGCCGACCTACCTGGAGTTTCGCCGGGCCGACTGACATCGCGTCACGGTTCTCGGGCATGATCGAGAATTTGCCGATCGGCGGCTGGTTTTGCCTCCGGCACAGCTTTTTCGTCGCGGAGGCCTTGCACCGCGCGACCTTGCACCGTCAGATGCCGAGGCAATGACCGTCCGGGTCCACCGGGGCCAGCGATGACGCCTCATGCGAAGCCGGGGCACCGCCGAGCGAGGTTGCGGAGTGGGCAGCGGATCTGATCGAGGATCGCCAGGGATCGGGAATTCACGCCCCTCGACCGACCACTATCGTCGCGGTTTCGACGAGGCTGGGATCGGTCTCCTCATCCTCGACATGGACACCGGACGCATCCTCGATGCCAACCCCTTCCTCAGCGCTCTCCTCGGGCACTCTCCGGGGAGCCTGACAGGCCAATCCGTGACGGTTCTCGGGGATGATCCCGCCGCGCTTTCCGACGGCATCCGTCGCTGGATCACCGTGAACGGCAGCCCGCTCGACGTCCGCGTCAGGACATCGGCGGCATCGGCATCCGATGCATTCCGCACGCTCGTGGTGGAGCGCGTCGATGCCGACGATATGGTCCGGTCGGAGGAAAACCGCGCCGCTCTCACCGCTGCAGGGCTCGGGGAATGGCGCCTCGATCTCGCGGATGGATTTCTCAGGCTGTCGCGGCGGTCCGCCCATATCCTCGGTTTTCCCCCCGGCGCGTCACTGACCTGGGCGCGAGTCCAGGACCTGATGGACGGCTCCGAGGCGGACAGGGTGAAGACGGCGATCCGCGCCGCGATTCTCGACGATGCTCCCTTCGCCATCGAAGCTCGCCTGCGCCGCGCCAGTGACGGCATCGAGATCAGGATCAGCGTCAGAGGGCAGGCGATCGGTACCGCAGGTGCAGGACCCGCCATCGTGGTCGGCGTGCTGCAGGACGTGACGAAACGGGTGGAAGCGCGCGATGCCCTGCGTGAGAGCGAGGAGCGCCTGCGCATCGCGACATCGCTTGCCGAACTCGGCATCTTCGAATGGCACATGCTCGACGATCAGGCGGTCTGGGAAAACGAACGCATGTTCGCGATCTTCGGCCGTGGTGCCGAGGAAGGCGCGCTCGGCAAGCGCGAGTTCCTCAGCACCGTCGTTCATCCCGACGACCGCGCCGCGTTTCGCTCGGCGATCTCGACGGCCTTGCGTGAGGATACGACGCTTCAGGCCAGCGGCCGCATCCGCCGTGCGCAGGATGGCGCGTGGCGCATCATCGAGATGGCCGGCCGCTTCGAGAGTGACGCGCCCCATCGCCTGCCCCGGCGGCTCATCGGCGTCGTCGCCGATGTGACGGAACGCAGAATCGCCGAGGAGCGACAGGCCCTCCTGATCCGGGAGCTTCACCACCGGGTGAAAAATACACTCGCGACGGTTCAGGCCATCGTCGGCTCCACGGCCCGCACGGCCTCCAGCATCGAGAGCTTCTACGAGGCCTTCGTCGGGCGGATCATGTCGCTCGCCCATACCCATTCGGTGCTCACCGAGGATACCTGGCAGACGGCTTCCCTGCGCAACCTCCTCGAGAACGAGCTCAAGCCCTATGGCGATGGCACGTCTGACGGGCCGCCCGTCGCGAGAAGGATCACCCTCGATGGGCCACCGGTGGACCTCGCCTCCGAGATCGCGGTCCCCATCGGCATGGCGATCCACGAGCTGACGACCAATGCCGCGAAGCATGGCGCCCTCTCGACGCAAGAAGGCCGGGTCGCGATCGCCTGGAGCATCACTGAGGATGCGAACGGGAAAACGCTGCACCTCGACTGGTCGGAATCCGATGGTCCGCCGGTGCGGCCGCCGACCCGCCAGGGTTTCGGCTCACGCCTGCTACAGCGGGTACTCACGGCGCAGGTTCGGGCCGATATCGCGGCGAGCTACCCGCCCGAAGGGTTTCGCCTGACGATGACGGCGCCGCTTCCCGCCCGGACCGAAGGGCTCAACCCGCTGGCCTGAGAGCTTCGCCCTGGTTCAGGCAGCCCCGCGGGCGCCGCCATCCTCGCCGCCTGCCTCGACGAAGGCCTTGAGCTCGTCGAGGGAATCGAAGGTGAACTGGCCGCGCGGCGTATCCGCCTCGATGGAGCCGTTGGAATACATCACGTAAGTGTTTCCGCCGGAGGCGTAGGTTCCCACGACCTGGAGACCGCCTTTTGCCGGGGCTGCAGAAGCGTGGGACTCGACGGACGGGACCTGCTCGGCCGAGCTAGGCGTGGTATCGGGCTCGTCGGTCAGCGAAGGCCGCAGGGCCAGCGGCTCCTCCGGATCGATCTCGCGGGGGCGGGACGGAGATACTGACGGAGCTGCTGATGGCACGTCCGAGAGCGCGACAACGGGCTCCGGCGCCGGGATGACCGTATCGACCATCGACGTCGGCTTGACCGCTCGCGGCGGCTTGTTCGGCTTGATCCGGCGCGGTGGAGCGGGCTCCGGCTCGGAATCACGGATCTGAGGTCGGGGAGGTTCCTCGGCGGGCGGAGGCGGCTCGGGCAGGAGGTCCGGCAGGAGCGGCGACGCCGGGTCGCTGCCCAGCGGCTGGATAGGCGATGCATCCCCGGTGAAATGCGGCGGCGAGGCGATCCTCGGCTCGGTCAGCCCGAGAGCGCTCGGACGCTGTCGGCCCGGCGCGGTCGGCTCCTCCTCGACGCTTGTCGCCGGCAGCCCGGTCGGCTCGATCCGCCCGGGCGCCTCGAACAGCATGCTATCGGCATCCATACCGATCCCACGGCCCTGCTCGGACAACACCCGCTCCAGGCGCTTCAGATAGGTGGCCACCACCGCGAGGCCGAGAAGGATGGCGCCGGACGAGGCCGTGGCGGCGCCCGCGATGGTCATCGTCCATCCGCTCTCCAGCCTGACATAGGGGAAGCCCTGGACAACGGAGGCGATGCCGCCGACGATCATGACGGCAGCGAGCGCGAACAGCGCGATAATCATGAAACTCTCTGATGACGCCCGCACATGACGAAGTGCGGTGCAAACAATAAGGCCCGGTCTAGCTATTGCAAAATCGATCCCTTGGGAAATCCCGTATCGGCGCTCGATGCCGGACGCCCGTTGCCCTGGGCCGGGGACCGACTTAGGTACGAGCGCGTTGGCCAAGCAGACGGCGCGACCCTCGCATCCATTCGTGCGACCCTAACCACCTTGCGCCACCAGACCCGGGAGACCTGCCGATGACCTTCACCCTGCCCGAACTGCCCTACGCCTACGACGCGCTCGGCCCCTACATGTCGAAGGAGACCCTCGAGTTCCACCACGACAAGCACCACAAGGCCTATGTCGATACGGGCAACAAGCTGCTCGAAGGCACGGGTCTCGAAGGCAAGACCGTCGAGGAGATCGTCAAGGCGTCCTACGGCACCAATCAGCCGCTGTTCAACAATGCCGGCCAGCATTTCAACCATCTCCACTTCTGGAACTGGATGAAGCCCAACGGCGGCGGCGCCGCACCGGCAGCCTTGGCTGCGAAGATCGACGAAGATCTCGGCGGCTTCGACAAGTTCAAGGCGGACTTCATCCAGGCCGGCGTCGGTCAGTTCGGCTCGGGCTGGGCCTGGCTCGCGGTCAAGGATGGCAAGCTCGCGATCCTGAAGACCCCCAACGGCGAGAACCCGCTGGTTCATGGCGCCACGCCGATCCTCGGTGTCGATGTGTGGGAGCACTCCTACTACATCGACTACCGCAACCGCCGCCCCGACTATCTCAAGGCGTTCATCGAGAACCTGGTGAACTGGGAATACGTCGAGAAGCTCTACGGCGAAGCCTCCAAGTAAGGCGTCTTTCGGTTCCTTCGCGCCGCGGGTTCTCCAACCCGCGGCGTCGTCATGTCCGGTCTCTTGAGATCGCCGACGAAACCGTCTCTTGATGCGCCGCGCCGAGCGATACCGGCCTGACAGAGGCGGACCACCCATTCGGTACGCGATTTCATGTGCGCGCACGCCCCTCTCTCCTGCGGAAGGGATCGTGCCGCAAAGTTCGGGCCCGTCATGATCCGTAGCATCCTCTCCGTCGGCGGCTGGACGCTGGTCTCCCGCGTTACCGGCTTTGCCCGCGACGTCGTGATGGCCGCCGTGCTGGGGGCGGGTCCAGTGGCGGATGCCTTCGTCGTCGCCTTCCGGCTTCCCAACCATTTCCGTGCGATCTTCGGCGAGGGCGCCTTCAACACCGCCTTCGTGCCGGCCTATGCCGGATTGTCCGAGACCGGCGAAGACGGCGCTGCCAAGCGTTTCGCCACCCGCATCTTCACGCTGATGCTGTTCACGCAGATTGTGCTGCTGGCGCTCGCCTTGCCGGCAATGCCATGGGTGGTCCGTGCCCTGGCGCCCGGTTTCTCGGACGATCCCGAGCGCTTCACTCTCGCCGTGTCGCTCACCCGGATCACATTCCCCTACCTCCTGTTCATGACCCTGGTGACGCTGCTGTCGGGCATCCTCAACGCTCATCGGCGCTTTGCCGTGGCGGCCGGCGCGCCGGTTCTCCTCAACCTCTCGATGCTGGCAGCCTTGGCACTGGCGGGGTTCTTCCCGAATGCCGCCTACGCTGCCGCCTGGGGCGTGTCGGTCTCAGGCGTGCTGCAATTCGGCCTCGTCTGGCTTGCCTGTCGACGCGTCGACATCGCGCCGGGCCTCGGCGCGCCGAGCTTGCGCGATCCGGCAATGGTGCGGTTCTTCAAGGTGCTCGGTCCGGCCGTGATCGGCTCGGCCGGGTTCCAGATCGCCTCTTTCGCCGACACGATCATCGCGAGCTTCCTGCCCACCGGAGCGGTCTCAGCGCTCTATTACGCGGACCGGCTGTACCAATTGCCCTTCGGCGTCATCGCCATCGCCGCAGGTACGGTGCTTCTCCCCGAGATGAGCCGGCGGATCGCCAAGGGAGACGTCGCCGGCGCACATACGGCGCAGAACCGGGCGGCAGGCTTCTCGCTCGCCCTTTCGGCCCCCTTCACGATTGCCTTCCTGACCCTCCCCGGCCTGATGATGACGGCTCTGTTCCAGCGCGGCGCCTTCAATGCCGAGGATGCCGCACGGGCGGCGTCCGTGCTCGCGGCCTATGGGCTCGCGCTGCCCGCCGTGGTGCTGGTTCGTAGCGCCGTTGCGAGCTTCTACGCGCGCCAGGACACGATGACGCCGCTCATCGCCTCGCTCGCCTCCATCGCCCTGAACGTCGCACTGAAGATCGTGCTGACCGGTCCTTATGGCGTGACCGGCCTGGCGCTCGCCACCGCCATCGGACAATGGCTGAACCTGGTGCTCCTCGTCGGGCTCGCATGGCGCCGGGGTTGGACGGCACCGAGCCGGGGCCTCGGGATCACCGTGATCGGTGTGATCGTCGCCTGCGCGGCACTCGCCGCCACGGCGATTTACGGCCTGCCGGTCGTCGAGAATTTGGTTCCAGCGATGCCGCATCTTCGCGGGATCGCGGTGCTGGGTCTGCTCGGCCTCGCGGGAGCCCTGGTCTATGCCATCCTGCTGCTCGGAACTCTGCGAGCCTTCGGCCTGCGCCTCCGCCGGGCCTGACGCCCGGCAGGGCTATCCTGGGTATCCGTCAGTTCGGCATCCCCGGCAGCTGCCATTTAGCACACGATCCAGCCTCCTTTGCGGTCCGGTCTGTTTGTTGGGATCAATAATGGGAGCACCAGCAGCGCCAGGGGGGGACGGTTTGACCCGTAGTCGAGGTATGGGAACCGTGACCGTGGTTTCGGGGCCACCCCCGATTCCCGTCCAGCCGCCCGAGCCTTGGGCATGCCAGCAAGGCACTACAGTCAGAAAGCGACAGAGAGCACGAGAAAGCGGCCTCCCGATCGCGCCATGGTCTCGGAACGCCTTTCCATGATGCCACGTGACATCGCATGGTGATTGCATTCGCACGCCACCAAGCTGTCCGTTCATCGGCTTTTACTGGCAACGTTATTCGGAACCAGCGCTGAGACGTGGCAATTCCCAAACAAAAATGGCTATAATCCTGGGATCCCGGTCGTTCGTGCTTCGCACGGGCGAGAGATACTCATCTGACAAGCCCGTTCGGTCGACATCCGGGCATATGCCGGGACGCCACTCTATCGAGACGGCGCACGACCATCCCGTATCACTGCCCTGCCCGCCCTCGCATGGAAGCGGGCTGGCCGGGAAGGTCGAGCCGGTAACCGGTGTCGCGAACGGTATCTCCCTCGATCCGGTAGACGCCGATCGTCCTGTCGACGTAGTTGCCGATATAGACGTGTGAGCCCGAGGGGCTGAAGGCGATGCCCTGCGTCACAGCCCCCGCCTCGGCCTCTCCCGTGCGCCGGACCGCACCTGATTGATCGAGGGTGAGCAGAGCGATCGCACCCGTCGGGGTGTAACCGGGGGCATGGGCCGGGGCGCTCGATCCGCGCACGACTGCGACCGCCGCATGCCGGCCATCGGGCGAGATCGCCAAAGTCTCCGGCGTGTCGCCGATGCCGAGATGGTCGATCACCACCGGCCGCTTCCCATCGGCCCGGATCACGCTGATGGAATCGGCGTGGCCGTCACTGGGCTCCGCTCCGGTATTGGCGGCGAGGGCCAGACGCCCGTCCGGAGTGACATCCAGACCATAGATGCCGGGGCCGACAGGAAGGTCGAGAACGGGATCGTAGGTGGCATGGGTACCATCGATGGCGAGTATCCCTACCTTGGCGGCCTTATTCTTGGCGACATAGGCACGGCGTCCATCCGGGGCGATCGCGACCGCCGCCGCTTCGTCGCCGACATCGACGGTGGCCATGACGCGAACGCTTGTCCCTGCGATGGAGAGAACCGTGACGCTGCGGCCTTCGCGGTTGGCGACGAGGGCAAAATCGCCCGTCCGTGCGATCGCAAGACCCGATGGCTGGCGTCCGACGCGGATCGTTTCCACCAGACGAGGCGGGTCGGCAAGGAGGTCGATCACGTGGAGACGATCGTCGGCCTGCGCGTACCACGCCTCGCCTTCCTGCCGCATCACCACCGAGCTTGCCACCAGGCCGAGCCGTCCGTCCGGGGTGATCTGGAGGTTGGTGGGCGGCCCGTAGACGGAATTGTCCAGGGGCAGGAGGTGGGCGAGGCGGGGACGAGCCTCGTCGCTCACATCGACGACGGCGACAGCATCGTGGCCGTTTGCGCCGTTCCTGCCGCCGTCACGGAGGAAGAACGTCTTTCCGTCGAGGCCGACCAGAAGAAAGGGCGGTGCCTCAGCCGCGGCGGCCGAAGCGAGGCCGAGCAGCGCTGTCAGAAAGGAACCGATCCGGCGCATCTCTCAATCTCCGCACAGCAGCGGACGTGGACCGCCGCGACAACGGGCTCCGAAGAGGCGAACTCGTCGGAACCCGAAACTTCGAGAGGTTGTGACGGATCAGGAGCCGGCTGTCATGCTGCTCGGATCGTGGTGAGGAACCGCGACATCGCCGTGTCCAGGGTGTTGAACTGCAGCGACAATTCGGAGGCCGAAGCGAGAACCTGAGCGGAGGCTGCACCCGTCTCCTCGGCAGCCGCAGCGACTGCGTTGACGTTGTGGGTGACCTCTTTGGTTCCGGCCGAAGCTTCCGTGACGTTGCGGACGATCTCATAGGTCGCCGCCCCCTGCTCCTCCACGGCGGCGGCAATGGAGGCCGAGACGTCGTCGATCTCACGGATACGCTGGGTGATCCCGGCGATTGCGGTCACCGCGAGGTCGGTGGACGCCTGAATCCTTGCGATCTGGCCTGTGATTTCCTCGGTGGCCTTGGCGGTCTGGCTCGCCAGCGCCTTCACCTCGGAAGCGACGACCGCGAAACCCCTGCCCGCCTCGCCCGCCCGCGCTGCCTCGATGGTGGCGTTCAGGGCGAGCAGGTTGGTCTGCCCGGCGATCATCGAGATCAGGGACACCACATCCCCGATGCGTGCGGTGGACTCGCTGAGATCGCGCACGAGGTTCGCGGTCGAGGCGGCCTCGCTCACGGCACGCTGCGACAGGTTGGCCGAGCCCTGCATCTGGCGCCCGATCTCCTGGACCGATGAGCCGAGCTCCTCCGCCGCCGAGGCCACCGTCGTGACGTTGGCCGATGCGGTGTCCGCAGCGGTGGCGGCATTGGTCGAGCGCTGGGCGGTCTGCGTGGCCGTGGCGCTCATGCTGCCCGCCGTGGCCTGCAACTCGGTGGCGGCCGCGCTGACCTGGGTGACGATGCCGCCGACAGCGAGCTCGAACTGGTTGGCCATGTCGATCATTGCCGCCCTGCGCTGGGCTTCGGCGCCGGCCCGCGCAGCTTCGGTCTCCACTTCGAGGATGCGGGTGCGAATGATGTTGTCCTTGAATACGATCACCGCCTTCGCCATCGCGCCGACCTCGTCCCCGCGATCGATGCCCGGCACCGCGATGTCGGTATTTCCTTGAGCGAGGCGGTCCATCGCCGAAACCATCCGACGCAAGGGTCGGCTCACACCGACGGCGAGCATGATGGCGGCGCCGGCAGCGATCGCGGCAGCCAGGCCAACGAGGACGAAGGAGAAGACCAGGGCATTGTCATAGGTCGCCTGGGCATGAGCGCCGCTCTCGCGAGCGACGCGCGCCTCATAATCGACGAGCTTCTGAAGCTCGGCCAGAACAGAGCTGATCCCCGTCGACATGGTCGTGTTGTACGTGCGCTGAGCCTCGGCGAGTTTTCCGGCTTGGGCTTCGGCGGCGATGCCCTCCTGCAGCGCCAAATAGGCAGACCATTGAGTCTCGAACGCCTTGTACAGCGCCTTCTCTTCCACTGTTTCGAGGCGAGGCACATAAGCGGTCTGGATCTCGCGCATC
Source organism: Methylobacterium sp. 77 (assembly GCF_000372825.1). NCBI lineage: Bacteria > Pseudomonadati > Pseudomonadota > Alphaproteobacteria > Hyphomicrobiales > Methylobacteriaceae > Methylobacterium > Methylobacterium sp. 77. The sequence goes on along the minus strand of NZ_KB910516.1, from coordinate 4,180,220 downwards.
TGATCGGCGCGCAGCTTGAGCTGAGCGGTCACGCTGGCCCGCAATTCGGGTGTGTCCGCAGTGATCAGCCGCCCGCCATTGACCCGCTGCCGCAGAACCAGAACCTGGATCTTGCCGAGCATCTCGGTATTCGGAAGGTGATCGTCTCGCATTTCCCGCGCCACGTCGTTGACGGCACGCAGAAAATAAAGGGACGACCCGCCAAGTGCCACCACCAATAGAAAAACAATCCCAAAGCTGGAAATGAGCTTTGCTTGAATAGACATGGATTTGGCGGACATTACGGCTGTCAATCCCAAACGTTTGAGCCGTAAATGAAATACCAGTTCGATTAAGATTTGGTGACGCCGGTCGCGATGCCCAACTGGGCTCGACACTCGGCACGTCTTACGCCGGATCGGCCGGCCGGGATCGCCTGTCGGATCAGTCGCGGTGGAGAGCCGCCCGTATCAGCCGCTTGGCGTCCTCACTGCTCCAATCGGCCGGTCCCTTCATGACACCAAGGATGCAGCCCTTGGCACTCACCAGCATCGTCGTGGGCAGGCCGAGCGACCCCGTCGCCTTCTGCATCGCCGGCAGCACCCGCCCACCGGGATCGGCAAAATAGGCGAGGTTGGCGATGCCGTTATCCTTCAGCCATTGCGGTGGCCTGTCGAGGTTGCGCGTGTCGACGTTGATCGCGGCGACGGTGAAATCCTGTCCCCCGAGCGTCCCCGCGAGCCGGTCGAGAGCCGGCATCTCGGCCTTGCACGGCGCGCACCACGTTGCCCACAGGTTCACCAGCACGAGGCGGCCCTGGAGCTGGGCGAGCGTCTGGTCGGTGCCGTCCGGCCCCTTGAACACGAGGTCCGGAGCCGGGCGCGGAACCTTGGCGGTTTCCATGGCGGCCACCTCGCCGCGAGCATGGGGGGCGATGCGCGTGATCGTCTCGACCGCACCGAGGCACGGCGCGGCGACCGCCTCGCTGTTGCCGCCGGTCGGACGCGTCCCGTATACGGCGAGACCGCCCGCGATCAGGACGGCGCCGATGGCTGCCGCAGCCAGGGTCGCCTTGGCTCCGGGCATCATCGTTGCGTCGCCCGACGGGTGGATGGGGCGACCGAGAGGAACAGTGTCGACATGAGCAACCGGATGTGGGGCGGGCGCTTCGCGAGCGGCCCCGCCGAGATCATGGAGGAGATCAACGCCTCCATCGGATTCGACAAGCGCCTCGCACCCCAGGACATCCGCGGCTCACTGGCGCATGTGGCGATGCTGGGCAAGGCAGGCATCCTGCCGTCCGCCGATGTGGCCGCGATCGAGGACGGTCTCAAGGCCGTGCGCGAAGAAATCGAAGCCGGGGGCTTCGTATTCAAGCGCGAGCTCGAGGACATCCACATGTCCGTCGAGAGCCGGCTCACCGAAATCGTCGGCCCTGCCGCCGGGCGCTTGCATACCGCCCGGTCACGCAACGACCAGGTTGCTACCGACATGAAGCTGTGGGTGCGCGACACCCTCGACAGCCTCGACGAGCAGGCCGCCGGGCTTCAGAGCGCGCTCGCCGAGAAGGCCCTGGCCCATGCCGGCACGGTGATGCCGGGCTTCACCCACCTGCAATCGGCCCAGCCCGTCACATTCGGTCACCATTGCCTCGCCTATGTCGAGATGCTGGCCCGCGACCGTGGCCGCTTTCGCGATGCCCGTGCGCGGCTCAACGAATGCCCGCTCGGTGCGGCCGCCCTTGCCGGCACCTCCTTCCCCATCGACCGTCACGCCACGGCCGCCGCCCTCGGCTTCGACCGGCCGACCGCGAACTCTCTCGACTCGGTGGCCGACCGCGACTTCGCCCTGGAATCCCTCTCCGCCGCCTCGATCTGCGCCGTCCACCTCTCGCGCTTCGCCGAGGAACTGGTGGTGTGGACCTCGGCCCAGTTCAACTTCGTCAAGCTGTCCGACGGCTACACCACCGGCTCGTCGATCATGCCGCAGAAGCGCAACCCGGACGCGGCCGAACTCGTGCGCGCCAAATCCGGCCGCGTCATCGGCGCGCTCACCGGCCTGCTGATCGTCATGAAAGGCCTTCCGCTCGCTTATTCGAAGGACATGCAGGAGGACAAGGAGGGCACGTTCGACGCGCTCCAGGCGCTCTCCCTCTGCCTCGCGGCGATGACCGGCATGGTCCGCGACCTGGAGCCCAACGCCGAATTGCTCGCCCGCGCCGCCGGCTCGGGCTATGCCACGGCGACGGACCTCGCCGATTGGCTGGTGCGCGAACTCGGTCTGCCCTTCCGCGAAGCGCATCACGTCACCGGCCGTCTCGTCGGCGCCGCCTCCGCCAAGGGTATCGGGTTGGAGGAATTGTCGTTGTCCGAGATGCAGGAGTCGGAGCCGCGGATCACAGATGCGGTCTATGCAGTGCTCGGGGTGGAGAATTCGGTCTCCAGCCGCACCAGCTATGGCGGAACTGCCCCTGACAATGTGAAGGCGCAGGCCAAGCGCTGGCTGAACCTGCTCGGTACCTCACCCGTAACCTCGTGATTCACAGGGCAACAAAAAAGCTCGGCCGGAGCGGGTGCGTTCACGGCCAAGCTATGTGATCCTCAGTAAAGCTCGGACAAAGCACGCCGGAGATGCCGATGCCCGTCGAGAGTTGGATAAAACCCGAAGATACACCCGCCCTCGCGGCACACGCCACCAGTCTGATCGATTCCGTCCTGTCCCGCCTGCCGGAAGCGGACCGAATGGCGTTTTGGGCGTCGATCCGCAAATGCTACAATACGCCCTACAACGACCCGACACCTCGGGCTTTGCCCGTCCGAGATGGGATGGAAGCCTCCGCCACCAAACCTCATACGGCAGCATCCATTGCCGATTTGGCACCGACCGGCATTGCTCTCGCCGAGCCGCCGCAGGTCGAGATGGCGGTGGGCGCCATCCTCGCCGGGGCAATGCTAGCTCCTGACGCACACCCGGCCTGAAACGACCGCGCGCCGGCTTTCCGAAGAGCTGTCTGCGCTCACGATATTTCCGACCATCGGCCTGGATTTCTACGGCATCGTCCCGGCTACGGGTATCCGGGACGATGCCGTAGCTGGGATGATAGCGCATCATTCTGTCCGGAAACCGGCTCCCATTTTTCGGGATGACGCTCTCATCCGAAACAGTGGGCCTGTTCCTTATGATGTCCCGCCGCAATTCCGGACAATTTGGCAGCATTTGTCGACACCACGACGATCGCTGCAGAACCGCACCTCGCGGCGCCAGTCTGCAGCGAGCGCCATGGGGCGGCCTTTCCGTATTCGAGAACCTGAACACGATGCTGAACCCTGTCCGCCGCACTCTTCTCCTCGCCGCCACGGCCGCCTACCTCTCGACTTTCGGCCCGGTGCCTTTCACCGGCAACTCACCGGCTCTCGCGCAGCAGGAAACGAGTGCTGAGCCGGATTCACCGGCCACGTCGCGGAAACGCGGACGGGAAAGGAAGAAGGCGGTGAGCGCGCCGGGCATGCAGCAGGCGACACCGGTCGCCATCTTCGGGGATTGGAACGTCTTCGCCAACGGCCAGGGAAAGACCCGCACCTGCTACGCCATCGCCCAGCCCCAGGCCCGCTCGCCCAAGACGCTGAAGCGCGACACCGCTTATCTGTTCGTCACCATCCGCAAGGCCGACAACGTCCAAAACGAAGTGGCGGTGATGTTCGGCTTCTTCCCTAAACTAGCAAGTAGTCAGACCAAGGCTACCACGACGTCATCCGCGACTGACCCCATGATAAGTATTGGCAATTCGCAATATGGGCTTCTCGTGAAAGACAAGAACGCGTGGTTAAAAGAACCTGCAGACGAGAGTCGACTGGTTGCGGAGATGGCGCGTTTACCGAAGCTGCAGATCAAAACTGTTTCAATGCCTGGCAACCCCACCAACGACGAATACGCGCTGGCGGGGTTCGGCGACGCGATGAAGCGAGCGCGCGAGGAGTGCAAGTAAGCGACGTCGCTTCGACGGACCGGCTCGGCGATCGGCGATCTCCGCCGCCGGTCAGGCGCTGCCGAGCGCGGCTCGCGTGAAGGCATCGGCCCCGATATCGTCGGTGCCGTTCATGCCTAGCGTCTCGATCAACCGGCCACGGGCGCGGCTCACCCGGCTCTTCATGGTGCCGACAGCGACGCCGCAGATCTCGGCGGCCTCCTCGTAGGTGAAACTCTGCGCGCCGACGAGGACGAGAGCCTCGCGCTGGCTCAGGGGCAAGAGGTCGAGGGCGGCCTGGAACTCGCGCATCTCCACGCGGATCTCCTGCTCTGGCAGACTGGTCAGCCGCCCGGCCAGGGCTCCATCGGCATCCTCCACCTCACGCTTACGCTTGCGCTGTTCGGAATAGAACAGGTTCCGCAGGATGGTGAACAGCCACGCCGTCAGGTTCGTGCCGCGGGCAAAGCTGTCCGCCTTGGTCCAGGCCCTCACCAGCGTGTCCTGAACGAGGTCATCGCTGCGATCGAGATCGTAGGTCAGCGAGTAGGCGAAGGCCCTGAGGGCCGGGATCGCGCCGAGCAGGAGGTCGCGCATCTCGGCATCGGCGCCCGACGGCGTTCCGATGGGACGAAGGACGGCATTCATCATGAGGTCTCCCGCGCAGCAGGCTGGTCCGATAATTCGGCGAGGAGTGCCTCGAACCGGTCGGGTAACGGCAGATCCAGGACGTTGCCGTAGAGGATGCGGAGGTTTCGTCCGATCCGACGCCGGGTCTCTCGGTCCATGCCGGCTCGGTCCATGCCGGCTCGGGTGCGATCCGCGCAGACACCGGCGATTGCCCTGGCCTCGGAACAAGAGCCCGCGTCACCGGAATCAGGAGAGTGGGATTCTCGGCTTTCCGCGTTCGGCAGTTCGAAACGGCCGTGGATATCGCTGGCATCGCTCGTCATGGCTCTCCACCGTTATGTCGGTGTCGGTGCTAGCGGCGAGCGATTTAACGCGTTCTGAAAGATGTATTCAGGAAACCTTAATCCAGCGAATGAAGTGCCACGCCAACAAATACGGCTTGCACGCAAATATCGATACACGCACTCCGACAACAAGCTGAACCGTTGACGGACGCTACACTTCCGAATCTGGACAGCGGCTGAACGAAAACGGAGGCTTTGCCGGACGTAGCGGAAGCGACTGCCGATCGAACCGCGCGGCAGCGCGAAAAGTCGGGTGGTTCTGGCGCCGTTCTGGAAGGCTTCGGATGGCTGATCCCGTTCCCGGGAACAGGGCTTGAATATGAAATCAGGACGCCCGATTCATTCCCGACATTGCCCCATCGTGCGGCGCATAAGGCTGCCCGTACGTTGCGGAACCTGCATCTCCTCAGATCACCGCCCCTCCTTCCGCAGGGGATGTCCGATGCCGATGATCCAGTCGCTCCCGAGCGATGCGATCCGCTGGCTCAGTTGGTTGCCCTGAAGGCTGCGGATTTTCGCCCTCGTCACGGGGGGAGGACGCCGGAAAATTACGCGATCCGGGCGGGATGGGTCGCCGATCCGGTCCGACTGGCCCATAAGGCGAGACGAATTGCCGAGCCACGAGGACTTGCCTTGACCGTCACCCAGCTGACCCACCACGACCTCGACGGCTACGGCGCGTCGACCATCGTCGGGGCCTTCCTCGACGTGGCGCGGATCGTCCACATCCCGCGCTATGCGGATGTCGGCCCGGTGGTCGATGCCGAGTTGAAGCGGCTCAGCCGGGCTCAGGCACCCGAATGCCTGATCATGACGGATCTTGGCCTGGAGGCCGTCGCCGTGACCTTCATCACCCGTTTCGTGGCGATGAACCAGCGCAGGGACGAGGCGGTACGGCATCGACTGATCGTGCTCGATCACCATGCCTCGTCACTCGATCAGCTCCGCGAGCAGGGCCTCGTCCTCGTGCCAGTGGCGGAGATTTCCGGCCTGACGCGGGTCGAGCTTCCCGACCCAAATGTCGTCGTGCTCATCGACGAGGACCGCTGCGCGACCCGCCTCGCCTACGAGCACCGCAGCCTCTACGCCTCACGGGAAGTCGAGGGCGAGACGGCCGACGAACTCCAGGCCCTCGTCGAGGCCGTCGATGCCCTCGATCTGTGGAAGAAGGAGCGCCCGACCTTCCGGGGCGGCCTCGCCCTCGACGAGATCTTCTGGGACAACGTCGCGACCCTGATACCTGTGGGCCATCCCTGGCACGACCGCTTCATCAGCGCGTTGCTGCGGGCCGTGTCGGCGCTGTTGCGTGAAGGAGCCTCGCCCGCCCGCGTCGAGGCGGAGATCGCTGGAACTCGGCGGCGCCTCGTTGATGCGCTCCTGGCCGACGAGCCTCAGGACGATCCGGCATTGACCACCCGTATGCGGATGGCCCGTGCCCTGGCCCGGTCGGATGCGCTGTTCCATCGTCTTTCGGATGGCACGTTCCTGTCCTTCGGCCTCGATTCCGGCATGTTCCAGCGGGTGTCCGACCTCGTCATGGAAAGCGGCAGGGCCACCCGTGTCGTCAACGTCCAGCGCACGGGGTCATTGTCGTTCCGTTCGAACGACGAGACGGCCCTGGATGGTGCGCGACGATTCCGTGGCGGCGGCCACAAGGACGCGGCCGGCGGCAAGCTGAGTGCCGGTTCGGCCTTCTCTCTGGCCGATGCCGTGGCCCAGGTCGAGCCGGTGCTCAACCCGCCGCAGCCCGATCCGGCGGCCAGCCCCTTCGCCGCGCTCAAGGCCTGGAAAGCGTGAGTGACCGGCGGGATGGCAGATAACGATATTCCGTAACGTTGACAATGCGTTACGGTGGCGGTCGATAGGCCCTGAGAGGCAGGTCCTGCGACAGGCGTTCGTCCGTCTCGGGATTCCTCTGAGCAGGCTTGGGCACAGCGACGGGCGCTGCCGGCGCCGCATTGGGAATGGGATCGGTGATGTAGCGCGGCGTCCCCGGCTGACCGGCCGGCAGGGGCACCGTGATGCCTGTGGCGGGCGGCGGCGGTAGGGTCGGGACGCTCCGGTCCGCCACGGGCTCGGGCGGGGAGCGCCGGTCGCGTGCGCTCGGCCTCTCCATGGCCCCGGGCGCCTGCGCCGGTTTCGCCGCTTCCTTCGCGATAGGGGCGGATGGACGCTCGCGCCGTGCCCTCGCCGGTGGCGAAATCGACTGACGCGAGCGGCCTTCGCCACCCCCGGCTCCGACCGAGATCCGCATACGCTCGACCCCGGCCACGAGGTCGGCCAGCGTCGCGGACGCAGTCCGGCATAAGCTGACCCGAAGTGACGCCGCTCGCTCGGTGCTCGCGCCGAAGAGGCTGCCTGGATCAGTCCGCCCGCCAAGGCGTGGAGCGAGGTCGATCCATTGCCAAGCGTAGAGGCAGTTGCTTCCGAGAGCGATGCCCACGGGACCGTATGCGTTCCGTTTGGGTATTGTAGAGACGCGCATAGCTTCGCCGGGGAAGCGTGTCGCGAGTTCCGCGGCGATTCCCAATCGCGTCGGCTTTGCCAAGGAGAGCGCCGAGCCGAAGCGCCCCCCCATCTCGGTGCCTGTGCGAACGCTGATTTCCGCGTAGTTGCGCGTGCCGCCGGCATAGGTGATGCGCTGAGCGTAGCCGTCGCGAAACGAGGTCTGCGCCACGTTCGTACCGCGGCCCGCCTCGGGGATGTCGATCGCGGCCTCGCCGGATTGCGCCCCGGCCGCGAGCGTCGACGACAGCAGGATCAAGGCGACGAAAACGCCCGATTTCGGGGCGCGTATCGACCGATTGAGGTTGATCATGGACGTTGCATCGGGCTCGTCGCGGCGTCGGGCCCATCGTAGCCGCGATTGACGGCCTGGGAACCGGGCAAGGTGAAGCGATCCGTCTCGGACGGCCCCCGTTCCTGCACGCCACGGCTCCGGGCGGCCTGCTGCGTTCGCCAGAGGGTGCCCTCCCCCGGCTCCGACTGGACGGTCGGCCGTTCGGAGCCGTCGTATCCCGGCAGCAGGTTGTAGCCGTAGCGCTCGTAGGGCATCGGCCCCGCTCCGGGGACCCGGCGCGCCACGAGGGGGACCGGTTTCGAGGCGGACGGTTCCGCCAGGAAGGCGCCGTCCTGGCGATCGGACGCGATCCTCGCGAGCGACGGGGGGGCGTAGCGCAGGGCGTTCTCGGACGGGACCGCGAGGGGGAACTCGTTCCGCTGGATCGGCAGGGGCTTCACCTGAGCATCGCCCGACGGATCGGGTTTGGGGACCCGACCATAAGCGGCAGCGTTCCGGGCGAGGGCGGAGGGGGCGGGATTGGCGGGAGCGCCGGGTGCCGGACGCGCGGCCTGGGGCGGGGCGGCGTCCGCCGAGGCGGCGCAAGCGAGGGGCGGTCCGGCCGGTCCCTCGCGGAACAGCAGATCCACCACCTTCGGGAACAGCCCGTCATAGCGGTTGACGATGGTCAGGTAGTCGCGCGTCCGCTTGAGGCGCTGCAGCGACAGAGCGTAGCCGGTCAGGGCGGATTCGCCCGGAAGCCAGGCGGCGGCGTGCTGAAACCATTCCAGCGCGGCGTCGAACTGGCACGAATTGTAGGCGTACCAGCCAAGCGCTTCGGCACCCTCCCCCGACGCCGTGGCCAGGGTCACCTTGGCATAGCGGCTGATCCGGTCGAGATCGATGAAACTCGGATTGGCCTGGGTGAGCTTGCGGCCCATCAGGTCGATGAACAGGATGCTGTTGCCGACATACTTGTCGCGCCAGGCATAGGCCACCTCCTCGGCCTCGCGCAGCATCCCGAGTTCGCGCAGAGTATGGGCGAGGCCGTGGGCGATCATGGCGTCGCCGCCGCGGCTGATGGCGAGCTTGAACCAGTCGAGGGCCGCCCGGAACTGGCGGTGATTGTAGCTGTACCAGCCGAGCAGGCCGGTCTGGCTCGGTTCGCCGGAGCTGCGGGCATAGGCCTGAAAGGCGGCCATCTCCGCCGGGCTCGGCTCCTGCGCCGGCTCGCCGTGAAGGTCGGCGACGATGCGGGCGCGGGTGATGTCGTTGGCGATCCCACGGAACTCCGAGGCGCCCTCCGGATCGGTACGCCCCATGGCGATGAGCTTCTCCGCCAGGGTCATCGGCAGGTTCGCCATCGCCTTCTGGATCGTGGCGAGGCGCGCGCCGGCATCGTTGCTGGTGTCGAGCACGGATTTGTAGAGCCCGAACGCTTCGGCGGCTCCGCCCTCGCCCGCCAGGGCTTCCGCCGTCGTCCAGTAGCTCTCCACGTCGCTGGGATCGAGCGCGGTGGGATCGGCCCGGTAGAGGGCCACCACCTCCGTGTTCTTCCGCGCCGAGGCGAAGGTCTTCAGGCGGCTGCGGAAGCTGGCGCGCAGGAGCTTGCGGGCCAACTCGTCGGAGGGGCGCCAGTTCGGGTCCGCCGCGCGCCGCGCCGCGATCGCCGCATCGAGGTCGTCGAAACGCCCGGCGGTGAACAGGTCCCAGAGCGGCGCCTCCTCGGGCGGACTCGGCTGAAGCGTGTCGAGGTCTGTGGGCTCGGTCCAGCCCGGATAGAGATGCTTCAGCCGGGCCGCCTCGGCCTTCATCCGCACCGTCTGCTTCTGCGACGCGTAGTATCGAAGGGCGCTCTCGTCGACCATGCCGGCGGCAGCGGAGCTGCCGGGCGCGGCGATGATCGCGGGCGCGCGGGCCGTCTCGTCCGGGTTCTCGGCCTGCCCCGCGGCCGGGATGACGAGATAGAGCCCGACGAGGGAGACGCCGCCAAGCAGCGTGAGCCGCTTGGCGCGACCCATCGGTGACTTTGCTTGCGCCGTCGACGTCGCGGTCACCGGCCGTCCCGATCCGCGGATCACCGTGCCTGACATGACAGGTTCCTCATCTGCAGCGCCACCATCGCCAGGAGGTGCAGCGTGGTCGGGTAGTAGTTCTCCCCCGCCTGCGGTCGTCCGAACCCGTCCGGCAGCGGCGTGCCGCGCCGGTCGCACAGAAGCAGGGCCGACAGGGCGGTGTAGCCGCTCTCGCTCAGGGACTCGACCGTCCGACCATCGGCGGTATCGACGATGGGCAGCCGCTCGCGGTCGGGGCCGGACCACAGGGCGACGAAGGGCTCGTAATCGCTCGGGCGCCCGATCCCCGCCCAGACCAGATAGAGCGGGATGCGGATGGCATTGTAGGAATAGAGCGGCGGGAATCCGTCAGCCGGCCGCGGCTCGTCGCCCTTCAGGGAGATCCATTCGGTCGGCAGTTTCGACGGGCCGAAGCGGGACCGGCGAAGGAGGTTGAGGCCGCTATTGGTCAGGGCCGCCCAATCGAATTCGGGGGCGACGGCGGGCAGGCGGGCGAAGGCCGGGAAAACCCAGTACGACAGGTTGATCAGCGGTCCGTCCGCCCGCTCGGCGGCGGAGAAACCGGAGACCGCCGGCAGCAGCAGGGCGCCGTTCCTGTCCTTGAACAGGATGGCCTTGCGCGCGATCTCCACGGCGATCCGCCGCGCGGCCACCCGGTAGGAGGCCTCGTCCCAGGCCTCGGCCGCCTCGGTGAGGGCCCAGGCGACCAGGATATCCCCGTCGGAGGCGTTGTTCAGGTCTGCGATAGCCGGCCGTTTGGCGGGCTCCCAGCGCCACGCCATCAGCGCGTCGGAACGGACCATCAGGTTGGCGCGGGTCCATCCCCACAGCCGTTCGAAGGTGGCCCGGTCATTGGCCGCCACGGCGAGGAGCATGCCGTAGCCCTGCCCTTCGCTATGGCTGATCATGCCGTTGGCGGTGTCCACCACGCGGCCCTGCTCGGTGACGAAGCGGGACCGGTAGGCGCGCCAGACCTCGGGATTCTTGAGGGAATCGACCAGGGCCGCGACCTTGGAGGCTCCGGGCATGGCGTCTCCTCTCGGGGTGGGAGCGGCGGGGATCGCGGTGGAGGGCGGAACCGGCGAGGTGCCGTCCTGTGCCCGCGCGGGAGCGATCCAGGCGCTCGCGAGGGCCAGCACGACGCCGAGAGAGAGGCCGACGAAGGGAGGTAGGCCGCGGGTCATCCGTTCCTCCGGCCGATATTGCGGACGAGCGACGACGTCGTCAGGCCGAGGAGCAGGGCGAAGCCGAGGGTCAGCGCCACGTAGATCGCCGGGTTCATCGAGAGCCAGCCGGCGGTGACGAGGCGGATGTTGGACAAGGAGCGGGTCTTCGTCTCGACGAAGTCGACCTGCCGGGGCGCCACCGTTTCGAGGGAGCCGTCCGAGGCATCGAGGAACGCGAAGCGTCCGTCGATCCGCGCCCAGACCGCAGGATCGACGAGGCAGGCCGTCGACGCCTTGAGAAGCAGGGCGTTGGGGGCGGTCACCACCGTGACCGATCCGTCGAACCCGTCCTGTGCCGCCGCCTTGGTGGGAAAGCCCTGCGCCATGAGCAGGCTGGCGCCGGGGGGCACCGCGATGGTGGCGGACGAGGGCTTGGCCGCGTCGAACCAGGTGCGGGGATCGCCGACGAGGGTGGAGACCACGGCCCCGGCTCGCTCGACGGTGCCGGCCGCCGCCTCCACGAAGGGATGGCGGGCGCGCAGGGTCTCGTCCCACTTGGTCACGAGATCGCCATCCGACAGCTTGGCCTCGGCGCCGCGCCGGGTCTCTCCGGGAGCGGCGGCGGAGGGGCTCGGGACGGCTGCGCGCATGGTGAGTTCGGGCAGGCTGCAGCGCTGCGGCAGATTGCGACGAAGCCGGTCCAGGGTCGGCGCCGGCACCGAGCCGGATTGACCGGGCGCGCGCGTGGTTTCCGCCCGCGCCTGCCAGATCGTCCTGATCTGGTCCGGGTCGAGTCCCAGCCCCGACAGGGTCGAGGGTGACAGCGACCGCACAGGGCCGACGACGAGGGTCGGCCCGGAGGCACCGCCCTGCATGTCGCCGGCGAGCTCGAAATCGATCATCCGACCGGCGGCCACCGCGAGCCGGGCGGCGAGGGTCGTGGCGGCGGCGACGGTGTCCTTGTCGAGGCTCGGCAGCACCAGGCGCGGACGGCGCTCGCCCTTCACGAAGGCGAGGGCTCCGCTCGTGGTCGCGGCGAGATCGGGGATCCTGGCCGCGCGCGCGAGCGTGGGGATCGACAGGCTGGCGCGATCGAGGATCAGGAAGCGCTCCCGCTTCGAATCCGTGGCGTTGAGGCCGCAGGTCTCGTCGGCGGGAGCCGGGACCTGGGCCATGATCGCGACCCGGTTGAGGCCCGGACGCCAGCGGGCGAGCGGCAGCGGGATGGTGTTGTTCTCGAAGACCTCGCCGCGCGTCTGCGCCAGCGGCACGCTGGCGGCGTTGCTGCCGTTGAGATCGACGAGGATGCGGGCTTCCGAGGTCAGGCCGGCCGCGTAGGCGCCCGCCAGGTTCAGCATGACCTTGCCGTAATCGGCGGGCAGGAAGTCGGACGGAAGATAGACGTCGAAATCGGTGCGCAGCAGCCGCCCGGAAAATTCCCGCGTCGAGACGCCGAGGCTCTTGAGCGAGACCGTTTCGTCACCCTCGAGGATGATGCCGCGCGCCAGGGCCGCCGCCTTCAGGCCGGTCGCGGTTCCATAGGTCTCGCCACCCCGCGCCAGGGCGGCGATGGCATCCTCGATCTCACCGTAGCTGGTGCCGCTGACGACGAGGGTCGGTGCCTTGTCCGCACGCGGCGGCAGGACCAGCAACCTCGGGCCGCCGGTGGGGCCGATCCCTTCGAGATCGGGCATCTCCCGCAATTCCGCCGCCGTCCCGACGATGAGGTTGAGGCCGGCCCGGCCCGACATCGGCGGGCCGAACTCGACCACGGGCTGGGCGATGCGGCCGATCAGGCCCAGAGCCTCCACGGCGTGGATCATGCGCTCGAGCCGGGGAAGGTTCGGCTTGTCGGACGTGACGACCCGGACCGGCAGGGCGCCGCTATCATCCGGCTCGAGGGCGGGAAGGTCCTTGAGTTCGAGATTGGCGGCGGCGACCGGGGCGACCACGAGGCCCGAGCGCGACGGATCGATCTGCGTCCAGAGTTCGTACGTGGCGTTCAGCGAGCAATCGACGCGGTGGCGCTGGCTCGCGGACAGCGAGACCGCGTTGTAGCCGAGCTTGAGGTTACCCTCGGGAATCTCGAACTCCACCACCTTCACCGCGCCGGGCGCCTGGATGCTGGTGCGGCCGATCACCGTGCCGTTGACGCTCACCATCAGCTCGGAGGCTTCCGGCGCCACCGAAATGGCCGAGAGGTAGGAGATGCGCAGGCGCTGGCGCCCGCGCGTCTGCGCTTCCGTCAGGTAGACGGGCAGGCTCAAGCTCGCCTCCTCGCCCTCCATGCGGAACCCATCGGTGGTCGCCGGCAGGCGCCGCGCCGAAGCGATCCTGGCGACGGGTGTGTCGCGCCTGGCCTCGGCCGGAGGGGCCGTGGGACGGGCCGGCACCGGCTGCTGGGCGTCCGGCCGGCGCAGGGCGTCGCCGACGGGGGGAACCGAGAAGCGCTCGGCCGGCCCCGATCCGAGGAAGCTCTGGGCCTGGCTGCCGGGCGCCGGCAGGATCAGGCCGAGGGCGGTGAGGCACGAGAGGGCGGTGAGGACGCGAACGGACTGCATGGTCACCTCCTTCACGTCCGCACCAGCGGGTCGTGCGATCCGCGGTTCGACGGCTTGCCGGAGCCTTCGAGAAGGCGGTCGTTCTCGAATTCGAGCATCAGGCGGACCCAGTCCGTCGCCGATTCGTTGCCGGGGATACGGGCCGGGGCCTGACGCACGACGAGGGGATTGTCGGAGGGAGCGGATGGCGCGGCGCGCGTCTCCTCGTGCGCGCCGGAGCGCGCCGGGCCCGGCGTCAGCAGGGGCTGCCTCGCCCCCTGTTTCGGCAGGATCGAGGCCGGCTTCGCGGCGGCATCCCGCGCCGTGGCGTGCCCGGCCTTGAAGGCGTAGCTCGCCGCGCGGAACGGCTCGATCAGCCCCCACCACATCAACTGGAGCGTGCCGGAGACGATGTTCTTGTGCCGGCGGCGGCTCTGCTGGAAGCGCAGGAGCGCGCCGGCATCGCCGTACATCAGGCTCGCCAGTGCCCCGTAGCCCTTGGGATCGAGGGGCTGGAACTGCAGGACGACCACCGTCTCGTCCCCGGCTTGCGAGATGCCGCCGATCTCCACCGGCAGCGGGACCTGGACGGGGGCACCGTCGAACGGAACCACCGAGAGCTGGCCCGTGCGGTGCGCCGTCCCGGCTCCCGGCGGCAGGCCTTCGGCGCCGAAGCGGATCGTGCAGCCCTGCGCCGAGGCGCGCTCGATCACCACGTCGAGGGCGCGTCCGCCGAGGACGAGGCGGCCGCGCCGGTCGATGGCGAGCGACGGGCTCGCCTCGGTGGTCCGGCGCTCGGCCACCACGCCGAGGGCCGCGCCGGCCGTGAGCAGGTTGAAGAAGTTCCACAGGCCGACCACCAGCATCAGGTTGGTGACGCCGGGCTCGAGCAGGTAGCGGTACAGGGCGGTGCCGCAGCCGATCAGCAGGATGAAGTAGACCGCGAAATAGGGCCACGCCATCGGCGAGAGGTGGTCCTGGTCGAGGGCGGCGCCCTTGGCCGTGACGTTGAACGTCGGCTTGCGCGGCGAGGTCACCACCGAGACGATGGCGCGGATCAGATAGAGGCCCTGCACGTATTCGTACAGCTCGGAGACGAACGGCCAGCGGAACTTGCCGTAGACATAGTTCTGCATCATCAGGTTGATGACGATGTAGGTCGCGGTATAGGCAATCGACTCGTCGACGCTCGCGACGAAAATCTTCAGGTCGAAGAAGATGTGCAGCAGCGGCGCGAACATGAAGATCATGCGCGGCACCGGGAAGAACCAGAAGGTCATGCTCGACAGGTAGGCGAGCTTCTGGATCGGATGCAGCCCGCGCTTGAACAGCGGGTTCTTGAGCATCATGATCTGGAACATGCCCTGGCACCAGCGCGAGCGCTGGCCGATGAAGGCCACCAGCGTGTCGGGCTGCAGGCCGGCGATCAGCGGCGTGTCCACATAGATGCTGTTCCAGCCGCGGGAATGCAGCTCGAAGGCGGTCTCGCAATCCTCCGTGATGGTGACGCCGGAGAATCCGCCGGCCTCGTCCAGGGCGCGCCGGCGCAGGAGTGCGGCCGAACCGCAGAAGAACGACCCGTTCCACTTGTCGAGGCCGCGCTGCGTCACCGAGTAGAACATCTCGTTCTCGGAGGGCATGCGGTCGAAGGTGCGCAGGTTGCGCTCGATCGGGTCGGGGTTGAGGAAGGCGTGCGGGGTCTGGACCAGGAACAGGCGCGGATCGGCGGCGAAATGGCCGATCGTCTCGCGCAGGAACGAGCGGAACGGCACGTGGTCGGCATCGAGCACGACGATGATCTCGCCCTGCGAATGCTTGAGGCCGTTATTGAGGTTACCGGCCTTGGCGTGCTGGTTGCGCGACCGTGTCAGGTAGGTGACGCCGAGCGACTGGCACAGGGATTGGAGTTCCATCCGCCGCCGCATCGCGGCCTGCGCGGCGTCCGGGTCGGGATCGGCACATTTCTGATCGGTGCCGCCATCGTCGAGCAACCAGACGCGGAGCCTGTCGGCCGGGTAGTCGATGAGCTTGGCCGCCGACAGGGTGGTCGAGAGGATCCCCGCATCCTCGTTGTAGCTCGGCACGAAGATGTCGACGGTGGGCAGGTCCTCGGGCGGTCCCATCGGCGGCGTCGCGCGCCGCAGGGGATCGGCATTGATGATCAGGCTGATGAAGAGGATGAAGACGCAGTAGAGCTCGCCGAGCAGCAGAACGAGACCGAACCCGAAACTCACCGGATCGGAGGGGGATGGGAGCGTATTCGTGACGCGCCAGAACATGTAGCGCAGTACCACGAGGCTCCCGAGCGCCAGGAAGATGAACCTCGCCGGCGGGTTGTCGAAGAAGACCCACAGGGCGATCATCGCCGCCATGGCGCAGAGGCTCATCGCAAGCTGATCCTGCGTGCTGATCGGCTGGCTCAGCAGAGCGAGGACGATGACCGCAGACATCATCCACACGGTCCAGCGCAATGCAGATCTCACGTCGAGTATCCCTATGGGGACCGGCAATCGGTCAGCGCAATCAAGTCTCGCGAAGTCACCCGAGGCGACCGTGGCGTGGGATGCCGAACTTGGAAGCATCCGACGAGACACGGCCGCGCGAGGCACGGCGCATAACGGTTACGTTGCGATTCTCCTGCCACGTTCAAAATCGAGAAATCGCGTTGTAATTGTGTCGTTTTGAATGGAATCGGTCCGCTGCGGCGTCGTTGCCGGAGCCAATGTTGCACAGCACCAAAATGAAACGGAATGTGCCCGGTTTCAGAACGCGGCCGGGTGTCAGAACGCGGCCCTGGCCTCCACGCTCGAATAGTAGCCGCTGCCCTGGATGCGGTCCTTCACGTAGCCGACACCGACGGCCATCTTGATCGGGCCAATGGAGAAGCCGCTGACATGGGCACCGATCCGGTACTGGCTGAAGAAGTTGTCGCCGAGGACCATCGCTTCGGGTCCGACATAGACTCCATCGGCGACCATGTAGCCGACGCGGAAGCGCGTGTAATAGGCGTTGAACTGCGTCGAATAGGATCCGTAAGCCGAGACCATCGTGTTTTCCGTCGGCCGGGCATAGAAATTCGCGCCGAATTTCGCGCCGACACCCGTGCCGACCACGGGATTGTCCGGGTCGAGAATCGAGAGCTGGTTGCTCCGGACGTTGAAGCCGACGAAGCCGGCGAGGGCTGCGTCGCGCCAGATCCACTCGTAGCCGGCGCTGAGGGCCGCCTCCTCCTGGTAACCGGTGACCCGCTGGGCGACGCCCTGACCGGGATAGCTGTAGGTTCCGGCCACCGCCTCGACGCGGATGCGCGGGCCGCTCTGGAGCAGGGTGCCTTCCGTCGCGAACGTCCCCGTGAGGGAGCCGAAGGCCGAGCTGTTCGAGGTGACCGATGCGGAGGCGTCCACGGCCGTGGTCCAGGCATCGTCCCGGACGACCGGTTCGGCGCCGGTATACCAATCCGCCGCCTGAGCCGGCGCTCCGCCGAGGAACGCGGGCACGAGCACAGCGGTAAGACCTGCGAAGCGCTTCATAGCGGCACGACCCTGTTGTCCCGACGCGCCCGGATGCATCCCTCAATGGGTACCGTTACCACCGACGCAATTTCTTTTATGTTCCATCAACGTTAATCGACGCCTAACGGCACGCTCGACGCTGAGGAGAGAGTGTAAGCTTGCGCTCGACTTATGGTGTCGGATTTCGCTCGCCGCCCCGGCAAGACGGCACTGCCGAAGACTGGCATCCGTGGGGTCGAGATCCGGGAGCGATGTCGACGCCCCCATCGGCCGGCCCAGGCGGAGCCTGCCGGGTGACGGTGCCCGCGGCGAACGATGGGGGAGCGGAGACCGGGAACGGTGCCCCCTGTCCCCTGTCCCCTGCCCTCAGGCCGCTTCCGCCGTGTCCTTCCGGCCCGCCTCGCGCATGATGGCGGCGAGATCGGGATACCGGAACGGCTTCTCGATATGCAGGAAGGCGCGGGCGCTGACCGGCATCTGGCCGCCCGGGCTCGCGAGGACGACCCGGATGTGGGGATGGCGCTGGGTCATGGTCGCCGCCAGCTGGAGCCCGCTCACCACGGGCATGGCCCAGTCGGTGATCATCGCATCGTAATTCGCCGCTTCGTCGAGAAGCGCCAGCGCGTGCTCGGCCGAGCCGGCCTGGATCACCGCGTGACCGAGATCGGCGAGGGCATCGGCGAAGCTCTGGCGCACGAGGCTGTCGCTGTCGACGAGAAGCACGCGAAGGGGAAGCGTCGGGGCGCCTCCCTCGGACGCAGCACTCCTCGATGCGGCCTCGCCCGCCGGGAGCCAAAGTTCGGCGAGGAAGCCGGTGCCGCCACTGCCATCCGCCAGGAGCCGGAACCCGCCGCCGACCTGCATGAGCAGGGCCGCCACCGCCTTGGTCGCCTCGCTGTCGCCCGAAGGCATCACCGCGGCATGGCGGGCGGGCGTTCCGCTGGCGAGGACGATCCGCACGTAGCGGCCGGGGGCAAGCGCGATGCCCTCTCCGGCCGACAGCGTCTTCTCGTCGGCACCGATGGCGAAGCCTTCGGACCCGATGTCGCGGACATGGAAGGCGAGGTTGAGGAGGACGGCCTCAAGGACCTTTTCGCTGCACAGCACCTTGGCCAATCCCGGCCGTATCCGGGTCTCGACCGAGGTCTGGTGCAGCACGTTGGCGCCGAGGAACGGGACGAAGGCGGCGAGAGTCACGGCCACGTCGGTTTCCTGCAGGCCGGTATCGTCCCGGCGAACGAAATTGACGAGGCGCCGGGTCAGGCTCGATCCGCGCTGGGCGCCCGCCAAGGCGGCATCGACGAGGCGCATCTGATCGGGACGGATTTCGTGACGCCGCTGAAGCGTGCCGAGACTGGCGATGACCACGGTCAGAACGTTGTTGAAGTCGTGGATCACCCCATCGACGACCTTGCGCAGGACGGTGCCACTGCGGGCTTCCCCGGCGGCGTCGCTCTCCCGGCGGCGGGGCTCGATCGGCGAGGCGCCGCCATCGATGCCGGACGCACCGACGACGTCCGCGTCGAGGCCATTCCCGTGACCAGCCTCGTCCCGGCCCGCCTCGCCGGCGAATTCCCGGCTCAACGCATGCAGCATCGCGGGCTTGCCCGCCGAGTTGTCGCCCTCGGCGCGGATGAAGCGAACAAAGAGACGCCGTTGGCCATCCTGCGCCAACGTCCCGGTGGTGCGCAGAACGACGTCGTGCGGACCCGCCTCGTCCAAGGCCGCCTGCATCGTGAAGGCCATGAGGTCGCGGTCTTCCGGGGCGATCCCGTCCGTCAGATCGGTGAGAGCCACGGCGCGGTCGGAGACGGCATTGGTGGAGCGCGTGGCCGGATCGGTCCAGGTGACGCTCCCCGCCTCCATGTCGATGTCCCAGTAGGTCCAGCCCGACATCGCCTCGAAGGTGCGGAAGCGCTCGCGACTGCGCGACAGCGCCGAGCGCGTCTCCTGAAGCGCGCGGACGCCGCTTCGCTCGCGGGCGGCGAGACGCTCCGCGTGATCCTGCAGCTCGGCGATGCGCGAGGGCGCCGAGAGGCCCGGTTCCTTGTCGCCGATGAGCTTGAGCCGCCGCACGAAGCGGCCGGCGAAGATCCAGCCCGCGCAGGCCGCCAGGATACAGACGGCCAGCCACGTCGCCGTGGTTCTGCCATCGGGCAGGAACGCCTCGATATTCCGCGACAGACCGGAATTCGGGCTCCGGGCCACGGCGAGCCAGCCCGAGGGGGCGAGGTCGCGATAGCCCGCGCTCGGCGTCACCTGTTCCACGAACTCGCGACCGCCCGCCGAGTGCTGAGCCAGGAGACCCGAACCGGATCGGGCATCGGGACCGAGCACGGCGAGGCCGGTCGCACCATTCGCGACCGGAGATGTCCCGAGCACCCTGTCCCGGATGTCGCCGAGCCACGCCTCGTTCAGACGCGCGACGAGAACGTCCTCGCTTCCGAACGCCGATCCGGGGACCGGCAGGGCGATGTCGAAGACGGTCTGGCCGTCCGCCCCCGCCGACGGCACGGCGACGATGGAGCGGGAGGCCTTGGCCCGGAGGAACCAGGAACGGCCGGACACGTCCCGGCCGAAGCCGAGGTCGTTGCCGGCGACCTTCACGCGGCCATTCGCGGCCACGAGGTTGAGTTCGGAATAATCGGGACGCGATCCGAGCCAGGCGCTCACGATCGTCTGCAGTTCATCCGCATCGAGGCCGCGAGACGTCTGCTTCAGGGCGATCGAGAGGGTCTTGAGATCCTGGACGACGTCGTACACGCCACGATCGACGGCAGCGGCGAAGCGCTGGGAGGCCTGGGTGGTGTCGAGCGGCCGGCGGGCGTCGTTCCGGCTCAGGCTGAGATTCGTCAGGCTGCCGCAGACGAGGACAACGAGCGCAGACGTTCCCGCCACCGCGGCGGACAGCGATTTCAGGGACATCAGGCTCAAGCTGAGCGTCTTCATCTCATCTCACGCTGATCGTTCTCGACATCGTCGCGAGGCGGAATTTCGCATCGCAGCGACAGATTCAATCACACCGATCAGCGTTAAAATTTCCTTACGTTCTGCCGGTAAGGCGTTCTCGCCGTTGACGAGATTTCACGAGCGGACACCATGGAAAAGCGACGCCGGGCCCTGCCGGCGACCCGTCGATCCGCGCAAGCCCGTCTGGGACAGTCTGCCGACGACACGCGTCATCTTGATCATTCGGGCCGTGGCCGCGGATCGATCCGAGAATCCGGCCGCGTCCATCGCTCCGCCTTGCCGCGGCGGCGCGATCCCGGCCAAGACGGGCCAGAGAGATCACGGGGCCCCTTTTGCATGGCGCTCGACATCTATAGATTAGGGGTCGAATGCAGGAGGACCGGACGGTGCCGAAGGTTTCGCAGGCGCAGGCCAAACTGAACCGGGAACGGGTCGTGGAAGTCGCCGCCGCCCTGTTCCGGGAGCGCGGCCTGCATGGTGTCAGCGTCGCCGACATCATGGCCTCGGCGGGGCTGACGCATGGCGGCTTCTACGGCCAGTTCGCCAGCAAGGAGGCGCTTGCGGTCGAAGCGTTCGACCTGGCGGCCAACCAGAACTGGCGGCCCGACGAACTCGACGGATGGATGGCCCAATACCTGTCCCTCGCCCATGTCCGAAACCCCGCCTTCGGTTGTCCGCTGGCATCGCTGGCCAACGACGTCTCGCGGGAGGCTCCCGGTAGTCCGGTACGATCGCGGTTCCTCAAGGGTGTCCGAGACCTGATCGACCGCGTCGCCGACCATTTCCCGATGGGACCGGCCAAACGGCGCCGACAGCGCGCCCTGACCACACTGTCGATCCTGGTCGGCACCGTCGCCCTGGCCAGGGCCATCGACGACGACCCGCTCCGGGAGGAGATGCTCGAGGCCGCCCGCGCGGCCCTCGCCTCGGGCAAGTTGGGATAGGCCCAGAACTCATACAACCCATTGCTGTCGCTTGCGTTTACTTCCTGATTCGAGACTTCAGGCGCAGCAAGATCGCGCTGGCACGACCGTTACGGCCCTCGGATGAGGCTTGGGCTCGGACCAAGCCACGCTTGCCTCACGGCCTACCCCGAGGTCGATGACAGGCGGGTCATCAGCGGTATCCTGCACGTCCTGAAGGTCCGGCGCCGCATCGCTCGACGCAAGACCGGTCAAGTGTGAGTCCGCCGGCGGATGCGTGACCAGTTCGCTCATCAGGATCGCTTTTTTCAGAGCCCCAACGAGAAGTGGTATTGTCTTGAGCCTTTGTTTGTTTTTTCGGACGTATCACCTTCTACAAACATCTGATTGCATCAGCGAACAGCAACCTTTGGATCATACCATTGAGCCCCATCGGATCAGCATCGCCCTACCAGACCAGCCGCTCCATCAATTCCAATAGAGCAGGCTCTGACTTAGCCGACACGCGCACGTCCGATGCCCGAGGCTCCGATGGCGACGGCGTCAATACCGTGCAGCAGAACTCCGGACTCAAGCAGGCCGGTTCTGCGGCTCCATCCTCGACCTTTACAGTCATTCTACAAGGTCAGACCGTTACTTTTACCTGGGATGCCGTAGGGACCGCAGCCGATTTGAAGGTCATCAATGTTCCCGAGCTTCCTGAAGATCAATATAAATTTTATATCAGACAAACACGGCAAATTATTGAAGCGAATACGCTCTATCTTCAACGCATGTACACCGATCGGTCTTCCCCCATGGCATTCCCCGTCGGACGCACTCCGGCAACCCAACCGTATGCGACGGTGGTCGTCGGCGGCAGGGTTGTTGCGACGATCGATAACCAAGGCGTCGTCGGATCGGATAACGACCTCGGCGAAAGGCTTCGGAACAGTCTGTCAGGAGAGACCAACGGGACGAACGGCCCCGATGTGGCACAAGCTCGCGCAGACAGAATTGCCAAGATGTTGGGTGGACGCGTCGTGAAGGCCGACACTGCGATCACGCAGAGTACGTTCAATGCACTTCCACCGATCGAGGATCAGCGACCAAAGGTCGATGACGAGGCGATGAAAAGGGACCCGCTGTATCAGCAGCTACAGAGCGTTTATGCCAAGCTTGAGCAGACCATCAAATCGAGAAAGGAATACCTGGCATCGCGGACAGATGGGGTGTTATTTGACGCATGAAAACCTTTCGGGAAAGCCGAGGGATCATGCGTTCGAGTTGGTGGTGTCACTGACGGGTGATCATCGGCGGTCGCCAGGTAGGGTCGGATCGCGCCAGGA
>NZ_KB910516.1:213010-215510 GCF_000372825.1 Methylobacterium sp. 77 | reverse complement strand
CTAAGCCAACCTCCTGGTTGTTTTGGGATTCCCACATCCTTTCCCACTTAGCCACGAATTGGGGGCCTTAGCTGTAGGTCAGGGTTGTTTCCCTCTTCACGACGGACGTTAGCACCCGCCGTGTGTCTCCCGCGCAGTACTCCCAGGTATTCGGAGTTTGGTTGAGTGCGGTACCGCTGTGGGCGGCCCTAGCCCATCCAGTGCTCTACCCCCTGGGGTATTCACGCGAGGCGCTACCTAAATAGCTTTCGCGGAGAACCAGCTATTTCCGAGTTTGATTGGCCTTTCACCCCTAGCCACACGTCATCCAAGACCTTTTCAACGGGCACTGGTTCGGACCTCCAGTGGGTGTTACCCCACCTTCATCCTGCACATGGCTAGATCACTCGGTTTCGGGTCTAAAGCCACGAACTGAACGCCCTATTCAGACTCGCTTTCGCTGCGCCTACACCTACCGGCTTAAGCTTGCTCGTAACTTTAAGTCGCTGACCCATTATACAAAAGGTACGCGGTCACTCAGGACGAACCTTGAGCTCCCACTGTTTGTAAGCATCCGGTTTCAGGAACTGTTTCACTCCCCTCGTCGGGGTGCTTTTCACCTTTCCCTCACGGTACTTGTTCGCTATCGGTCGCTGAGGAGTACTTAGGCTTGGAGGGTGGTCCCCCCATGTTCAGACAGGATTTCACGTGTCCCGCCCTACTCGAGTCCTGGTAGTCGTCCGTCTCGTACGGGGCTGTCACCCATGTCGCCGGCCATTCCAGACCGTTCCGATAAACTCCCACCAGGCACTGGCCTGATCCGCGTTCGCTCGCCACTACTGACGGAGTCTCGTTGATGTCCTTTCCTCCGGGTACTTAGATGTTTCAGTTCCCCGGGTTCGCTTCAAACCCCTATGTATTCAGGATTTGATACCTTCATGTGACCAATCGTAGTGAAGGATCACGACGACATCGCTGTCACCGTGAGCCCACAATACGAAAGGTCGAAGGTGGGTTTCCCCATTCGGAAATCCCTGGATCAAAGCTCGTTCGCAGCTCCCCAAGGCTTATCGCAGCGTACCACGTCCTTCATCGCCTCTCAGCGCCAAGGCATCCACCGAATGCTCTTAAGGCACTTGATCGCTTCCATGATCGATGTCCGCTTTTTTTGGGACTTGGCGTCGAGCCAGATCTCAAAACAAACGTCTCGGTCAAAAAAACAAAAAGACCGATTTCCTGATCCTTTCAGATCAAAAAATCTTATGCTTGCCGAACATAACCGGACAGGACCAGCTCTCGCTGCCAATCCGGCTACATTCCCTCTAAACGATGTCAGTCATTTGCCCTCCCGGACGGTCCAGATGACCAGCCCGAGCGGCAAAACTCGTGTTTTTCCGGATGCAGTCCAACAGGCCCTTTCACGCCTCGACCCAACCTGGGGAAACGAAAATGGTGGAGCTGGACGGGATCGAACCGACGACCTGATGCTTGCAAAGCAACTGCTCTCCCAGCTGAGCTACAGCCCCAAACCATGTGGGATCGGAGCGGGGGAGAACAAGGCAAAGCCTCGCAAGGCCGACAAGGCCGCCCGCGCTGATGCGCGGAGCCCAAGTCGACGGACGTCGACGCCGGCGCCTGAGGCAGCCAGCAAAGATGGTGGGCCTGGGACGACTCGAACGTCCGACCTCACCCTTATCAGGGGTGCGCTCTAACCACCTGAGCTACAGGCCCAAGCAGATCAAACGCGCACCGACTGAACGGGGCACCGATCACGCTATCCGGAAATGAGAAAGAGAAACGAGGACGGCGCCGTCCCGCATATCGGGGCCTGACTGGCCCCTATGTATCCAATGACGCCGCAAGAGGAGAGGACGGTCATCACAACCATCATCACTGAAGCAGCATCCTTAGAAAGGAGGTGATCCAGCCGCAGGTTCCCCTACGGCTACCTTGTTACGACTTCACCCCAGTCGCTGACCCTACCGTGGTCGCCTGCCTCCTTGCGGTTGGCGCAGCGCCGTCGGGTAAGACCAACTCCCATGGTGTGACGGGCGGTGTGTACAAGGCCCGGGAACGTATTCACCGTGGCATGCTGATCCACGATTACTAGCGATTCCGCCTTCATGCACTCGAGTTGCAGAGTGCAATCTGAACTGAGACGGTTTTTGGGGATTTGCTCCAGATCGCTCCTTCGCGTCCCACTGTCACCGCCATTGTAGCACGTGTGTAGCCCATCCCGTAAGGGCCATGAGGACTTGACGTCATCCACACCTTCCTCGCGGCTTATCACCGGCAGTCTCCCTAGAGTGCCCAACTAAATGATGGCAACTAAGGACGTGGGTTGCGCTCGTTGCGGGACTTAACCCAACATCTCACGACACGAGCTGACGACAGCCATGCAGCACCTGTGTGCACGCCACCGAAGTGGACCCCGAATCTCTCCGGGTAACATGCCATGTCAAGGGATGGTAAGGTTCTGCGCGTTGCTTCGAATTAAACCACATGCTCCACCGCTTGTGCG
>NZ_KB910516.1:57500-212910 GCF_000372825.1 Methylobacterium sp. 77 | reverse complement strand
GAGCCGCGCCGAAGCCGGGACGGTCCAGGCCGGCATGCGCATCGTCGCGGCGGATCGCATCGTCACGGCGCTGAATACCGGCTCGCCCTATGCCGACGCGCTGGCGGCCCTGCGCAGCTTCGAGCCGGGCGATCCGGCCCGTCTGACCGCCGTCGCTCCCTTCGCGGATAAGGGGGCTCCGACGGCGAGAAGCCTCGCGGCCGAGTTCCGGACCGTCGCCGAGCGGATCGCGGCGAGCCGCAAGTCCGCCCAGGCCAAGACGGTGGCCGAGACCGGCGACATCAAGCAACGGCTGATGAGCATGGCCGAATCCATCGTTCAGGTCCGCAAGGTCGATGCTCCCGCCGCCTCCGGCGAGACCGCGACGGAGGACGGGGTGCCGAAGATTCAGGAGGCGCTGGATCGCGGCGCCATCGGCGAGGCGGCAAAGGCCTTCGCCGCCCTGCCGGAGGATGCGCGCGCTCAAGCCGGGGAATTCGGCACCAAGCTCGCCTCACGTGCCTCGGCGGGCGATGCCGCGCAGGCTCTCCTGGCGGATGCCTTCAAGGCGCTGCCCTCTACCGGCACGGCCCGGTGAGGGACGCCACTGCCGTGCGGTCTTCCGGCATTCCGGAAGACGCTTTCCCGATCAGTGCGCGCGCGTTCGTCGTGCCCGCATCTCCCCCTATTCGCGTCCCCTACCCGGCCGACGCCACTTTCCGGAGTTCGTGATCCCATGTGGCGCGCCCTCGCCTTCCTAGCCCTCCTCGCCATCGCCGCCTTCGGGGCGACATGGATCGCCGACCGGCCCGGCACGGTCACCATCGTCTGGAACGGCTATGAGATCGCCACCAGCCTCGCGATCGCCCTGATCGGAGTCCTCGTCGCCGCGATCGTCGTCGGCTTCGTATGGGCCGTGGTGAAGGGCATCATCACCCTTCCCGAGACGCTGGTGCGCGGCTCGAAAGAGCGTCGCCGGGCCAAGGGTTTCTCGGCCCTGTCGCGCGGCATGGTCGCCGTCGGCTCGGGTGATCCCCTGGCCGCGCGCCGCCATGCCAGCGATGCCGAGCGCCTGCTCGGCGCGGAGCCGCTGGCACTCCTCCTTAAGGCACAGGCCGCGCAGATCTCTGGTGACCGCGAGGCGGCCGAACACGCCTTCCAGCGCATGGTCAACGACCCCGAGACCCGGGTTCTCGGCCTGCGCGGATTGTTCGTCGAGGCGCGCCGCCGAGAGGACGATGTCGCCGCCCGCGCCTATGCCGCCGAGGCCGCCCGCCTCGCTCCGAGCGTGACCTGGGCCAACGAGGCCGTGCTCGAGGCGCAATGCGCAGACGGCGATTGGAGCGGTGCCGTCGAGACCGTGGAACGCCGGGCCTCCCTCGGCCTTATCGAGAAGGGCCTTGCCCGCCGCCAGCGCGCCGTGCTGCTCACGGCCGCCGCGCAGACCCGCGAAGCCGGCGAGCCCGAAGCCGCGACCCAGCGTGCCCTCGACGCGGTCAAGCTTGCGCCGGACCTCGTTCCCGCCGCCTGCATCGCCGGCCGGCTCCTCGCCCGCCGGGGCGACCTGAAGAAGGCTGCGAAGATCGTCGAGGCGGCGTGGCGCGCCAACCCACATCCCGATCTCGCCAAGGTCTATCTCGGCCTGCGCGTCGGTGATTCCGTGCGCGACCGCCTCACCCGCGCCGAGACCCTCGCCAAGATTTCCACCTGGCATCCCGAATCCCGCCTCGCCATGGCGCAGGCCGCCGTCGAGGCGCAGGATATCGGCAAGGCGCGCGAGGCGCTGGCCCCTCTTCTGGCCGATCGCCCCACGGTCCGCGCCTGCCTTGCCATGGCGAAGATCGAGGAGACCGAGCACGGCGCCGGCTCGGGCCGGGCGCGGGAATGGCTGGCGCGCGCGGCTCATGCTCCGCGCGACCCGATGTGGATCGCCGATGGCGTCGCCTCTGAGCGCTGGGCGCCGGTCTCTCCGATCACCGGCCATCTCGACGCTTTCGTCTGGAAGGCCCCGACCGAATTGCTCGAAGGCCCGTCGGGGGACGACGTCACCGGCGATATCGACGACAGGGACGACCATGCCCGGCCGGCCCTCCCGGCAGCCGCGCCACAGGTCTTGGAGGCTGCCCCGTCGAACGCGGCCGTGGTCGCGCCGGTGAAGCCCGCCGAGCCCGCTCCCGTGAACGTCGCCAAGATGGCGTCGAAGCCCTCGGCACCTGCAAGCGGACCGATGGCGACCGGCGCCGCGACGCCGGTGGTGTTTCCCGCGCCCAAAGGCCCGGATTCCGCGGCCGAAACCAAGGCCCGGCTGGTCGGCTGATCCCGCAATGGGGCATGAAGGGCGGCGCCTCGCCGTCGCCCTTTAAAGGTCGGTTCACGCAAGCTCGCTAAAGCTGTGATCAGCGAGTTCTGCGTAAACGAAGTGCCATGTCCCCATCTCTCGACGATGCGCCGGACTTCTCCGGCCTGATCGAACTGTCGCGTCTCGGTGACCTCGATCTGAAACCAGTCATCCTACGGGTCCAGACCGACCTGTTCCTCACCGCGACCGCGCACGACCGGAAGTCCGTCGAGGCCTTTCAGTCCCTCGCCGGCGGGCTGATCCCGATCGTGGACGATGAGACGGCGTTGATCGTGGCGCGCAAGCTGGCGCCGTTTCCAGCGACGCCACAGCCCGTTCTCGCCATCCTCGCCGCACGCGGGGTCGAGATCAGGGACATCGTCATCGCGCAGGCCCCCAGCCTGTCGGCGATGGTGATTGAGGCCGCCCTTTCCGGTGGTTCGGACATCGCCACGGCCATCGCCCGGCGATCCGACCTGAGCCGTAGCCTCATCGACGAAATGGTTGCGCGCGATGTTGCCGCCATCGATCTCGCCCTCGCCGAGAATTGGCAGATCAGCCTCCAGGGCGGCACGATCGGCCTCCTCGTCAACCGCGCGCGAACCACGCCCGACTTGGCGCAGGCGCTACTCGCCCGCCCCGATCTGGCTCCCGGCGATCTGGGTCCGCTGTTCCTCTATGCCGATGAAGACCTGCGCGAAGCGATCGGGAGAGCGATCGGTGCGAGAGCCGCGTTGCGGCCGTCCCCTCCCCTGCCACGCGAGGCGGGAGCCGTCCTCACCGGCTTTTCCGGGCGACGCGACGTCGCCGGCTTCGTCGCGGCTCTGGCGGAGATGCTCGGCCTTCAGCGCGGCTTCCTTGCCACCACGGCCGACCCGAGCCGCCGCTATGAGCTTCTGACGCTCTCGCTTCGTGCCGTGGGGTTGCATGAGGAGGAGGCCGTCTACGTCTTCCTCACTCTCAACGAGACCGTGGCTCGTTCGGTGGACCGGGTTTTCGACCTGGTGAAGCTGTTCCGCACCATTCCGCGCAGCGCGGCACGCGATCTCCTCGGCGCGGTCCTCGATACCCCCTTGCCCGAACGCCTCAACGGCGGCACCGCGCACCAGCCCTATACGGCGCCGGACGCAGTTCGTCCGCGCATGCCGGCATCCACCGAGCGCGCTCCGCTTCGGCCGGCGCTTCCGGGCCGGGTGAGGCAATCCGGGGCGGCCTGATCGAGGTTCCGGTTCGGCGTTCCGTCACGTCGAAACGCCGCCTCTCGCGGGTCTCGGAGACCTGATTTCCGAGAATCCGCACGGCGCTCGCGCGTGCGCAAGCGCCCTCTCCTCATTCGGCGAGATCGAGGCAATGCCGCCCCGAGCGGTCGTCGATCTCGATGATCCAGAGGTCGTCGTCGAAGCGCAGCTCCTTGCCGATGCGGAGCTCGACATCGACCGGCGACGCCTCACCCATCAGCCTGACGAAGCTACGGTCTCTCGCATCCTCGGTGTCGACGAGCGCTTGCGGCGCGGGACCGTAGAGGTCGGCCCGTCCGTCGAGGCGGTCGATCTTGACGAAGATGGCTCCCGCTTCGGCCGCACCGCGCCGGCGCTGCACCGCGTCGATCCCCTCGATGGCGAGACGGCGGAGATGGGCCGAGACCCAGAAATCGGAACGCAGGCGAGGCATCGCTCGCCTATAGCATCCGCGGCGGGACTGATACCAAATCTCGGTCGGGCTCGCCGAGGTCCGGCGGACGACCGCCGTCGCCCCGGCGCGCGGGCGGTCTTGATGAATCACGCTCGCCGACGTCCGATGCCGGGACTAGCCCTTGGGCGAGCCGGCGCTGGAGGCGAGTTCGCGCAGGGTGCGGCCGGCGGCGACACCCTTCACCGGCAGCTTGCGGTCGCGCTCGAACTTCTCGATGGCCGCCCGCGTTCCGGCACCGAGCACGCCGTCGGCGACGAGGGGCCCATAGCCGAGCTTGACCAGGGCCCGCTGCGCCTGCGCTACGGCGACATCGGTTTTCGGGGTTACCGATGCGGTGGTTTCGCCGGCCTTGATGATCTCGGCGATCACGTCGCGCTTGGTGGCCTGTGCGGCGACGACCGGTTTCGTCGCCGGTTTGGCCGGCTCGGGCAACAAAGCTGCTTTCTGCTCCGGCCCGGGATCGGATTTCGGCACGTCGATCTTGCGCGGCGGCGCTTCCGCGAGCCTGGCTGGCTCCGCAGATTTGGCTGGTTCCGCCGGTTTGGCGGCCTGCGGCTTCGCTGCGGCGCCGTTCCCCGTCCCCTTGCCGAGGGTGGGGAAGATCGGCGCGGGATGCGGGCCGCCCTGGAAGCCCAGCGCATTCATGGCTACGGCCGCGACCGCGCCGAGGGCGACCACCGAGCCGAGAACCTCTCCCGGCCTGCGCAGGCAAAGGCGGCCGAAGCCAGCGACGGCCGTGCCCATGGTCCGAAGCCAGCCGAAAGACGGCCGCCGGGCCGGTCCGGACGCCGGCTTTCTGCGCGGAGGCGCGCTCTGCGCTCCCCGGGCAGGCACAACGATCTCGCGCTGGTCTCGCTTCGGCAGCGGTTCGCGCATGGTCTATCCTTCAAGGCGACGTTGACCTGGAACACCAGGCCAGGAACGAAGAATCGGCTTTCGCAGAAAGCCGACGTCGAACGAGAACGGGGAGCATCGATCCGGATGTCCTATCCGGATCGATGCTCCCATTTGGCCAAGCCGTTCGCGGAAAGCGCTCATCCCGCGCGCTGCATCGGAATGTAGCGCTCGCTCACCGCTTCCGGCGCGGGGTCGAACAGGCCCATCGGGCGTCGGGCCGGCAAGGCCGCATCGGTCGCGGCGATCGGCGGCGCCGAACGTCGAACACCGGTGCGGATCGGTGCCGGAGGAGCCGTGCTCGATCCGCGCCGGCAATCGAGCGGCAGCGTCACGGTCACGGTGGTCCCCTGGCGCTCGGCACTCTCGATCGAGATGCTGCCGCCATGAAGGCCGACCAACCCCTGCACCACGGAGAGGCCGAGGCCGGTTCCCTCATGGGTCCGGTGGTAACCGCCGCCCGCCTGGAAGAACGGCGCACCCACGCGCGGGAGATCGTCCGCGCCGATGCCGATGCCGGTATCGGCGACCACGATGTCGAGATGCGAGGCGCTCTGGCGGAACGAGACGTCGATCCGTCCCCCCGAGGCGGTGAACTTCACCGCGTTGGAGAGGAGATTGATGAGGATCTGGCGGCAGGCGCGCGGGTCTGCCGTGATCTCGATGCCGGGCGCCTCGGAGCCGCGCAGGAGGGTGATCCCACCCTGATCGGCACGGAGTTGCATCAGGTCGCAGCAGGTCCGCACCAGCGAGCCGACATTCATCACCTCGGGAACGTAGTCGAAGTTGCCGCTCTGGATGCGGGACATGTCGAGGAGAGCGTTGACCACGTCGAGGAGGTGGCGCCCCGAACTTCCGATGATTTCGGCATATTCGCGGCTGCGCTCGGGGCCGAGGGTCATCGAGCCCTGACCGGCAAGGACTTCCGAGAAGCCGATGATGGCGTTCAGCGGAGTGCGCAATTCGTGGCTGACGGTGGCGAGGAAGCGGCTCTTGAGGTCGTCGGCGCGTTCGGCCTCGGCGCGGGCGCGCTCCAGCTCTTCCGCGTGGCGGCGATGCTCGGTGACGTCGCGGGTCACGGCGACCACGCTCGATCCCTCGATCCCGGCCAGATTGTCGACGATGCGATGGGCCCGCATCTCGGCGAAGATCAGACGCGGCTCGCCTTCGGCACGCACGGCGGCGGCGTCGAGATGCAGGCGGAACTGGACGGTGGCGGGTTTGCCGCTGGTCGCGACATCGCTGATCGTCTGCAGCAGGGCCGGACGGTCGCCGACATGCACGCGGTCCAGAAGTCCGTAGCCGCGCAGGCGGACCGAATCGACGCCGACAAAGCGCGCCGACGACGCGCTCGCGTCGATGATGCGACCGTTCCGGTCGTGCCAGGTCACGAGGTCGTCGATGGCGGAGAGCAGCATGCGGTCGCGCACCTCGTTGTCACGCATGCGGGCGAGCCAGCGGCCTTCATGGCGCAGATGCTCGAGGGCTTGGGCGGCGACATGACCGATGGCGGTGATGGCGAAGACCGGCATCGCCAGCGAGCGGGACAGGTCGAGGAGCGGCAGCGAGATGATGTCCTGCGGCAGGAACGCGACGACGAGGGCACCGATCATCGCGATGATGGCGGCGGCGAGGGTCGCACGGCGCGAGCCGGAGACGACGGCCTCCAGCGGGATCGCCACGAGCCAGATCGCGGCAGCGGAATTCACGCCGCCCGACATGAGGGCGAGGCAAACCACGAGGCCGGTCAGGCCCGCCGACGAGATCGCATGCGCGACCCAGAGGATTCCCGTCCGCGAGAGGAAGACGGCGGCGAAGACCGGCAGCATCAGGCTGGCGATGGCCAGGACCTCAATGCCGCTCGGCACGCCGCGCCAGAGCAGGTAGGGCGGCAGCCCGGCCATCATCACGATCCCGGTCGCGAGACGCGACACCAGGAAGCGCTCGTGCCGGAACCGCACGGCGTCGTCATCGATCACCGACTCGTGGACGAGCCCGGCAAGCCGGAGATCGATGAGGGAAGCCAGGCCGCTGTAAATACGCAATACGGACACGCACAGCGCGAAGTGCCTGACAGGCCGCTTCGTCGCCCCTTGGCTCGACTTGGACTCGGGTTCGACTTGAACTCGACTGATGCCGAACCTCGCAGACCCGACTTAAGCGAGTGTTGCGTAGACCCATCCGATTGTTCGCGGATGCTTTCCGGAGGGTAACCGAGCCTATTCGGAAGAGGGTTCCTTTCGGGGCAAAGCAACGTCCATCCACAGGGGCGATCGAACCGGGAAAGGAGACGTTCACCAAGCGGCTCGATTTCAAAGCTGTCGTGAGACGGGTTTTACATTCTCCGCCGACAGTCCTTTGGAAGAGGCCGCTCGCGGCTGAGCATGCACCAACCCACGGATCCCATGTCGTTCCTCATTCGCGCCAGCCTGGTGATCGGCGCCCTCTCCTATCTCGCCGCCCAACGTGACGATCCCGCCTCGATGGCGCGATTGCAGGCTCCATCGATGCAGCAGGCGGTCTCGGCCGCCTGGGGGACGCTGCCGCTCGAAACACGCGAGAAGGCGGCGAGCGAGGGTGTCGATACGCTCGTCCGGCAGGTCACCGGATCGGTCGCGGTCGCCTCGCGGGATACTCTGGCGGAAACGGATCGCCGTCCCGCATGGCACGGCGTCGACGGTCGCTGACAGGACGCCTCCGGTGTCGCCGTCCGGCCGTATATTCGGTCTTCGACGGCTTCGGTGCGCAGGAAGGTTACTGTACCGGTTTCCACTTCATGCTTTAGTCATCCGGTAGTCGTGTCGCAGGACGGAGATCATCGTTCATGTTCGGTTTCGGCATGGAATACGAGGGCGCCGCCTTTTGGCTGCCGCTGGTCTGGGCCGGCCTGCTGGCTCTGGCGGTCGCCATGTACGTCGTCATCGACGGGTTCGATCTCGGCGTCGGCATCCTCTTCACCGCCGCGAGCAAGGGCAACTGGCGCGACCGGATGATGATCTCCGTTGCGCCGATCTGGGACGGCAACGAGACCTGGCTCGTCCTCGGCGGCGGCGGCCTGTTCGCGGTGTTCAGCGTCGCTTACGCGATCCTGCTGCCGGCCCTCTACTTGCCGCTGATCCTGATGTTGCTCGCGCTGATCTTTCGCGGCGTGGCCTTCGAGTTCCGGTTCAAGGCGGAGAAGTCCCAGTTCCTGTGGGACAACGCTTTTCATTACGGCTCGCTGGTGGCGACCTTCGCCCAAGGCATGGTGCTCGGCGCCTTCGTCCAGGGTTTCACCATCGAGGGACGCGGCTTTACCGGCGGCACGATGGATTGGCTCACCCCCTTCAGTGTCATGACGGGCATCGGCCTCGTCTGCGGCTACGGTCTGCTCGGCGCCACCTGGTGCGTGATGAAGACCTCGGGCGAACTCCAGATCTGGGCGCGGCGCAAGAGCATCCAGTTTCTCATCGGCACCGTCGTCGCGATGACGATCGTCAGCGCCTGGGTGCCGTTCCTCGGCACGCAGATCCAGTGGCGCTGGATTTCCTGGCCGAACATCGCTTTCGTCGCGCCGATCCCCGCCGTGACCGCCATCGTCTGCTGGCAGATCTATTCGGCGCTCCGGATCGGCCGCGACGTGTCGCCGTTCCTTCTCAGCATCGCCCTGTTCCTGCTCGGTTTTCTCGGCCTCGCCGTCAGCCTCTTCCCCTATATCGTGCCGCCGAAGATGACGATCTGGGAAGCGGCCAACGCGGTCAGCGCCCTTAAATTCGCCCTCGTCGGCTATTCCGTGGTGATGCCGCTGACGCTCGCCTACACCGCCTACGCCTATTGGGTCTTCCGGGGGAAAGTCGCGGAGGACATCTCGACCGGCGGATACGGGCATTGAGCGATCCGTTTCAGGACAAGCCTCGCCCGGTGGGGCGCCTGCTCTGGTTCGTCGCCTTCTACGCGATCAGCCTCGTCACCTTCACGGGGCTGGTCTACTTCATCCGCTTCATCGCCAAGGGCTGATGTTGGGCTCGGGTCGCCGCAACTGATCTCTCGCTGAGGTCATCGGGGGGAGCGAGACGAGATTCCCGCCCCTCCACTCAGATGTCATACGACGCGGCCTGCCGCGCCCGCAGCACGTAGAGCGAGCGCGGATCGAGCCGCAGCCGCGCGCCGGGCGGGAACAGTGCCTGCCCGGCCTGGACCGTGCCTGTCGGCCGGGTCGTGTCGAAGACGATCATCCACGACCCGCCGATCACCGGTGCCAGGTTGAAATCGGTCGGTTCATCGGCGGCATTGATCAGGATCAAGAGGCGATCCGCGCTCGGCAGGTCGTTGCCGATCTGCATGCCGAAGGCCTGCCGATGCCCGTCCGCCCAGGCGTCGTCGTCCATCTCGGCGCCGCAGGGCGAGAGCCAGTGGACGTCGCGAAGCGGCCCCTCGCCGATGACGTCGCCGGTGAGGAACGTCCGGCGGCGCAGGGCAGGCTGCTCCCGGCGCAGCCGGGTGAGGTTGGCGACGAAGGTCGTCAGGCCGGGATCGGGATCCGTCTGCCAGTCGACCCAATTGATCGCATTGTCCTGCGCATAGGCGTTGTTGTTGCCGCCCTGGCTGCGTGACCGCTCGTCGCCGGCGAGGATCATCGGGACGCCCTGCGCCAATAGGGTCGTTGCCAGGAGGTTGCGCTTCTGCCGCGCCCGCAGGGCCAGGATCGCCGGATCGTCGGTGGGGCCCTCGACACCGTAGTTGCGGGAGAGGTTGTGACCGTGGCCGTCGCGGTTGTCCTCGCCATTGGCGTGGTTGTGCTTCTGCTCGTAGGCGACGACATCGGCCAGGGTGTAGCCGTCATGGCTCGCCACGTAGTTGATGCTCGCCAGCGGCGAACGTCCGGAGCCCGAGAAGATCTCGCGCGAGCCGGACAAGGCCTGCGTGAGCTTCGGCAGGACGCCGTGATCGCCGCGCCAGAAGGCGCGGACGCTGTCGCGGAACTGGTCGTTCCACTCGGCCCAGCCGCGCGGATACGCGCCGAGCTGGTAGCCGCCCATGCCGATATCCCAGGGCTCGGCGATCATCTTGGCGCGGGACAGGATCGGATCCTGGGCGATGGCCTGGAAGAACGCTGCCTTGGCCGTGAAATCGTGCGGCGTGCGACCGAGGCTGGTGGCGAGATCGAAGCGGAACCCGGCGATCCCGTATGCCGTCACCCAGTGGCGCAGCGAGTCGAGGACGAGCTGCATCACGCGGGGATGGTCGAGGTCCAGCGTGTTGCCGCAGCCGGTGCAGTCGATCTCCTGCCGGCGGTTCTCCGGGTTGAGCTTGTAATAGCTGGCATTGTCGATGCCCCGGAACGACAGGGTCGGCCCGGTATGATCGGCCTCGCAGGTATGGTTGTAGACCACGTCGAGGATCACCTCGATCTCGGCCGCGGCGAGTTCACGGATCGCCGCCTTAAGGCCGCCGATCCCGGCGAGGCCGAGATAGCGCGGCTCCGGCGCGAAATACCCGAGCGGCGAGTAGCCCCAGAAATTGACGAGGCCCTTCTCCACCAGGAAGCGATCGTCGGCGAAGGACTGGATCGGCAGGAGTTCGATCGCGGTCACGCCCAGCTTCAGCAGGTGTTCGATGATCGCGGGATGGGCGAGGGCGGCATAAGTGCCGCGCTCCGCCTCCGGGATGTCGGGATGAAGCTGCGTCAGCGCCTTGACATGCGCCTCGTAGATCACCGTCTGACCAAGAGGCCGACGGATCGGGTTGATCGCGAGATCGGGCAGATCGGGGGCCGTCACCACCCCTCGCGGCATGTACGCCGCGCTGTCGCGGCGGTCGATCTGGTCTTCGCGCTGGAGGCCACGGCGATGACCGTAGAGCGAATCGTGCCAGCGGATGCGGCCCTGGATTTCGCGCGCATAGGGGTCGAGGAGAAGCTTCGACGGATTAAAGCGGTGGCCCTGGGCCGGCTCCCAGGGGCCATGGACACGGTACCCGTAGAGCTGACCGGGAAACACGCCGCGCAGGTAACCGTGCCAGACGTCGTCGGTGCGGCAGGGCAGCGGGAGGATGCGGCTCTCGTGGCGCTCGCCCGGCTCGAACAGGCACAGATCCACCGCTGTGGCGTTCTGCGAGAACAGCGCGAAATTGACACCGCGACCGTCGAAATGCGCCCCGAGAGGCCCCGGTGCGCCGTCGTCGATGCCGATCATGAACGTCCTTCGTAAGAGATCGCCGGAGCGACCTCTTTTCCGGCCAGCCGTTGGACGAAAGAGGAGTGCGCTACTCGGCGGCGGCGGCCGCAGCGCGCGGCGGCTCACGCTCGACGGTGCGGAAGTTCTCGAGGTCCGTCAAGAAATTGCGTGCCCACCAATCGACGTCTTCCCGCGTCATCCGCTCGACCATCGGCTTCCAGCGCTCGATCCGCTCGCCTCGCGGCATGTAGAGGGCGGTACGGATGGCTTCCGCCACCTCGAACCGGTCGTAGGGGTTCACCAGCAGCGCCTCGGGAAGCTGCCGCGACGCGCCCGCGAATTTCGACAGGACGAGGACGCCGGGATCGTCCGCGGTCTGAGCGACGATGTATTCCTTCGCGACGAGGTTCATGCCGTCGCGCATGGGCGTCACCAATCCGACGCGGGCGGCCCGGTAGAGCCCGGCGAGAACGGGGCGCGGATACGCCTTCGTCACATACTGGATCGGAGTCCAGTTCGGTTCGCCGAGGGCGCCGTTGATCTCGCCGACGGTCTCGTTCACCTCGCGGCTGAGTTCCTCGTATTCGGGGACTTCGGTACGCGATTTAGGGGTGATCTGAAGATAGACGACGTTGCCGCGCTGGTCGGGATTCGAGGCGAAAAAGCGGTCCACAGCCTCCATCCGCTCGGGCACACCCTTGGAATAGTCGAGCCGATCGACGCCGATGAGGAGCTTGCGCGTGCGCAGTCCGGCCATCGTATCGCGAACGGTCTTGTTCGCTCCGGCATTCTCCGCCGCTTCCTTGAACCCGGCGACGTCGATGCCGATCGGGAAACTGCGGATGCGGGTGCGGCGCCCATCGACCATCAGCGACCCGCCGCCAAGCGGGATCGCCCGCAAGACGTCGATGAGGTTACGCGAAAGGTTGTGGACATCCGGGTCGGTCTGCAGGCCGATCAGGTCGTAATCGGCGATTCCGCGCAAAAGGTCGCCGCTGGCGGGGAGCGTGTTGAACACGTCGGCCGCGGGCCACGGGATGTGGTGGAAATAGCCGATCGGGTTGGCGATGCCGAGGCCGCGCAGTTCCGAGGCCAGGGGCAGCAGGTGGTAATCGTGTACCCAGATGATGTCGTCGGGCTCGATCAGCTTGGCGAGCGCCCGCGCGAAGATGCGGTTGACGCGCTGGTAGCCGGCATAGTCGGAGCGCGAGAAGGCACCGAGACCGAGCCGGTAATGCATGATCGGCCAGAGCGCGCGATTGGCGAACCCGCTGTAATATTCGCGGTGGTCCTGCGGCGAGAGATCGACGACGGCGTATTGCACGCGTCCACGGTCGATGAGTTCGGGCTCATCGGACGGATCTTCGACGACCTTGCCGCTCCAGCCGAACCACAATCCCTCATAGGACGTGAAGGCCTCTTTGACGGCCACCGCCAGCCCTCCCGCGGCGACGGATTTACCGTTCTCCTCGGGGACGGCCACTCGGTTCGATACGATGACAAGGCGTGCCACTCAGTGGGCTCCGGTCCTCAGCGTGCGACGCACCTTGGGCGCGCCGGACAGGATGATTCCGACATTCAACGCGCGTAACGCGACCGTGATCCGTCCGTTACGGCTACGTATGTTCACATTCGTCAGTCAGCCTAACCGACGGCATCGCCCACGGCCAGGGTACGCAGATGCGAATGTCCGATCTGCGGGGGATCGCCGTCGCCGCGTCGCACAATGACCCACCATGACGGCACCCCTAATACGGTCAAGCTTGACCGGGTTAGGGGCTCGATTGTGAACGCTGGCTGACACGCTCGCCTGAATGATGTCGCGGGCGGCGAACGGACTAACTCCAGCAAGCCGGATTCCCTGCGGAACCGCGTCTCTTGCCGTGATGTTGATGAGCAACACATCACACTGACCGAACGCCATCGAGGAGTATGCCCGTGAACGCAAACCACCCCACAGGGCCGGCATCCGCCATGAACGATCCCGGCATCGGCAGCGCCGCGAGTCAGGCGGGCGCGAATCCTGGCGGTGACTGGAAGGCTCTCAAGGGCGATGTCGAGGGCATCGCGGATGTGGCCGTCGAGCGCGGCCGGGGCTTCGTCTCGGCGGCGCGCGCCCAGGCCACCGACTATGCCGACCGTCGCAAGGGCGACGCGGCCCAATCGGTCCACGATCTCGCGCAGGGTCTGAGGGATTCGAGCAAGTCCTTCGATGACAAGCCGAACATCAAGGCGTTCTTCGACAGCGCCGCCGAGGGCCTAGAACAGTTCGGCACCTCGATCGAGAACCGCAGCTTCGCCGAGTTCTACGACGATGCGGAGGCTTTCGCCCGCCGGGCGCCCGTCGCCGTCGCCGTCGCGACCTTCGTGACCGGCCTCATCGTCTCGCGTTTCATCAAATCGTCGAGCATCGCGACCGATCGCGACGCCCGCGACTCCTTCCGCAGTTAGGCCGCGTGATCATGTCGAACGGCCCTCAATCCAGCATCCAGAGCCTCATCGGCGATGCCTTGCGCGAGACGAGCGAACTCGCGCGCAAGGAGATGGCGCTCTTCCGCAACGAGATGACGAGCAACGTCCGCACGCTCTTCATCGGCCTCGCCCTCATGGTCGGCGCCGGCGTGTTCGGAGTCGTCGCCCTCTTCGTCCTCGTCGACGCCCTTGTGAAGTGGCTCGCGACGGTGGTGCATTCGGAAGCCCTGTCCGCGCTCATCGTCGGAGGCGTGCTTCTCGTCGTCGCCATCAT
Source organism: Methylobacterium sp. 77 (assembly GCF_000372825.1). Taxonomy (NCBI): domain Bacteria; kingdom Pseudomonadati; phylum Pseudomonadota; class Alphaproteobacteria; order Hyphomicrobiales; family Methylobacteriaceae; genus Methylobacterium; species Methylobacterium sp. 77. Next base: position 199,106 of record NZ_KB910516.1, on the reverse strand, counting down.
TTTCGCCCTGATCGGGCGCAGCACCATGTCGCTCTCCACTCTGGCGCCGACACGGACCACGCGGCAGATGCGCCAGGATGCGCGCGCGCTGTCGGAAAGGGTTTCGGGATGAGTGAATCGTTGAACGACCTCGAGAAGGACATCGAGGCGAGCCGTGCCCGCCTCGACCAGACCATCGACCGGATCCAGGACAGACTTTCGGTGACCAGCATCGTCGACGACATGCTGGGTAACGTCCGTCGTACGCCGCTGAGCGGTGCCTATGACGGGGCCTTGGACGCCGTGCGCCGCAATCCCGTTCCCGTCCTCCTCATCGCGGCCGGCATCGGCTGGCTGCTTCATCGCACGGCCAAGCAGAACAAGACGGTTCCCAACGGTCGCCTGATCGATCCGAACGATGCCTTGCCGGTGACGCAGAACGCAGCGGCCAAAATCTACGATCCCGACCTGCCGACCCGCCAGCCCGTGAAGGAACTGGCCGAGGAAACCCAGATTTGAGCCCTCAGGGGCCGATCGCGATCTGACCGACCAAGCGGCGACGCCGTTCCTTCCCATTCGACAGGAGTTGCTTCCATGAGCCACAGCAGCCATCCGGGCGAGCCCAAGACCTCGCTTCCCGACGACATTGCGGTCGCGGCGGGCCTTCCGCACGGCGACGATTCACGGCGCTCGCTTCACGATGTTTCCGAGCGAGCCGGCAACGAGGCGAGAGCGGCCGCCGACAGGCTTCACGATCGGGCCGGCGATGCCGTCGACGAGGTTCAGGCGAAGGCCGAAGGCTATGCCGAGCGAGCCAAGGCCGCGGCGCTGGATATGCGCGACACGGTGAAGGATAAGGCCGATTCCCTTCGCGAGCGCGCCTCGGACAGCTACGACGACGCCCGCGACTGGGCGGCCGATGCCCATCAGTCGAGCCGACGCCGCATCGGCGAATTCGCCGAACGTGGAAGCCAACGTCTCGATCGCGGCAAAACCTCGGTCGAACATTTCGTCACCGAGAACCCGCTCCTCGTCGGCGTGGTCGGTTTGGCCGCCGGCCTGCTGCTCGGCGCCCTGCTCCCGAGAACGCGCCGTGAGGACGAGGCGGTGGGTCCCTGGGCCGACGAAGTGAAGGACCAGGGCCTGCGCTACGCCCGCGACTTCGCAGATCGTGGCCGTGAGTTCGTGGAGAGTGCGCTCGATCCCGACAGCCTCAACGCGGCGACGCAGCGGGCCGCCGAGCCGTTCCGCAAGCCTGACGTGCCACCCGTTCGGACGCATTGAGCGGCTTTCCACCGTAGATCGACGTTGACAGGGGCGGCGCTCGACAGCGCCGCCCCTTCATGTTGAGACGGTCGGCGATCGTCCGGGCGGTTCAGACCGCGCCGGACCTTGGGGCGATGCGATGAGCGAGGCCGTGTCAGCCGTGACAGTCCCTGCGCCCCGCCTGCTCTGGTGCGGCGACACCGCCCTCTGCGTCGAGTTCGGCGATCGGATCGACCCTGCCGCCAACGCGGCAATCCTCGCCCTCGACCGTCACGTGCGGGACGCGCAGATTCCTGGGCTCGTCGAAGCCGTTCCCACCTACCGCTCGCTGACCCTTCACGTCGATCCTTGCGCGGTCGATCCCACCAGCATCGAAACCAAGCTTCTCGCCCTGATCGACGCATCCTCCGCCGACGCGGTCCCGAACCGGCTGTGGCGCATTCCCGTCGTCTATGGCGGCTCGTTCGGCATCGATCTCGACGATGTCGCCGCCCATCACGGGCTGAGCGCCGACGAGGTCATGCACCGGCATGCCGCGCCCCGGTATCGCGTCGCCATGAACGGCTTCCTGCCGGGCTATGCCTATTTGTCCGGCCTCGACCCGAGTCTGGCTCTCTCACGCCGTGAAAGCCCCAGGCCGGTGACGCCGGCCGGCACCATCTCGATCGGCGGCGTACAGGCACTGGTGGCGAGCATCGCCGCGCCGAGCGGGTGGCACCTGCTAGGGCGCACCCCCGTCCGCTCGTTCTTGCCCGGGCGCGATCCGGTCTTCCTGTTCGAGCCCGGCGACGCGATCCGCTTCATCCCCATCGAGCCCGACCGTTGGGAGGCCCTGGACAAGGCGGCGCAGGCCGGCGAACGCATCGCCGAATGCGAGACGGCACGTTGATGGGCCGGCTCACGATCGAGCGATGCAGCGGCGTCCTCGGCCTCCAGGATGGCGGCAGGACGGGCTACCAGCGCTACGGCCTGTCCGGCTCCGGCGCCATGGACCGCCTCGCCATGGCGACCGCCAATGCCCTCGTCGGCAACCGGGCCGACGCGCCCGCTCTCGAACTCGGTCTCGGCGGCGGCCGCTTCGTAATGGCGGCCGGACGAGGATGGTTCGCCGTGGCCGGAGCGCCCTGCACCATCCGGATCGACGGCGCGCCGATGGCGGGCCATCGCACCGTGATGCTGGAAATGGGTGCGGAACTGGTCATCGATCCACCGCGGGAAGGCAGCTTCGTCTACCTCGCCGTGGCCGGCGGCTTCCTGGCGGATCCCGTGCTCGGCAGCGTTGCGCTGCACCTGCGCGCCGGGATCGGCGGAACCGGTGGCCGTGCGTTCCAGCCGGGAGACAATCTCCGTTTCACCGCGTCGGATGGCCCGACCCAGAGCGACAGAACCGTGGATGCCGTCGCGCTCGACCGCGATGCCGCCATCCGCGTCATGCTCGGGCCCCAGGCCGACCACTTCACCAAGGCCGGGATCGACACCCTCCTCGGCTCCACCTTTACGGTGTCGCATCGCGCCGACCGGATGGGTTACCAGCTCGAAGGCACCGCCATCGGCCATGGCGCGGGCGGCTACAACATCGTCTCGGACGCCACCGTGGCCGGTTCGATCCAGGTACCGGGCAACGGCCTCCCGATCGTCCTGATGGCCGACCGCCAGACAACCGGAGGCTATCCGAAGATCGGGACGGTGATCTCGGCGGACCTGCGCCGCCTCGCCCAGCGGCGGCCGGGGGAACGGGTCCGGTTCGCGGCCGTGGATCTGACACACGCGCGGGAGGCCGCGTTCGGGCAGGCTCGTGAGTTCGCCGGCTTGGCCGGCCGGATACGGGTCCTGAACGGCATCGACGTCGCGCGCCTGTACGGCGCCAACCTCGCCGGGCAGGCCGTGGACGCGTTGGCCGTCGATGCTGCGGCGGTGGATGGCTTGGACGTGGATGCCTTGGGGTCGGAAGTCCCGCGCGATTCCGCCTGAGCCCGTCTCGACGGCACGCGAGCGAGCCGCTATCCGGGCAGGATGAAGCTCGCCGATTGCGATATCCTCATCCTTCCCGGCTATGCAGGCTCGGAAGACGGCCATTGGCAGGCCGGCTGGGCCGCCCGGATGGCCAATGCCCGCATCGTCGAGCAGGACGATTGGCATCATCCCGACGCGACCGCGTGGCGCGCACGCATCGTCGAGGCGGTGGAAGCGGCGACGCGGCCCGTCATGCTCATCGCCCACAGCCTCGGCGTCGTCGCCTCGGTTCAAGCGGCGCCGACTTTTCCCGTCGGCAAGGTCAAGGGCGCCCTCCTCGTGGCGTTCCCCGATGTCGAGCGCACACCGAACCTGCCTGCCAGCGTCACGGCCTTCGCGCCGGTTCCGCGCGATCCTTTGACCTTCCCCTCCTTGCTGGTGGCGAGCCGCAACGACCCCTATTGCGCCTATGACAGGGCCGAGGATTTCGCCTTCTCTTGGGGCTCGGCCCTGGTCGATGCCGGCGAATCCGGCCACATCAACGTGGCGAGCGGCCACGGCCCGTGGCCCGAAGGGCTGATGCGGCTGGCGGGTTTTCTCAAGGGGCTTTGATTCAGAGGGCGCGCAAAGGCGTCGCTCACTCCTTCTCGCCACCACCCATCGGCTTCAGCAACTCTCCGGCGACATCCGACAGGCGCGGCGGCTCCTCTCGCACGAAGGGCAGCGGGCGGCAGACCGCCAGAGCGGCGAGACCGAAGCGCGCCGTCATCAGGCCGTTGAGCACGCCCTCCCCGAGCTTGGCCGAAACCCGCGCCGCGATGCCGAGGCCGAGCACCTGCTGGATCATGCTCTCGCCCACCGCCATTCCGCCCGTGACGGTGAGATGCGCGAAGGCCGAGCGGGCGAGGCGCAGGAAGCCGAGAAAGCCGGGGCGCCCCCCATAGATCGTCGCGATCTGGCGCAGCAGGCGCACGGCGGCGAAGACCACGAAGGCCACGTCGACGATGGCGCGCGGGCTCAGCGCTGTCACGGCCGAGACCTGCTTGGCCGCCGAGGCGATGGCGTTGCGCGCCTGCCGGTCGAGCGGTTCGAGGAGTTCGTGCTCGGCGAGACCGATGCGGTCATCCACATCGAGAATCGTATCGCCCAGGGCCGCCAGGCGCTGACGCCCGGCGGCGAGCCCGGTCCGGGTCGCGTAGAGCGTGCTCAGTTCGGCGACGACGGCCTGCGCGCCGGTATGGTCCCGCGTCGAGAGGGCCTCGACCGCCTTCGCCCGCAGCTTCTCGATCCGGCGCTCGCGCCAGATGCCGGAAAGTTCGCGCATCACGAGGGCGAGGAAGGCGATGGCCGCGACGACGAGCAGCGCGATGGCGACGCCACCCAGCCACGGTGCGGCCGAGAACAGGTCGGCGATCAACCGTTCCAGCGATAGCCCGATCCCGAGGGACACGAGGCCGCCCAACGCCACCATCAGCAGGGACAGCCACGGCGCCCGCGATTTCGGAGCCACCGGTACGGCGACGCCGTCCGCCGCTTCGACGATCTCGAACGGCTCCTCGACGATGCGGACCGCGTTCGGAGCCGTCGGCGGCGGAACGAGACCTTCAATGCTCTCCGCCGGCTCGGCGGCGGGTATGCGGAAGGCGCGGGGACGGTTCGGGGAGGTCATGGGTGGCCCTTTTCATGGGCGGAATGCGAGGACGGCTCCGGGTGGCTCTCCCGCGAAGTGAAAGCCTCAACAGAGCCCTCCAGTTTGCGAGTGACGGTCTGGAACGCTCCTTCGAGGCCGACGGCCGGAATGGCGGCAATGCGAAGCGCGGTGCTCATGTCAGCTTGTCGCCGATGAGGAACTGCATCGCCCGGTCGAGGCGGATCTGCGGCAGGTGGCCGGGACGGCCATGAGTGTCGGGCCTGACCAGCGGGGGCCGGAACCGGGGGAAGCGAAGGGAGCCCGGCGGCACGGCGCCTTCGAGCACGGCTTCGGGCCGGGACGGCAACTCGCCGGGGAACACGGCCGCCTCGCTCAATCCGTCGAAGACGTCATCGCCGACACGCTCGCCGGCCTCCGGCGTGCCCGAGACCGCACGCAGGGTCGCACCGCCATCGTGGACGGTGGTTTCCCGCGTGGCGCGCACGGAGGCCAGGGCCACGGTGCCGACGCGGGCGCCGGCCGCCTCGGTCCGGCGCATGGCACGGGACACGAGAAGACGCAGCAGAGCCTCCAGCCGGTCATGGCTGGTCTGGTGGAGATGGTCCGCCTTGGTGGCCGCGAACATGATGCGGTCCGCCCTCGGCGCGAACAGGCGCGAAAGGATGGTGTTGCGACCGATGCGGAAGCTCAGGAGAACGGTGTCGAGCGCTTCCTCCAACTCGGCGAGGGCAGCCGGCCCGGCATCGACGGCCGCGAGCACGTCCACGAGGACGATCTGGCGGTCCACCCGCTGAAAGTGGTTCTTGAAGAACGGCTCGACCACCTTGGTCTTGTAGGCTTCGAAGCGCCGCTCCATCAGGCCGGCGAGGCTGTCGCTGGCGATCGCCTCGGGCAGGTTGTCGAGAGGCGCGAAGGTGAGGGCCGGTGAGCCGGCGAGGTCGCCCGGCATCAGGAACCGGCCCGGAGGCGTCGTCGCCACCGATTCCGGCCCGGCGCGAAGGGCGGTGAGATAGGCGGTGAAGGCCACGCTCGCCCGCTCGGCCACCACCTCGTCGAGAGGGCTCGCCGGGTCGAGGTCCTTCAGCACCGCGAGCCAGGGTGCGGCCATGGCGGCGCGCCCGGTGCGACGGGTGCCGGCGACGGTGGCACGCGACCAGTCGGCATAGCTCTGCTCGATCAGAGCGAGATCGAGCAGCCACTCGCCGGGATAATCCACGACGTCGAGCATCAGGGTGCCGGGGCCGGAGCGCCAGCCGCCCTTGCGCTCATACTCGATGGCGAGCCGGAACTGGCTGATCCTGTCGGTGGAGCGCGGCCACAGGCGCTGCTCGGTCAATGCCGAGAAGTGATCCTCGTAGGGAAAGCGCGGCACGTCGTCGTCCGGCTGCGGCACCAGCCGGGCCCGGCGCAAGCGGCCCTCATGGGCCGGGGCGAAGGCCGGCAGGGCGTGGGTCTCCACGAGATGGTGGATCAGCGCCGTGGTGAACACCGTCTTGCCGGACCGGGCGAGGCCGGTGACGCCGAGCCTCAAGGTCGGTTGAATCAGGAGATCGCTCGACGCCTCGGCAAAAGCCTGGATCGCGGAGCCCGCGCGCGAGGCGAAGCTGGTCATGACGTGGTGGTCTCGTGCGGCAGGAATGGGATCGGCAATGGCGGGCGCGATAGGGCGGCCCGCATCTCGGTGAGGTGGCGGTGCATCGTTGCGAACGCAAGGAGCACAAACCCCACCGGCTCAACGGGCCGAGAGGGTCGCGGGAAGCGACAGACGAGCGACGGCGGCCTCGACCAGGGCCGGCCCCGCCCGCAACGTACCGAGTTCGACACCCGACATGGCGAGCAAGACGGGGGCGAGGTTGGGCAACGGCCGACCGTCGGTTCCGAAAAGGGCCAGATCGTCCTCGATCTTCAGGCCGACGCTGGCCGCGATGCGCGTCGCATAATTGCGGATCCTCACCTCGTCATTGCCGCAGAGAGGCGCCGGTACGGTGAGGTCGAGGAACGGGATACCCGGCAGACCGGCCGCGATGGCGGGCAAAGACGCGGATTCCGCCGCGAACCTGTCGGCCAGACGGGCGGAGGGCGATCGTGCAAGAGTATCGGACGGATTCGTCATGATGGGCGTCATACCCGGCCTGGGCGTCGTGGCCGGCTTGGTCGCTTTGGCGACGATGACCGGACCGGCCGCCGCCGCGACGCGGATGGGTCTGGGTTTCGATCCGTGCGCCATCCTCGCCAAGGGCGACCAGGGCTGGATTCGCAAGGGGCCGCCTCGCGCCACCGAGTGCCGTCTCGGTGCCCCTCCCCTCGCATGACGGGCGAGGAAGCGGGCGCGAAGGGTCTTGCCGAGGCCGAGCGGCGCCAGTCCCGTGGAGACCGGTCCTGTCGACGGACGACCCGCACCGATCCGGCATTCCGCCGGCGCCCACCGGCGCACGATCGACAGAGCGGTGCGACGTCCGAACTCGCGGTAATAGCGCCGCAACAATTGCGCCGCCGCGTCGGCACCGTCGGCCGCGGACGCGAATCCGGTATGCCCCTCCGCATCGCTGCCGATCTCGCCCTGCCAGCGGGCACTCTTGATGCACCAGTAATTGTTGAGCTTGACGCAGCGCGCGACGAAGGCGGGCGTGACCTGGGCATAGCGCGCGACCAATGCGAGCGACGCGGGACGCAGGGCTTCCTCCGCTTCCAGCCTCCAGTTCGTGACCGCGCGCTCGTCGGAGACGAAGACCGGAGCGGCCGGGGCAGCGGCTCTCGTGGTCAGAACCGATTCCGCACGGACGAATCCTGCCATGACGGCATCGACGCCATCGCCGATGCGCGGCAGCAGGGAGGTCAGAACCAGAAGCGTGGTGACGAACACGGGATCAGAACAAAGCGATCATGGCTCTGTGCAACGGCCAAGCCGGTGATCCGTTCATTCCGCCGACGCGGCGTCAGGCGGCCTCGTCGCGATCCAGGCCCTTCGGCGTGACGAACCTGTCGAGCCTGCCCTTGCCGGCTCGGAACTCCGTCCACGCATCGCCCTCGATATCGATGACGGCGAGCGCCGCGGTCGGAAACTCGACGGAGAGCCGGGCCGTCGCCTCCCGCGGTCCGTCACCGACGAGAGCGAGAGCGAGATCCTGGATTCCGGGGTTGTGGCCGATGAGGAGCAGGGTCCTGACATCGGCAGGCGTCGCACGGATCACCCTGAGCAGGGAGCTCGAGGGCGCCTCGTAGATCGCGTCGACGATGTCGGCCTCCGCCATTCCCAGCGCCTCGGAGACCGAATCCCAGGTCGACCGCGTGCGGAGCGAGGGCGAGACGACGACCTTGTCGGGGTGAAGGGCATTGGCCGCCAGATAGGCCCCGATCTGCGGAGCCGCCTTGAACCCCCGCGGATTGAGCGGGCGATCGATGTCGCGCACGCCCGGCGAGCGGTCGGACTTGGCGTGTCGCAGGAGCATCAGGCGACGCATGGGCGGATGACCTTAACTGAAGCCGACAACGGGATGCGGCGTGTAGAGCGCTTCGACGGCCGACATTTCGTCGGCGGTCAGCCGCAGTTCAAGGGCCGCGACGGCATCCGTCAGATGAGCCGGCTTCGATGCACCGATGATCGGCGCGGTCACGATCGGCTTCTGGATCACCCAGGCGAGAGCCACCTGCGCGCGCGAAACGCCCCGGCCCGCAGCGATCTCCGCCACTTTGGCGATGATGGCTTGGTCGGCCTGCTCGGTCGCATCGTAGAGCCGCTTGCCGACCTCGTCGGAATCCTGGCGCGCGCTCCGCTCGTCCCCGTCGCGGGTCAGCCGCCCGCGCGCCAGGGGGCTCCACGGCAGCACGCCGATGCCCTGGTCGGCGCAGAGTGGCAGCATCTCCCGCTCCTCCTCGCGATGGAGCAGGTTGTAATGGTCCTGCATCGTCGAAAAGCGGGTCCAGCCGTGGAGATCGGCGGTGAACAGGGCCTTGGCGAATTGCCAGGCGAACATGGAGGAGGCGCCGATGTAGCGGGCCTTGCCGGCCTTCACCACGTCGTGGAGCGCCTCCATCGTCACCTCGATCGGCGTTCCGTAATCCCAGCGATGGATCTGGAGGAGATCGACGTGATCGGTGCCGAGCCGCTTCAGGCTGGCATCGATCGAGGCGAAGATCGCCTTGCGCGAGAGGCCGCCGGCATTGGGTTGGTCTTTTAGCGGGTAATAGCACTTCGTCGCGAGCACGATGCTGTCGCGATCGGCGAAGTCCTTCAGCGCCCGCCCGACGATCTCCTCGCTGGTTCCGTCGGAATAGTAATTCGCCGTGTCGAAGAAATTGATGCCGAGTTCGATCGCCTGCCGGATGAGCGGCCGGCTCTCCTCCTCGCGCATGGTCCAGGGGTGAGGGCCGCGCTCTGGGATGCCGTAGGTCATGCAGCCGAGACAGAGCGGCGACACGTCGAGGCCGGTCCGGCCGAGTTTCTTCATCTTCATGGCAGCGATCCGCTTGCAGGCTGGGGACGCGACGTCAGGCCCGATCCGGGCCGTGGAGCCGAATACGACGACAGGGCTGCCCTACCCTCCGCGCGCCTCGCGCCGCATCATGAAGGCGAGCTTCTCGAACAGGCTCACATCCTGCTCGTTCTTGAGCAGCGCGCCGTGCAGCGGCGGGATCAGCTTGCGGCCGTCGCGCTCGCGCAGGGTCTCGGGGGTGACATCCTCGGAGACGAGGAGCTTGAGCCAGTCGAGCAGTTCCGACGTCGAGGGCTTCTTCTTCAGGCCGGGCACATCCCGCGTCTCGAGGAAGACCCGCAGAGCCTCCTCCACCAGACGATGCTTGATGCCGGGGTAATGCACCTCGACGATGGCCTCCAGCGTCTCGGCATCCGGGAACTTGATGTAGTGGAAGAAGCAGCGGCGCAGGAACGCGTCCGGCAATTCCTTCTCGTTGTTCGAGGTGATGATGACGATCGGACGGCGCACCGCCTTGATGGTCTCGCCGGTCTCGTAGACGTGGAACTCCATCCGGTCGAGTTCGGTCAGGAGATCGTTGGGAAACTCGATATCGGCCTTGTCGATCTCGTCGATCAGCAGAACCGGGCGTTCGGGATGCGCGAACGCCTCCCACAGCTTGCCGCGGCGAATATAGTTGCCGATCTCCGACACGCGCGGGTCGCCGAGCTGGCTGTCGCGCAGGCGCGAGACCGCATCGTATTCGTAGAGGCCCTGCTGCGCCTTGGTGGTGGATTTGACGTTCCAGGTGAGGAGCGGCGCGCCGAGGCCCTTGGCGATCTCCTCGGCGAGCACGGTCTTGCCGGTTCCGGGCTCACCCTTCACCAGGAGCGGTCGCTCCAGCACGATCGCCGCATTCACGGCGGTGGTCAGGTCTGAGGTCGCGACGTAATCGGCAGTGCCGGTGAAACGCATGAGGCGTCGGCTTTCTGTTACGGCTTCATCCGTGAATGAAGGCACAGGCGGCGCTAAGCCGCCGATGCGGGCGTTCGGTACGCAAAGTGGATGAACGAGGGCGCGTGCGCTTCCTATCTCGAAATCCGATGAAAGATGAGCCCGTTCAGAGCGCCTTCCCGTCGCTCCACACGCAGTTGGATGCCAGGATCGAGAGGTTCATGTCGGATCGTTGCGGCTGGGGCAGCACCTTGCCGTCCATGGCGAGATCGATCTTCATCTCGACCTGACCCTTGGCTTCGTTGGTCCGGCGGGAGAAGTAGCAATATTGCTGGAATGGCGTCTCTTCGTTGGCGCGGAAGTTCCAGCCGGTGACGATCTGGCCGTCCATGTAGGGCACCTGCTTGAACACGGTGAAGGTGGTGTTCACCGTGGCTTTCGAGGCCGGTGCCGCATCCTTGCCGAGCTGCGCCTGGGTCGGCGCCGGGGAGGATCGGACCGGGCCGCCCTCCAGCTTCAGGACGTTGTCGGTGAGCGTCACCTCGCCCTTGGTCTTGAGCGTCACGTCGGCGAGCGCGGTCTGCATGGCGGCCGCGATCTTCTCGGCGGCCGTGTCGAACTGGTTCATGTAGGCGTAGCCGTAGGAAGCGGCGCCGATGCCGATCCCGGCGAGCCCCGCGAACACGCCCGCCCCGATCGCCCGGAACAGGAAGGCGCGCGCGGCCGTGATGCGCGCTTCTGCCCTGAGACGGCCGTTGACGCTCTGGGCCAGGACGACGTTCTCCGGCGTCCCCGCTGCATGGATGCTCATGCGCCCACTCCCGCGCTGGCGGCCGGCGGCGTGTTGGTGTTGGGGACCGAGCGGCGATCCATCGGGATCACCGCTCCCGTGGGCGTCACGTCACGCACGGGCTTGGGGGGTGCCAGCCCCATCTCCTGGCGCAGCGATTCGGTGATGGAATCGAGCATGTAGGGCGTCGCTTCGAGGTTCACCGTGGCGCCGAGATCGTCCTCGTCCATGAAGGTCTTGCGCACCGAGACGGCGCAGAGCGCCAGGATGGTCGAGGCGAAGGCGGCACAGAGCGCCGGCACGAAGACGAAGATCCGCAGGAAGGCGTGGACCTGGGCGTCGGTCACGTCGATCGGATCGACGCCGTAGACCATGGCGGTGAAGGAGTGCAGCTGGGAGCGGTTGACCGAGTTGCGGTAGACCTGCTCGGCATCCGCCACCTTGCGCTCGGCCGCACCGCGGTCGAGCTCGGCGCGGGCCTTGCGCGCTTCCTCGAGCGACTTCGTCACCACCGCCCGGTCGGCGCCGGCCTTGCCGACACTGGCGTTCAGGGTCGCAGTGCGCGGGTCGGTGACGCATTTCAGGTTGGAATAGCGCTGGCCCTTGCTGTTGGTGCCGTACACGCGCTCGCAGCGCTGGGCAGGCAAGGCCGAGAGCTGGCTCGCATTCTCGGCCGCGCGCTTCTCGATCTGGTCGAGTTCGGTGGTGTATTGCGAAACCCGGCCGTCCGCGGCGGCGATGCGGCCGTCGATGGTCGAGCGGTCGGCCTGTGCGTCCTTGAGGGCGGTCTTGGCCTTGGCCGCGTCCATCAGGCGGGGATGGAACATCATCTCGCCGAGCTGCGACACCGACTTGGTGGTGACGCCGGCCGCGAAGATGATGCCGACGATGGCCAGCGCCCGGATGAAGTAGGAGCGCTGCGTCCGGGCGAGGATGCCGAGCGGCACGCGGCAGAGTTCCACCGCGGCATAGACCAGCGGCGCCAGCAGCATGAAGTAGAACGCCTTGTCGTCGCCGTCGCTATAGACCCCGGCGAAAAGCCAGGCTCCCCAGAGGGATGCACCGATGACCATGAACTCGACGAGATAGGCGATCCCGACATAGCCCCACTTGATCCGGTAGCCTTTCTCGAGATGCCGCTCGTGCGTCCAGCGTTCGGATTCCCGAATCCAGTCGCGGCGTTCGCGCTGAACATCCCGGTTGGGCGACTTTCGCATTTGGCACTCGTGTCTTCAGAAAACGCGACGAACGACGACGTAACGGGACGAAAGCCGGGTCTTAACGGATCGTTAAGTTCGGCCATATGCGGCCATTGTGCCGTTTTTGCGCCAATGTTTATCGCAGCGCAAAACTCGCGGCGCGCCGGCAGGCCTGTCGCGTGCATGGCTCGGCCGTCGCGGCGGTGAAATCCGCATGGACCGGCAAAATGCCGGTTGCCCAGGCGGCACATGGACTTGCATGGTCTTTCGGAGCTGCATGGTCTTGTCGCTGCCGGCTCGCCCCCATGGGTTTCCGCAGCCGGACTTCCCTGTGCAGAACCTCGGTCGCGGCGGACCGGCCACCCCTCGCACGGGCCACCGTCGAGAGACCGCCACTTGGGAGACCGCCAAGCTCGATGACGGACGTTCACGCCGGATCCTACAAGGAAGCGATCATCTTTCTCGTCACCGCGGGCGTGGTGGTGCCGCTGTTCCATCGGCTGCGCATCAGCCCGGTGCTGGGCTTCATCGGAGCCGGCGCGCTTCTCGGACCGTTCGGGCTCGGCCGGCTGGCCGACACGATCCCCTGGATGTCGGTGGTCACCATCGGCAATCGCTCCGAGATCACGCATCTGGCCGAGTTCGGCGTGATCTTCCTCATGTTCATGATCGGCGTCGAGCTGTCATGGGAGCGGCTTCGCACTCTGCGCCGCCTCGTCTTCGGGCTCGGATCGGCGCAGGTGCTGGCCTCCTCGCTCGTCATCGGCGCCATCCTGTTCGCGCTCGAGGTGCCGCTGGCCGCTTCCATCGTCGTCGGTCTGGCGCTCGCACTGTCCTCGACCGCCGTGGTGTTGCCGGTCCTCGCCGAGCAGAAGCGCCTCAACACGCCGGCGGGCCGCGCCAGCTTCGCGGTGCTGCTGTTCCAGGATCTCGCCGTCGCGCCGATGCTGTTCGCCATCGCCGTCCTCGGCCGCAGCGACGGCGCGAATGTGGGCGGTGCGCTCGCCATCGCCCTGGGTCAGGCGGCCATTGCCCTCGTCCTCATCGTGGTGGCGGGCCGCCTCGCTCTGCGTCCCCTGTTCCAGCTCGTCGCACGGACTCGCTCGCCGGAACTGTTCATGGCGGCCTGCCTCCTCGTCATCGTCGCGACGGCACTCACCGCGGCGGCCAGCGGCCTTTCGATGACCCTCGGCGCCTTCGTCGCGGGCCTGCTGCTCGCGGAGACGGAGTATCGCCGGGCGATCGAGGCGACGATCGATCCGTTCAAGGGCCTACTGCTCGGCGTCTTCTTCGTGTCGGTGGGCATGAATCTCGATCCTGCCCAGCTCATGGCGGCGCCGAAGACGATCCTCGGCCTGTCGATCGGTCTGATCCTGATCAAGGGCGCGGTCATCCTCATCGCGGCGCGTTTCGTCCGCATTTCGCGCGGCGTGGCGCTGGAGGCGGCCCTTCTGCTCGGTCCCGGCGGCGAGTTCGCCTTCGTCCTCATCGGCGGCGCCATCGCCGGGGGCCTCGTGCCCGAGGGACTCGGACAGGCGGCCCTGATCGTCACCACGGTGACGATGATCGCGATCCCGGGGCTGGCGAGCCTCGCCCGGCGCCTGGGCAAGCGGATGTCGCGCTCCAATCTCGGTCGCGCACGGGCCGAGCCGGTGCCGGACAAGCAGCAGAACCGCGTCATCATCGCCGGCTACGGCCGCGTCGGGCGTCAGGTCGGTGAGATGTTGACCCGCCACAAGATCCCGTATCTCGCCCTCGATGCCGATGCGGGCCGCGTCTCGGAGCATCGTCGCCTGGGCAACCCGGTCTATTTCGGCGATTCCTCCAACCCGGAACTGCTTCGCCGCTGCGATATCTCCAATGCACGCGCCCTCGTCGTCACCCTCGACAATCCGAGGGCGGTGGAAGCGGTCGTGGAGGCGGCGCGCGCCGAGCGGCGCGACATCACCATTATCGCCCGTGCCCGCGATGCACGCCACGCCACCGCGCTCTACGAGATGGGTGTCGACGACGCCGTGCCGGAGACGATCGAGGCGTCCCTGCAACTCTCGGAAGCTGTGCTCGTCGACGTCGGCGTCCCCATGGGGCTCGTCATCGCTTCGATCCACGAACGGCGTGACGAGTACCGCGCCATGCTCAAGCGCAAGGAGACCGAGGTCCGGCCCGCCTTCCGCGCCCGGCGTACGGTCGGCAAGAACGTCGAGGCCGGGAAGTCCGTCGAGACCCGCGATGCCACGGTGAAAGAAGAGCCCTCGGCGAAGAGCGCTTGATGGTGTCAGGTTCCGGTCATTCGCTTACTGCCGAGACCTGCAAATCGGTCCGTATAGTTCCATACAAAGCCGCATGATGCGGTCGTTTGGAAAGTGGATAACTGCCAGCGGCGACGCAATTGGCGTCTGCGCATGCAACGAATGCTATTGCGAGCCGTGAAGGGCTCGATATTATACCTTTACTGCCGATCAATCACCTCAGCGGCCCCGGCTCAAGTTCCGTCACGTGGGCCGAAATGGCAGGACGAACGCAGCATCGCGCGCGGCGGGCGGAGTGTTCGGTGAAGGAGTGGCCTCGCCGGGCCGTACGCCGTGCGGCGTGTGCTCAGAACAGGCGGCCCTGTCCGCGCTCCGGCATCGTCGGCGTCGGCTTGTCCGGTGGCGAAGGCGGGTCGGTGGCCGGAGCACGCGGACGGGCCGGTGCGCGCGCCTTCGGCTCGAGGCCCGGCGCGAAGCTGCAGCGATAGATGATCTCGTCGGGTGGCCCGATTCCGGTATTGAGGGGAACCGCCACGGTGTCCCCGGAATAGCGCCAGTTCCGCGTTCCCTTGTCCCAGTAGAGCCACACCGTGGTCGGATGGCCCTTCACGGCGAACACCGCAGCCTTCTTGGAAATCGCCTGGACCGTTCGGGGCTCGTACATGCCCTTTTCGCGATAGGCGTCCTGGAACGAGGCGGGCTGGCGCTCGATGAAGGTGTTCCGCACGATCTGAATCGTCGCGCCCGGCTTCGCGAGAAACCGCTTGAAATCACTCAAGGAGCGCAAGACGAGCGCCATAACGTCCACCCTTACTCAGCCAAATACACCGGCCCTGACTTGAGGTTCACTCTGACTCTCAGCTGTTTGATTCCAATGACAATGTTGGAGGGGTCACGAACACAGTTGCGGTGGATATCAACAGAAAAGCGGACTTATACCCAGCTTCGTTGCCGGCGAACGAGCGGATCGTCCCGCATGTCCCGCTGAAGTCAGGATTTTATCCGTTATCCACTTGTCGAAACGATCGTCGCCAACCACCAGGGCATCCCGCCTCGCGCGCGGTCGCACATGGCCTCGCGCACATGGCCTTGACCCAGGCGCCCGGTTCGCGCGTTCTCCGCCCCATGCTGCTTCAATTTTTTACGGCCCTGCGCGAAGCCAAGGTTCCCGTCACGCTGCGGGAGCACCTCACGCTTCTCGAAGCCCTGGACCGCGACCTCGCGGGCAAGCGCGTCGAGGAGTTCTATCTCCTCGCCCGCACGGCCCTGGTGAAGGACGAGCGTCATCTCGATCGGTTCGACCGGGTGTTCGGCACCGTGTTCAAGGGGTTCGAAACCCTCGGCGAGGCCACGGAGCCGGCTGCGATCCCGGAGGAATGGCTGCGTAAGCTCGCCGAGAAGTACCTCACCGATGCCGAGAAGGCTGAGCTGACGGCGCTTGGATGGGACAAGCTGTTCGAGACGCTGAAGCAGCGGCTCGCCGAGCAGAAGGAACGCCACCAGGGCGGCAACAAGTGGATCGGCACGGGGGGCACCTCCCCCTTCGGTGACTATGGCTACAATCCCGAGGGGATCCGCATCGGCCAGGACGGCAACCGCCATTTCCGCGCGGTCAAGGTGTGGGACAAGCGCGAATTCAAGGATCTCGACGACGGGGTCGAACTCGGCACGCGCAACATGCGGGTGGCCCTTCGGCGCTTGCGCCGGTTCGCACGTTCGGGCGCCGCCGATGAGCTCGACCTCGACGGGACGATCCGCGAGACCGCGAACAAAGGCTATCTCGACGTTCGCCTCCGACCCGAGCGGCGCAATGCCGTGAAGGTCCTGCTCTTCCTCGACGTCGGCGGGTCGATGGACTGGCACGTGGCCCTGGCCGAGGAGTTGTTCTCCGCCGCACGCGCCGAGTTCAAGCATGTCGAGCACTTCTATTTCCACAACTGCCCCTACGAGAGTGTGTGGAAGGAGAACCGCCGGCGCCATGACGAGGCGATCCCGCTCCTCGACGTCATCCGAACCTACCCGTCGGATTACCGCGTCGTCTTCGTCGGCGACGCCTCCATGAGTCCCTACGAGATCGCCATGCAGGGCGGCTCGGTGGAGCATTGGAACGAGGAGCCTGGCCAGGTCTGGCTGGAGCGGGTGCTGGAACGCTTTCCGAAATCGGTCTGGCTCAATCCGGTCCCAACCGAGCACTGGGCCTATACCCAGTCGATCGGCATGGTCCGCAGTATCGTTTCGGACAGGATGTTCCCCCTGAACATCGAGGGGATCGACGGCGCGATGCGCGCCCTGGTGCGGTGACACGGGCGATGTCCGACCGCCAGCCCAAAGGTGGGTTCAGCCCGCTCGTCCCGGAACTCGATATCCGCGACCTGCCCGCGAGCCTCGCCTTCTGGTGCGGAACGCTCGGTTTCTCGGTGGCCTATTCCCGGCCGGAGACCGGGTTTGCCTATCTCGAACGGGGCGGAGCCCAGGTCATGCTCAACGTCGTCAACGGACATTGGCTGACGGGCGATCTCGAACGCCCCTTCGGTCGCGGGATCAACCTCCAGATCGCGGTCGACGCCCTCGATCCGGTCCTGACGGCCCTAAGATCCGCCTCCTGGCCCATGTTCCGTCCGGCCCACGAGGCCTGGTATCGGGTCGGAGAGATCGAGATCGGCCTCAGGCAGTTCCTGGTCCAAGACCCGGACGGTTACCTGCTGCGCTTCGCCGAGAGTCTCGGTTCGCGCCCGTTCAACCCTGGCGGGCGGGCGTGATGACCTTGAGACCGTCGAGCTCCGGCTTGATCCTGATCTGACAGCACAAGCGTGACGTCGCTCGCACGTCGGAAGCGAAATCGAGCATGTCCTGCTCCATCGGTTCGGCCGGCCCCACGGCGTCTACCCATTCGGCATCGACGTAGACGTGGCAGGTGGCGCAGGCGCAGGCACCGCCGCATTCCGCGTCGATGCCCGGCACGTTGTTGCGGATCGCCGCCTCCATCACGGTCGATCCTACGTCGGCTTCCACGGTCCTGGCCGTTCCAGCATGGTCGACGTAGGTGATCTTGGGCATCTAAGACTCCAGGCTCGTACAACACGTCGTGGCCGGTTGTGCAGCGCGACTGCCTTGAAGGGGCGGACCATCGAATGCAAGCGGCACCGGCCCGATCGCTCGACATTCATGCGCTTACGTCGCAGATGCCGAGCCGTTCCCTCCACCGGAGGGAAGATCAGGCAAGTGCGTCGATTTCCGCCAGGGTAGATACCACCGCGTCGGTGAGATCGGCGAGAACCGCCGCCGGAACGTCGGCGTCCCGTCTCAATCCATCCTCGATGCCAGTGCTCAGTTCGGCGACCCGGCCCGCTCCCACGCCGAGTGCGGACCCCTTCAGGGTGTGGGCGAGGTCGGCCCGGGCGCATCGATCGATAGCCGTATCGGCAATCCCCGGCAGCAGCCGGCGGCATTGAGCCTCGAAGAGCCCCAGCAATTCACGGGCGAGTTCGTCGTCGCCGAAGGTCTGTTCGGCGAGGTAGGCGTGATCGATCAACCTGGTCAATTGTCCCCTCGCCTAAACCGAACCCCGTGATCGGGCTTCGTTCGGCCAGGCTATCCACAGGAGCGCCCGGCATCGTTCGCTTCCGTTTAAGCCTTGGGGCATCATGCATAAAGCCGACGGGATGGAGCCGGCACCAGGCTTGGTAACCATTCCGTTAAGGTTTTTTGGACGGTTCGACCCACTCGGGTATCCGGGTCTCGCGCCGAGGTCTAAACTTCCTTGGTAAATTGGTAAAAATGTCGTCGATCACCGGATGCGGCCGGCTTCTGCGACCTGCGTAACGAGGCGTTGTATGGCCACGGAAAAGAAGCTCAAGGACCCGGCCGAGGCGGCTCTTTCCGCCATCGAGCAGGCCCTCAACCTGGACTTCCCCTCGACCCAGGCGACGGATCCCCGTGTCGAGCCGCGGCTTCCTGACGTCGGCGACGGCGATCCGTTGAGCGAACAGAACGGCCGTTTCGTTCCTCCGCGCCTCGATCTCGACCAGCCCCTGGCCTCCGATCTGCCTCCGCCGGACCGCAACCGGCCGCGCCGGGAAGGCGGATTGCTGCCGCCCGACCGCTCGATGGTGGCCAATGACGACCGCCAGAACATCGGCATCCTGCAGCAGACCCTGCGCGTTCGCCCCTCCGGCAAGCCTTATATCTTCGCCGCACTCGCCTCCGCTGTCTGGTTCGGCGCACTTCTCGCTCTCGTCTGGAACCAGTCGGGGGGCGAGTTGAAGGCCTTCTTCACAGGCATGACCGCGCTTCAGGCCGCCGTCGGCGCGACTGCCTTGGTCGGCCCGGTCGTCCTCTTCGCGATCATGGCGATGCTCGCGGTCCGTGCCCAGGAGATGCGCCTCGTGGCGCGTGCCGTGGGCGAGGTCGCGATCCGTCTCGCCGAGCCCGAGAATTTCTCGACCGATGCCGTCCTCACGATGTCGCAGACGGTCCGCCGCGAGGTCGCGGCCGTGGGCGACGGCGTCGAGCGTGCGCTGGCCCGTGCCGGCGAGTTGGAGACCCTGGTACGCGGTGAGATCGCGACCCTGGAGCGCGCCTATTCCGACAACGAGATCCGTATCCGTTCGCTCGTGGACGAACTGGTCGCCCAGCGCGAGTCCATCGTCGCGAATGCCGAGCGGGTGCGCGGCGCGATCACCGGTTCGCATCAGAACCTGACCCAGGAGCTCGACGGAGCGGCCGAGCGCATCGTCGCCGCGGTGACCGGCGCCGGCGATCGGGTGACCGGCGCCCTCGACGCGCGCGGCGAGGCGATCACTTCGGCACTGGGCAATCGTGGCGATGCCATCACCGCCGCGCTCGGCGAAGCCGGAGACCGTGTGGTCGGCCTCGTGACCGATCGTGGCGACGACCTCGTCCAGCGCCTCGCCAGCACCAGTGAAGGTGTTCGCAGCAGCCTCACCGAGGTCGGCAACACGCTGACGCAATCTCTCGAAAACCGCGCCGCCGACGTGACGCTGGCCTTCGAGCGGACCGGCGGAATGCTCACCGCGACGCTGGCGGACAATGCCGGCCAAGTGGCGCGCACCCTCGCCCAGACCGGGATGGAGGTGATCGAGAGCCTGAACCGCCAGGGTGGCGAAGTCCGCCAGACCTTCGAGGATTCCGCACGCGGGCTCGAGAGCGCATTCCTCGCCCGGGGCAATGAACTCACCACGAACTTCTCGAATACCGGTGGCGAGATCACCGCACGCTTCGCCGAAACCGGCACCGCCCTGCGCGAACATTTCGCTGCGACGGGTGCAGCGCTCACCGAGGACATCACCCACCGCGGCACGGCCCTGCGCAACGAGATCGAGGCTGCCGGCAGCGGTGTTTCCCAAGCGATCGAGAGCCGCACTCGCGAGGCTCAGGCCGGTCTGGCGCTGGCTTCCGAGGGCATCGTCGAGACCTTCGCCGCCCGGACGGGAGCCCTCCGCGACGACCTGGTGCGGTCGATCGAACATGCCGGCTCCGGCATCGACGAGCGCGCCGGAATCCTGGCCGAGCGCATCGACTCCGTCTCCGCCCGCCTGCACGAGACCCTCACCGTTCAGGGCGGGACGCTCGAGAGCAACCTGACCTCTGCCGGGGAGCGGATCGGCGACCTCGTCACCCTGCGTGCCCAGGAAGCCGCGCTGGCGATGGATGGCGCACTTGCGTCGCTCGGGACCAATTTCGAGACCAGGGCCCAGGGTACGGTGGACAACCTCCGGAGCACCGTGGCGAGCCTCAATGGCGAGATCGATGCCCGCTCGGCGGAGGCCGCCACCGCGATCCGCAGCAGCGGCGAGGACACGGCCTCGGTCGTCAACACCAGCATCCGCCGCCTGAACAAGGCCGGCGAACAGGTCGGTGGGCTCGTCACCCAGCGCGTCGAAGACGCGACCCTCACCCTGACCGGTGCCTTCGGCGTCCTCGGCAGCACCTTCGATTCCCGCTCGACCGGCGCGATCGAGAGCCTTCGCGTCGTCCTCGACACCCTCGGCAGCGAGATCGGGTCCCGCACCAGCGAGGCCGCCGACATCTTCCGCCGCAGCGCGGAGGAGACGACCGTGGCGCTCGGTGCCAGCACCGCGGAAGCGGCCCAGGCGCTCCGGCGCTCGTCGGCGAGCGCCACCGGCGAGCTCGAAGCCCGCACGGTCGAAGCGGTACAGATTTTCGAGCGCCGGCTCGCCGCTACCTCCGGCGAGCTTGCCGCTCGCACGGAGGAAGCCGCTCAGCTCCTCCAGCAAGCCGCCAGCGGCCTCAGCGGAGAAGTGGGAGGACGCGCGCAGGACGCGATGGAGGCCCTGCGCCGCACGCTCGCGGAGATCGACGAGACCCTGGTTCACCGGGCCACCGAAGCGACGGGCTCGATCGCCCGCGCTGCCGAGAATGTCGGCAGCGAGCTCGCCGCCCGGATCAGGGACGTCGAGACCGCCTTCGGCACGCATAGCCGCGGCATGACCGACCTGATCACGAGCCACGCCGAGGAGGCTCACGGTCAGCTGGCCAATACCGGCCGCGACATCGTCCTGGCCGTCACGGCTCAGAGCGCACGCGTCAACGACGCCCTCGCCCAGAGCAGCGCGAGCTTCGCCGACACGACCGAGAGCCGGGCGAAGGCCATCGACACCGTGCTCAACGACCGCCTCGCCGCGCTTCAGGAGACGATCGCCCGCGGCGATATCCTCGCCGACCGCATCGCGCGCGACACCTCCGCCCTGAGCGAGACCGTCTCCGGTCAGTTGCAGGAGATGGACCGGGTCATCACGGTGCAGGGCAAGGCCGTGGCCGACACCATCTCCGAGCGGACTCGCGAAGCCCGCGAGACCGTGGAGAGCCAGCTTGGCGCCCTGGAAGAGCGTTCCGTGAAGCGCACCGCCGAGATCGGCGAGACCTTCACCCATCTGGTGAACCAGATCGACGGGCAGCTCGGCTCCCGCGCCACGGCCCTCAACGAAGCTCTGATCCTGCGGACCGGCGAGATGGCACGCATCATGGTCGAGGGAAGCCGTGACCTCGTCCAGACGCTCGACGCCCGCGCCGACGGCATGGCGCAGGACATCGCCGCCCGCAGCCTGAGCCTGGGCGACACCCTGGGAAGCCGCTCCACCGAGATCGCCGAGCGCTTCGAGCGCCAGAGCCTCGAACTGTCGCA
The DNA here is from genome assembly GCF_000372825.1 of Methylobacterium sp. 77. NCBI lineage: Bacteria > Pseudomonadati > Pseudomonadota > Alphaproteobacteria > Hyphomicrobiales > Methylobacteriaceae > Methylobacterium > Methylobacterium sp. 77. Next base: position 177,488 of record NZ_KB910516.1, on the reverse strand, counting down.
TCGACTGGAAGAAGGCGTCGGCCGCTTCGATACCGGGGTGATCGGGCGCCTGGATTCGATCGCCGCGGCTTTGGAGGAGCGCAGCCGCCTCATCGACGAAACTTTCGGGTCACAGGCCTTCGAGGCGATCCGCCTCATCGAGAGCCGCACCCGGGCCGTGGACGAGGACCTCTCCAACCGCACCCGCGAGCTCGTGGAGATGATCGAGAGCCGGACGGGGCATGCCAACGATGCCCTCGCCGGACAGGCGGAAGCGATCCGCGCCTCGTTCTCGAACCGTGCGGAAGCGCTGGGGGCGCTCATCGACGAGCGCACGGCGGCCATGGGCCAGGAACTCGACGAGAAGGGACGCATCGTATTCGGGGCTCTCGGGACCCGCATCACCGAACTGGCACACCTGTTCGATCGTGGTGGTTCATCCCTCGCGGAACTTCTCGAACAGCGCAGCGACACCGTGATCGCTCGCCTGCGCGAGGTCGTCTCCGATGCGGACCGGCTCTTGGGCGAGGGCGAAGGCCGGCTCGGCTCGACGCTGCACCAGCGGACCACCGATATCAGCAGCCTGCTCGATGAGGGCGTGCGCACCGTCCACCAGCTCCTCGACAACCGGACCAACGAGATCCGGACCATGCTGGACGACCACTCGCAGGTTCTCACCAGCAGCTTCGACGACCGGCTCGCGCCGCTGCACGACTCGCTCGACCAGCGTGGACGGACCTTCGTCGATACGATCGAGGCCAGCCTCGGCGGTGCCGCCGGTGCCGTGGAAACCCGTACGCGTGACCTGATCGCGCTGTTCGACGAGCGCATCGGTGCCCTCAACGAGCTCGTGGACGGTCGCGGCTCCCAAATCGCAGCATCGGTCGAGGCGCGCACTCTCGGCCTTCGGACATTGTTCGACGACGTCCTCACGGCTCTCGACGGGCTCGTGGATGGCCGTGCCGAGGCCCTGACCGACCGGGTCGATGCGCGCACTCAGGCGATGAGCGTCCTGTTCGACGAGCGCCTGCTCGCCCTCGACAGCCTGGTGGCGAACCGTTCGGCCGAATTCGTCCGGACCCTGGACACGCAAGGCTCCGTCCTCACCCGCTCGGTCGATGCGGGCACGGCCATGCTGAGCACTCTGTTCGACGAGCGCCTGCGCGCGCTCGATCACCTCGTCGAGACCCGGACGGCGCAGCTCGCTCACACGGTCGACGACCGCGGCGGCACCCTCGCCCGGTCACTCGACGACAGGACGGGCTCACTGCGCGCCCTCTTCGAAGATCGGCTTCGTGAACTCGACACCATCGTGGAGACCCGGACGGCGGAATTCGCCCGCACCGTCGAGAGTCAGGGCAGCGCCCTGTATCAGTCGGTCGATGACCGCACCCATGCCATGGGCGCACTCTTCGACGAGCGCCTGCGCGCCCTAGACGATCTGGTGGACAACCGCGCAGCGGAGTTCGCTCGGACCATCGACAATCGCGGTACATCACTGAGCCAGGCCGTCGAGGCCAGCGCCCAGGTCATGGCCACCGTATTCGACGAGCGCCTGCGCGCGCTCGACGACCTGATGAACAACCGTACGGCGGAGTTCACGAGCACCATCGACCACCAGGGCCTATCGCTGACCCAATCGGTGGATGCCCGCACTCAGGCTATCGCATCCCTGTTCGACGAATGCCTGCGGGCCCTCGACCAGCTGGTGGACAGCCGCGCGGCGGCATTCGCCCGCACCATCGACAACCAGGGCACCGCCCTGACCGAGGCGGTGGATGCCCGCAGCGAGGCCTTCACGAACCGTATCGACAGCCGGATGAAGGTGTTCGCCTCTCTCGTCGCCTCACGCGGCGATGCGCTGGCCAATGCCTTCGACGACCGCCAGGACGCCTATGCCACTCTGGTGGACGGGCACAGCGCAACCATGCTGGCCGCTTTCGACGAACGGGTCGACCGCCACGCCGCCCTGGCGCAGGCCCATGCCGATGCGCTCGCCACGGCTCTCGATCAGCGCAACGAGGCCGTCGCCGCCCTCATCGACGGGCGCAACCAGGACATGATCGCCGGCTTCGATCGCCGGTCGACGGCCCTGGCTACGCTGATCGAATCCCGCGGGCAGTCGCTGTCACGCCGCCTCGCCGAGAGCGCGGAGACCATCACCCGTGCCATCGAAGAGCGCGGAGGATCGATCGCGGATACGATCGACGGACGCGGAAACCTCGTCGTCGAGGCGATGGCGACGCATTCCGAGCGCCTTCGCGACATCGTCGAAGGCCCGGCGTCCCAGCTTGCTGCGGCGCTTGGAGAGCGCAGCCAGGAGATCGAACGCATCCTCAACGAGTGCGGTACGCCTCTCGCAGACACTCTGCGCGACCGGGTCCGCGACCTCACCGAACAGTCGGATGCATCCAGAAACGCACTCTTGGCGGCCATCGATGGCGGGGCATCTCGCGCGCTGGCGACCCTCAACGAAGCAAGCGATCGGCTTCGCAGCGAACTCGGCGGTGTCCTCCATAGGGTGGAAGGTGCGAACGCGGCCCTTCGCGAGCTGGTCAGCGATGCGGGGGAGAATCTTGGCGCCATCGAACAGGGCCTTTCGGGCCGGGTCGAGCAGGTGCAGGCAACGCTTACCGCGATCAGCGGCGAGACCGAGCGCGCCAGCAGCAGCGTGGCCGAACAGGTCGATCGGCTCAAGGCGGTGGCCGAGGGCGCATTGCGCGATGCTTCCGACCTCGCCAAATCGCTCGATGCGCGCGGAAGCTCGCTGACCGAGATCGCCCGCACCCATTCCGGCACTCTCACGAACGCGGCGGGCTCGCTGGAATCCATCGAGGCGCGCCTCGTCGATCTTCTCGCCAACCGCGACAAGGCGGTGGAGGAGGTGCTGACACGCATCGAGGCGCGCTCCGGCGCCCTCGAAGAGCAGACCGCGCGCTTCGACACGCTGATGGCCGAGACCCTCAGTTCCGCTGAGGAGCGGGCTCGTGGTATCGCCACCAGCTTGTCGGATGCGGCCCAGAGTGCGGGCGCCAGCGTGACCGGAGCCTTCGAGGGCCTTCGCGACAATGCCGGCAACGAGGGCGAGCGCACTGCCGCCGCCGTCCGTGCGGCGATCTCCGGTGCGTCCGAGCAGATGATGGTGGTGTTCGAAGGCGCGGCCGGACGCTTCGGCGACTCGGTCGCGGGTATGCGCGAGATGGCAGCGGAGATTCGTCGCGAGTTGGACGCCACGCGGGCGGATCTGCAGCGCGGCGTGCTGGCAATTCCACGCGAGACCGAAGAGGCCACCAGTGAGATGCGCCGGGTCGTGTCCGACCAGATCAAGGCGCTGAACGAACTGTCATCACTCGTCTCGCGGTCGCGGCGTGGCGTCGACGTGGCGGAGCCGGATGGTGGCCCTGCCCCAATCGCAAAGGCACAGACCGCGCCGGCCCCCGCGCCGCGCAAGGCCGACGCTCCGGCCCCGAAGCTTCAGGAGGCCAAGGCTCCGGACTCGATCGCCGCGAAGCCCAAGCCGGCGGAGCCCGATACGGTCGGGACCGGTGCCAATGTTCCTGAAGCGAAAGCCCGTGAGGACAAGGCTCCCGAGCCTCGCACAGGCCAGCAGATGAGCATCGTCTCCGCTCCGGCGGCTACGGGCCGGGCTGCCAGCCAAGCTCCCCTGCGTTCCGGTGAAACCTCGCGCATCCCCGCCCCGGCCGGTCGCGGCGGGCGCGACAACAGAGGCTGGCTCTCGGACCTCCTGACCCGCGCCTCCCTCGATGACGACACGGATGGGTCCTCTCCGGCGAAGACCCCTCCCGATCGTGCCGAGCAGTCCAAGCCCGGAGTGGTGAAGGCGGAACAGGCCAAATCGGAGGCAACCAGACCGGAGGCGAACAAGCCGGATTCGACCAAAATCGAGTCCACGCGAACCGAGCCGAACAAGGCCGCCGTGGAGCGGAGCCGGACGGCCCTCGAGACGATCTCAACCGACATCGCCAAGATGATCGAGCATCAGACGGCGGTGGAGTTGTGGGAGCGCTATCGTCGCGGTGAGCCGAACCTGTTCGATCGCCGCCTCTACACGGCGCAGGGTCGGCAGACCTTCGAGGAGATCCGCAGGCGCTACGCGGCCGATGCCGAGTTCCGCCGGACGGTGGATCGCTATGTCGGGGAGTTCGAGCGGCTGCTCGGCGAAGTTTCCAAGAACGATCGCGACTCGCGGCGGGCCGATGCCTACCTCACCTCGGAAACGGGCAAGGTCTACACGATGCTCGCTCATGCGAGCGGTCGCTTCGAGGGGGCCTGAGATGCTGCGTCGACGGGACGGCGAAAGCCTCTCCGTCGACGCATCGAGGTGAACGTCAGATCAGGCCGAGGACGGAGAGTTCACGGCGCAGCGACTCGGGCATGTCGGCGAGGCCGTCGGACCGGTGCATGTCGAGATCGGCCGGTGCCGACCGAACCGTCAGATAGCGCCAGCCCTGAAACGGTCGGCAGGGGCGCGGATTGACCGCCACGACCACGGGATCGAGGACGAGGCGGCAACGTCCGATTCCATCCGTATCCGTGAACGGCTCGATCGCCATGATCGATTGACGGCAGCACAACGTGCCCTTGATGACCCAGTAGATCGAGCCCTGGCCGGCGATGGCCGAAGCCCGCTTCGGCACCATCCGCGTCACATGGAATGTGGAAGGATCGCGCCCCGCCTCCGACGCGTCGGCCCGATTGCGGGCGATGCGCTGTTCTAGCTCCTCGATCGTCGCGGGACCGACGCAGAGCTTCAGGAGATGAAGGGCCATGGCGGCCCTTTTATCAGCGCCGGAGACGCTGCGCGCGGTTGAATTCTTCAGGTTCAGGAGAACAGGGCGAGTTTTTCTTCCTCGCTCAAGCCGTCGATATCGGCGAAGGCCGTGGCGATGTCGGTCTTCTCCGCTGCGATTGCCGTCGGCTCGGCCTCGTCGTCCTGAACCTCGACAGGGGCGGCCTCGTCGTCCGAAACCTCGGCATCGGGCACTTCGTGAATAGGCCCTTCAGACATGGCCCCTTCGTCGGGCGATGACGTGTCCACGAACAGCACTTCGTCGTGCATGCTCTCCGAGACAGGCAAAGGAGGCAGCACGGGCTTGGTCTCTACCCGGTCGACGTCCATGTCGATGAAGCGATCCACGTCACTCTGGTCGAGGTCCGCGGCGACGTTCGGCAGGGTGGAGCCCGGTGCCGGCGGAATCGAGTCGACCTCGCCACCCCAGATCGCGATCATCGCCGCGAGGCGCTCTTCGAGATAGCGCAGGGTATGGATGATGCGGGCAGTGCGCTGCGCCGTCAGGTCCTGGAACGAGCAGGCAGTGTAGATCTCCGTGGCCCGGCGATCGAGCACGTCGCAGATCGACGGATCGGTGCCGGATTCGCGCAAGGTCCAGGCGGTCTCCTGGACCTCCTCCGCGGCGCCGAGAATGTCGGACGTTGCGCGCTCGGTGGAGCGGATGATCGCGTCGAGGGCGACGGAGGCGATGCCGAGCCGGCTCTGATCCTGGTCCACCGTGCTGATCGCCGCGATCTCGGCCTTGGTGCGGGCAATGGCGTGAGCCATGTCCATCAGGTCGCCGCGCATGCGCCCGACCCGCTCGCTCTCCTGGTCGGAGGGGCGGTCGGCCGTCACCGCGTGCTCGAGGCGCGAGATGGCGCCGAGCAGCATGTCGGTGTCGGCGGTCCGGTTGCGGCGGCCATATTCGGCGAGGAACCAGCGGCCGCGCTCGCTCTCGCTCATGGCGGCTTCGATCCGGTCGTATTCCGACGCATCGACCGATGTGAGCGAACGCATAACCGACATGAAACTCGTGTCCTTGATGGTGCCTCGCGCCATTGCGCGAAGTCGCGGGGACCAGCGGCGGCAGATTGACATGACGGCTTTAACGCCGGCTTTACGGGTCGGGTCTTCGTCAGCGGCCAGCAGCGCTTCGCCCTTCTGTCGCTTCGCATCTCAACCGAGCGGTCTTCTCCGTGTCACAACCCATGCCGGCGGAGCCGAAGGCGGCGCGTCTGTCGCTGCTCTATGCTGTGGTCTTCGTCGAGATCGGCATCGCCATGCCGTTCATGCCGGTCTGGCTGAAGGCGCTCGGCCTCGATGCGCGGATCATCGGAGCCCTGCTGGCGCTTCCCATCGCGATGAAGATCATCGCGACGACGCCACTCGTCGGGCTGATCGACCGAGGCGTGGCCGCGCGGCGCCTCCTCCTCGTCGGCAGCCTCGTGGTTGCGGCCACCTACGCGTTGATGCCGGCCGGTGCCGCGGTCGGATGGCCGATCCTCGCGCTGCTCGTCGCCGTCAATGCCGCCGCCGGCGCACCGCTCGTACCGACGATCGATTACCTGACCCTTGCCGCCGTCCGACATAGCAAGAGGCTCGACTACGCCCGCATCCGCATGGCCGGGTCCGTCGGCTTTCTCATCGCGAGCTTGCTCGGCGGGGCCGCCTTGAGCGGCATGGGAGAGCGCCTTGCCGTGCCGGTTCTTCTCACCGGCCTCGCGCTCGTCGCAGCGACCACCATCTTCGCGAGCCCAGTGGAGGCGCAGGTGCCTCGATCGCCGATGAAGACGGGCGAGCGCCCGCGCCTGCCCCGCGTGCTCTGGCTCTGCATCGGCGCGCAGGCGACGATCCAGGCGAGTCATGCGGCGACCTATGCGTTCGGCAGCATCCATTGGCAGGCCAACGGCATCTCTTCCTCGTGGATCGGCCTTCTCTGGGCGACGGGCGTCGCAGCCGAGATCGTGTTCTTTGCGACGGTCAGCCGCTGGCCCACTCGTTGGCGGACACCGTTCCGGCTAATCGGCCTCGGAGCCGTCGCCTCGCTCGTGCGAGTGATTGGGCTGTCCCAGTTCGGCAGCGACCTCGTGCCGGCCCTGTTCCTGCAACTGCTTCACGCGTTCAGCTTCGGCGCGACGCAGCTCGGCGCGATGACGGCGATCTCGGCCTTCGCGCCGGACGGCGCACGGGGTCGCGCCCAGGGCATGTCGAGCGCCGTCAATGCCTTCGCTTCGGCGAGCGCCACGATTCTCTGCGGTGTCGCTTATCAGGCCGGTGGAGGTAGCCTCGCCTTCGCACTGATGGCGCCGCTGGCCCTGTCCGGCCTGTGCCTGGTGACACTTTCCGCGCGCGTCGCAGCGAGAGGGCCCTTCACACGGCCACGTTTGTGAGTCAGCACTCAGCCGCAGATCACCAACCTTGACCAATCCGTAACCTTGATCTGCGTTTTTCACGCATGAACCGGGAGTTGCGCTTCGTGCGCCACGCTGAAGCCAGACAGAATCCAGATGTCGCCGAAGCCGTGATCCTCGGCGAGGGTGGACGCGTCGCCTTGAGCGGCCGATGGACTGCGGATCAGGGCTCGTCCGTGGAGAAGGCCGCCGCCCATATCGCCGGCCATGCCGACGGTACTCCGATCCTCCTCGATCTCTCCGACGTCAAACGCCTCGATACACTCGGCGCCTGGGTGCTGGAACGGACCCGCGGCGAGATCGAAGCCGCCGGCGGCCGCCTCGCCTATGCCGGCACCACGCCCGAGCACCGCATTCTCCTCGGCGAGATGAAGCTGCCGGACGATGGCTACATCGGCAAGCCGCAGCGCGGGCGTTTCATCGGCTTCCTGCACGATCTCGGAATGCGCGTCGTCGGGGCGAAATCCGATCTGGTGAGCGGCCTGGCCTTCCTCGGAGAGGTGGTGACGGCGTGTATCCGAGTCGCCTCGCGCCCCAGCACCTTCCGCGGCACGGCACTGGTCAACCAGCTCGAACAGGTCGCCTTCCGCGGCGTGCCGATCATCATGCTGATCTCGTTCCTGGTGGGCGGCATCGTCGCGCAGCAAGGCATCTTCCAGCTTCAGCGCTTCGGCGCGCAGAGTTTCGTCGTCAACCTGATCGGCCTGCTCATCCTGCGCGAACTCGGCGTCCTACTCACCTCGATCATGGTGGCTGGACGTTCGGGCTCGGCCTTCACCGCCGAGATCGGGTCCATGCGCATGCGCGAGGAGGTCGATGCCCTGCGGGTGATGGGCCTCGACCCGATCGAGATCCTCATCGTGCCGCGCATTCTCGCGCTGGTGATCGGCCTGCCGATCCTCGCCTTCCTCGCCTCACTGGCGGCTCTGGCCGGCGGCGGCCTCACCGCATCGCTCTACGGCGGCATGACCGTCGACGCGTTCCTGGCCAGGCTCCAGGCCGCAGTCTCGTTCCACCACGTGGCGGTCGGTCTGATCAAAGCGCCGTTCATGGCACTCATCATCGGAATCATCGCCACGATCGAAGGTTTCGCGGTCGAAGGATCGGCTGAATCGCTCGGGCGCCACGTCACGGCCTCAGTCGTGAAGTCTATTTTCATGGTCATCGTGCTTGATGGACTTTTCGCCGTGTTCTTCGCGGCCATCGATTTCTGACCGCCGTGAATCACATGTCCTCGCCCCCCGCGCAGTTCGACAGCGCCCCACCTCGCGACGTCATCATCGGCGTCCGCGATCTCGTGGTCGGCTTTGGCGATAAGATCGTGATGAAGGGGCTCAACCTCGACATCTATCGGGGCGAAATCCTCGGCTTCGTCGGCCCTTCCGGGCAGGGCAAGTCGGTGTTGACTCGGACCATCCTCGGCCTCGTGCCGAAGCGTTCGGGCACGATCGAGGTGTTCGGCGAGGATGTCGACGGAATGACCATGGCCCGCCGCCGGCAGATCGAGCAGCGCTGGGGCGTCCTGTTCCAACAGGGCGCGCTGTTCTCGGCCCTGACCGTCAAGCAGAATATCCAGATGCCCATGCGCGAGCACCTGAACCTGTCCGAGCGCCTGCTCGACGAGTTCGCGCGCCTCAAGATCGAGATGGTGGGCCTGAAGCCCGATGCCGCCGACAAGCTGCCTTCCGAACTCTCGGGCGGCATGATCAAGCGCGCCGCGCTCGCCCGCTCCCTCGCCCTCGACCCGGAAATCCTCTTCCTCGACGAGCCGACCTCCGGTCTCGACCCGATCGGCGCCGGCGAGTTCGACGAATTGGTGGCCACGCTGAAACAGACGCTGGGTCTCACCGTCTTCATGGTGACGCACGATCTCGACAGCCTCTACACGGCCTGCGATCGCATCGCGGCCCTCGGCGACGGCCAGATCATCGCGCAGGGCCCGATCGACGCCATGCTGGCGAGCGACCATCCCTGGCTGCGCTCTTATTTCCACGGCAAGCGGGCCCGCGCCATCGTGACCGGCGGGGTGCACGCCCATGCTTGAACACAGGAACCTGCGGACGGTCCACGCCTTGCGTGCCGTGGCGCACCGCACGGGCGATGCCCATCCGGAGTATGGCTGATCCGATGGAGACCCGTGCGAACTACGCCCTTGTCGGCGCCTTCACCCTTGCGGTCCTCGTGGCCGCCTTCGGCTTCGTTTTCTGGCTGCAGGGCGGATCGCGGAGCCAGGTCCGCCAGGGCGTGCGCATCGTCTTTTCCGGCAGCGTCGGCGGGCTCGCCAAGGGTTCGACCGTCGCTTTCAACGGCATCAAGGTCGGCGAGGTGATGGATGTGCGCCTGCTGCCGCAGGACCCGCGCCGCGTCGTCGCCATGGTGGAAGTGGACCGGACCACGCCTCTGCGCGCCGACACCCGCGCCCGCCTCGATTCCGCGATGCTGACTGGCGTGTCGACGATCTCACTCTCGGGCGGCAACGCGGATTCGCCGCCGCTCACACCGGGTTCGGGCGACCAGACCCCGACGATCTTCGCCGACAGTTCCGACATTCAGGACATGATGGCGGCGGCCAAGCAGATCGCGCAGCGCGCCGACGACATGCTGCAGCGCCTCGACAAACTCGTCGCCGGCAACGAAGGCGCGATCACCAGGACGCTCGCCAACGTCGAAGCCTTTTCCAAGACCCTGAACGATGCCGGGCCGGCGGTGAGCTCGCTGGTGAAGGCCATCGACGGACAGAAGCTCAACCGGGTCATCGACAACGCCGAGCGCTTCTCCGCCGCACTCAACACCACGACGCCCGATATCGAGGGCGCGGTGAAGGATGCACGATCGCTCGCCGGCAAGCTCAACGCCTCGGCCGACCGGGTCGACAACGTGTTGAAGGGCGCTGAAGGCTTCCTCGGCTCGGCATCCGGTCAGGCCGGCAGCAGCACCTTCGCCGAGGTTCGCGACGCCGCCATCTCGGTGCGCGACGCCGGCAAGGCCTTCCGCACCCTGTCCGAGAATCTCGATAAGCGGACCTCCACCATCGCGTCGAGCTTCAGCCGGCTCAGCGGCACTGGACGGCGCGAGGTCGAGGCCCTGTCCTCGGATGGGCAGCGCACGCTGAATACGCTCAACCGCACGGTGAAAAGCCTCGAGCGGGACCCCTCCCAGGTGATCTTCGGTGGCAAGCCGTCGTTGCCGGAATACAACGGTGGTCGCTGAACCTCGGTGGATCAGGCCGCAGGTGTCCGACGACACGGCACGAAAACGGCTTTGCCGTAGTTTACGGTTGCGCTTCGTGTCGCACTGCAAAGGTTCCCAGGCCCGCCGGATGACGTTTCGCTCGAATGCTCTCGTGCTCGCCTGTCTTGCCACCGTCCTCGGCGGTTGCGGCGGCGGGGCGCCCCTCACCTTCGATCTCGCCGCCCTGCCGAGTTCCGGCCGGCCGAGCGTGGCGGCACGGTCGATCTCGGTGGCCGAGCCGGTCGGACTCCAGCCTTTTGAGCAGGACCGCATCATCGTTCGCCAGACTGGTGGGGAGCTTTCGTTCCTCGGCGGCGGCCAATGGGCCGATCGCCTGCCCCGCCTCGTCCAGACGCGGTTGATCCAGAGCCTGGAGAATTCAGGCCGCCTGAAATCCGTGAGCCGCCCCGGAGACAAGATCGTCGCCGATTATGCGCTGATCAGCGAAATCCGCGCCTTCGACATCGCGACAGGCTCCGGCGAGGCGGTGGTGGACATCTCGGCCAAGCTGATCACCGACGGCACCGGCAAGGTGGTCGCCGCGCGCATCTTCACTGCAAGGGTGCCGGTGGCGAAGGTGGAGGCCGGCAATGCCGCGGTAGGTCTCGATGCCGCGCTGAGCATCGTCCTCGCCGACGTCGTCCGCTGGGTGAATTCCGGACACTGACGCACGAAGGTTCGGTCCCAGGCTCCCGCGTTGCGATCTCTGGAGGCGGTCGTCGTGTCAGAACACGACGAAGTCGCTGGCCGTCAAAGCGGGATGGGCTTTGAGGACGGCGAAGAGAATGCCGGCATCGCCGCCAGACCCGTCATGGTCGTAATACAAGTTGCCCGTATCGGTCTCGTAGACGATCCGGTCATCGCTCTGGGTCGCGGTCCCGGTGGTGTTGGCGGCGAAGAGGGCCGTGGCCAGGGTTCCGGTCTTGATCAGCGCGGTGAAAATAGCGTTGTCGAGCCTGATCGTGTCGTTGTTGCCGGACACGTTGGCGAAGTCGTTGATCACGTCGACATTGGCTGACGAGAGCTTGGTGGAGAAGGCGAAGCTATCGTTGCCTGTTCCGCCGAACAGCGAGTCCTTGCCGAGGCCACCATTCAACGTGTCGGCGCCATCACCGCCCACCAGTTTGTTAGCTCCCGTATTGCCGTTGAGCACGTTGTTCAGACTGTTGCCGGTCGCGTTGATCGCTGCGGAGCCGGTGAGATACAGGCGCTCCGCGTATTGTCCGGCCAAGGAGTAGGTCACGCTGGAATAGACAGTGTCGGTTCCGGTCTCGTTGCGCTCGATGATCCGGTCATCGATCGTGTCGACGAAGTAGGTGTCGTTACCGGTTCCGCCGACCATCATGTCGGCACCGTGTCCGCCATCCAGACGGTCGTTATTGTCTCCGCCGTAGAGTGCGTCCGCTCCATCGAGGCCGTAGAGCTTGTCGTTGCCGTCGCCACCGTTCATCTCGTCGTTGACGAAGTCGTGGCCGTAAAGGACGTCGTCGCCACCGGCGCCGAAGATCAGTCCATCGCGCGGATCGACGATCTGCATCTTGATGGACGTGCCCGATGCATCCCCACCCGTTCCGCTGTAATCGGTCCAGGTCACCACGACGCGGTCGTCCATCAGCGCCGTCACCGACGGGTTGAGCTGCGAGTTCGTCGTCGTCGTGTTGACGATGGTCTCGCCCCCCATCTTCGCACCCGAACCGTCGAATGCCTGAAGGTGGATCGATGACCCGGACGTGTCCGGTCCGGTGCCGGCGCCAAAGAAATTGGATTCGGACCACGAGACCACGAAGCCGCCATTGTGCAGCGGCGTGATCGTGGAATCGCCGCCCTCCGTGGTCGCGTTGACGAAGATCTCGCTCGCGATCGGATGCGCGATCCCACCATAGACCCCGAACAGGCGTGCGTGGATGCCGCCGCCGCTGCCCTGATTGAACGATGTCCAGGTCACCACGAAGCGGCCGGCGCCGATATAGGCCACATCCGGTTCCATCGGGATATCGCCGGTGGGAACGTTGACCTGGAACTCGGACCCGATGATTCCATCAGGGCCCAGGAGCGAGCCCTTGATGCTGTTGCCGCTGCTCCAGACGGCGACGGGGAGGATGCTCAGAGGCCCCGCCGTGATCGCGGCGTGGGATTGCTCCCCCTCGACGACGCTGTTGACGACGAAAGACGGCTTCAGCGTTCCGTCGGCGGCATATGCAGCGGCACGGATATCGCCATTGTTCGACCCGAGATCTTCCCAGACCAGGATCGATTCCGCCCCGTTGCCGAGTTGAGCCACGTCGGGACTGAACTGGTGGGAGAACGATGTCGATACGATCCGGTTCTGATAGACGCCCGCCGCGTCGAAGACCGAGACGTAGAGGTCCTGATTCTCGGGCGAGGCATAATGTTGATAGGAGACGATGAAGCCGCCATTCGCCAGCGGCGCGATGGTCGGCAGCGTGTCGCCGATCGTGGTCTTGTCGACCAGAAACTCGCGCCCGATCGGCTGTCCGGTGGTGTCGAACATCTGTCCGCGCAGGACCGCGACCGAACCGCTGCCATCCTGCCAGACAGAGACGAAGTTACCGTTGTTCAGAACCGTGACCGCCGCCGAGGTCTGGTCTCCGGTGACCGTGGTGTTGACGCGCTGCTCCTCACCCCACTTGCGAACAGGCATGGCACCACCGTCAATCGATTACTGATAATGACCCATCGGTAATTTCGATTCGGCTTTTTCGCAAGGGACGCTGGACGACCGCGCACAGTCTGCGGAGCGAGCCCGACATCCGACCGGGCTAGTGCTCCGGCTCACTCCATGACGGCGGCCTTCATGATCACGACCATGATCGCCTTGGCCGGCTCCGTGCCGACGCAGCGGACCGTGTGCGGCCGGTCGCACCGGTAGCGCAGGGTCTCGCCGATCCGCGCCCGCTGGAACGTGCCGGCCACTTCGACTTCGAGCGTCCCCTCGGTGACCGTGAGGGATTCCACCGAGCCGCGCTGGTGCGGATCGGAATCGAGGACACCGCCCGGATCGGCCGTGACCTCGTACCATTGCAGCCATTCCACCGTCTTGATCCAACCGACGATGGCGAGGCGCACCTTGCCGTCGTCGGAGAGCAGGATCGGCGTATCGGCGCGGGACGTCTTCTCGATGAAGGGCTCCTCGTCGCTGGTGGCGAGAACCCGCTCGATCGAGACGTCGAGGGCCTGGCTCAGGCGCCAGATCGTCGCCAGCGTCGGGTTGGTCTCGTTGCGCTCGATCTGGCTGATGATCGACTTGGCGACGCCGGATTGCTCCGCGAGTTCGGAGAGCGAAAGATTATAGGCCTTGCGCAGGCGTTGAATGGTCTTGCCGAGCTGGCCCGACAGAACCTGTGCCCCGTTCAGGATATCCCGCTGCCGTCCCCGTTCGGGCGTCGTCGCCTGATCTTGCATTGTCCCAAAACCTATCGCGCCGTTCCGTACATCGAACGATCGTGCGGTACTTCAAACGCAATCGCGCATCGGATGCAAGGCGAGCGGGGCCAACTTCTCCCCCGCATCAATGCCAAAGGGCATGGAAATGATGGACGGGACCGTGCCCGTTTCCGACTGCAACAGCCCTGGCGGCGGCGATGGCGGCGGTGACGTAGCGCTTGGCCTGGGCCACCGCCTCCGTGAGGGACAAACCACGCGCGAGCCCCGCGGCCACGGCCGAGGACAGGGTACAGCCGGTACCATGGGTGTTTCGGGTATCGATGCGTGGCGATGCGAAGCGCCGCATCGTCCCGTCGGCGCTCATCAGGTGGTCGACGCTCTCGTTCCCCTCCGCATGGCCACCCTTGATGAGGACGGCGCGGGCTCCCATCGCCAAAAGCTTCCGTCCCTGGACCACGGCATCGTTCTCGCTCTTCGCGACGGCGGCATCGATCAGGGTCGCGGCCTCGGGGAGGTTCGGCGTCACCAGATCGGCGAGGGGAAGGAGATGTCGGCGCAGGGCCTCGACCGCATCGTCCGAAATGAGCCGGTCTCCGCTCGTCGCCACCATGACCGGGTCGAGCACGATCGGGATGCGGGAGGCATGGCGGGCGAGGCCGGCGGCCACCGCCTCGATCACGGCGGGCTGAGACAGCATCCCGATCTTCACCGCCTTCACCGTGAGGTCCGAGAAGACGCTGTCGATCTGCGCGGCGATGAAATCGGCCGGAACGTCGTGGATGGCCTGCACGCCGAGGGTGTTCTGCGCCGTGAGCGCCGTGATGACGCTGGCGCCATAGACCTTGAGTGCCGCGAAGGTCTTCAGGTCGGCCTGGATTCCGGCGCCCCCGCTGGAATCGGAGCCCGCTATGGTCACGGCGATGGGTATCATGGCGGTCCTCGTCCTTCTCGTTACGCCAACCCTAGACCATTGGCCGAAACGGGGAAATCCGGCTCCTTTGAAAATGATTTTAGAACAGAGACTTAGAGAATTTTGTCGGCGGAGAGCCGGTTCGCCCGCTAACGGGTGACGCCCCTTGCCGCGAGAGCCGAATCCACCCGGTGGCGAAGATCGCTCGCTCTCGCCTCCACGTCATGGTCGGAGAAGAGCGCGGAAATCACGGCGATTCCGTCGGCGCCCGCCACGATGACGGCAGCGGCATTACTGCCATCGATGCCGGCGATCGCGCCCACGGGGAAACCGGTCCCGCGGGCGAGACGCGCCCGGAAGGCGATGCGGGAGAACCCGTCGAGCCCGACCGGCGGATCGGGGTTATCCTTGCTCGTGGTCGCGAACACGCCACCGATGCAGGCATAATCCACGGGCAGGCGATAGAGTTCGTCCGCTTGAGGGCCCGACTTCAAGGTCAGCCCGATAATCGAGCGTGGCCCGAGGATGTGTCGCGCTTCCACCGGGTGCAGGTCGGATTGGCCGAGATGGACGCCCTCCGTCTCCGCCGCAAGCGCGAGGTCACAGCGATCGTTGACGAGAAGCGGCACTCCGGTGCCGGTGATCGCCTCCTTGATGGCGCGTATGCGCGCCAGCGACTCGCGCGCATTCCCGATCGCCTTCTCGCGGTACTGCAGGAGGGTGCAGCCGCCGGACACGGCCTCGGCTGCCATCTCGGCGAGGTCCGCCCCATCATCGCCGCAGACATCCACGTCGAGGATGCCGTAAAGCCTCAGATCGACCGGTACGGTCGAGCCCAGGGCGGTGTCGCGTCCAATCACGTTTGTCCTCCAATACGCCGCACAGGAAGCATCCTAGGCGGGAGCCGGTGCCGCGGGAAGCCGATCCTCTCTGCATACCTTGCCGCCATCCGCCGGTCGGCCTACTCCCCGCATCCACCGAGGAGGGAGGGAGACCGGCATGACGACGAAGGCGGAGCGGAGCCCGAAGCAGAAGATGATCGCGGGTGAACTCTATCACCCTGACGACGCCGAACTGGCCTCCGACCTGCGCGCCTGCCAAGTCTGGCTCGCGCGCTACAACGCCATGCTCGGGCGCCCGGCCGACGAGCGCCGCGTGCTCTTGCGCGAGATCTTCGCACAGGTCGGCGAGGCGGCGGTGATCCGGCCGCCCTTCCATTGCGATTACGGTTTCAACATCAGCATCGGCGCCAACGTCTTCCTGAACTTCAACTGCGTCATCCTCGATTGCACCACGGTGACGATCGGAGACAGGACGCAGATCGGGCCGGGCGTGCAGATCCTCACGGCAGATCATCCTCGCGATGCTGAGGCGCGTGAGGCCGGACTGGAATTCGCACGGCCCATCGCCATCGGCCGCAATGTCTGGATCGGCGGCGGCGCGATGATTCTGCCCGGCGTGACGGTCGGGGATCACGCGATCATCGGTGCCGGAGCCGTCGTCACCCGCGACGTGGCTCCCGGAGCGACAGTGGTCGGCAACCCGGCGCGGCCGGTACCCAGCAAGGCGTGAGGCGATGCGTGGCACCGGCCGCGCGTTGATTCCCACGCGCAATCTGCCATGACGACCAAAGCGCGGACCGGGGGGTGGCACAGGTGACGAGGAGGCAGGACGGGCTTGCGGCGGAAGCGGCGAATGCGCTTCCCAATCCGTCGGCGGTCGGCCTCGTCGCCGTCATCGTCGCGGCGACGGACGGCGAACCGCGTGCCCTCACTGTACAGGTCGCGGGTCAAGCGACCGGGCGCGAAACCGGTTTGCCCGCCGGCCCTCTGGTGCCCGAACATCCGACCCTGGAGCGCGGCCTGCGCGCCTGGGTCGAGCGCCAGACACAGCAGCGCCTTGGCTACGTCGAACAACTCTACACCTTCGGGGATCGCGACAGGCAGGGCGACGATTCGGGTGGTCTCCACTCCCTATCGGTCGCCTATCTCGCTCTGGTGCGCGAGATGCGCTCGACAGCTTCCGCCGAAGCGTCGTGGCGCAACTGGTACGCGTTTCTTCCTTGGGAAGATTGGCGTGCGGGCCGGCCGGCCGCGTTGGATGAGATCGAGGCCAAACTCCTGGCATGGGCCGCCGGGACCACCGATTCCAAGCTGAAGCGTCGCCGCGAGGACAGGCTCGGCTTGACCTTCGGTCTCGGTGGCGGGGGCTGGAACGAGGAACGCGTTCTCGAGCGCTACGAACTGCTGTTCGAGGCCGGGCTGATCCCTGAAGCTCAAGGACAGGCCGGCGAAGCCTGCTCCACCGATATTTCGACGACGGGCCGACCGATGGGCTTCGATCATCGGCGCGTTCTCGCGACGGCGATCGGGCGGCTGCGCGGCAAGATCAAGTATCGCCCGGTGGTATTCGAGCTGATGCCGCCGACCTTCACGCTGTTCCAGTTGCAGCGCACCGTCGAAGCCTTGTCCGGCGCGAACCTTCATAAGCAGAATTTCCGTCGCCTCGTCGCTCAACAGGGCTTGGTGGAAGAGACCGACGAGGTCACCAGCGGCGCCGCCGGCCGGCCGGCCCGTCTCGTCCGTTTTCGTCGCGAAGTGCTGCTGGAACGCCCCGCACCGGGTTTCCGGCTCGCGCCGTCGCGACGATTATCCTGAGGACTTCACACGTCGTTCGGCATCCCTTATTCTCGTCGATCGAGATGAATTCCAAATAATACAGCTCTGATCGGCGCAATACTATCAGCCAGCATTTGTCAGGGGACGTCCCTCGGTCCGATCGACCTCGCTTCGCACCCGAGAAACTCCCTGCGCGAACCTCCGAGACAAGCGATCGATATTGCATCGCAAAATGAATATGCTCAGCCTCAGCATATCTAGACAAGCGCATCTCGCGCGCCTACGTTAGTCGGCGCAATGCTCAGATTGAGCATAAATGAGGACGCGTCCATGGCGGCGACCAGTCTCCCGATCGACCGGGTTTCGACCCTGCCTCTGCCCCATATCTACGATCGCGTGAGCCGGCACATCCCGGCCATCGAGTGGCCCGCTCTGGCGGAGGACGTGGCGGCGATCCTGGAACTGAAGAAGACCCGCAACGCGGTGATCCTCGCCCACAATTATCAGGCACCGGAGATCTTTCACACGGTGTCCGACATCGTCGGTGACAGCTTGGCGCTGGCACGTGAGGCGATCACTGTGGATGCCGACGTGATCGTGCTGGCCGGCGTCCATTTCATGGCGGAGACGGCCAAGCTCCTCAATCCCGGCAAGACCGTACTGATTCCCGACATGCGCGCCGGTTGTTCGCTGGCCGACTCGATCACCGCCGCCGACGTGCGAGGCCTGCGCGAGAAGTATCCGGGCGTGCCGATCGTGACCTACGTCAACACGTCCGCCGCGGTGAAGGCGGAATCGGACGTGTGCTGCACCTCCGGCAACGCGGTCGACGTGGTGCGCTCGCTGAATGCGCCGCGCGTCCTGATGATCCCCGACGAGTTCCTGGCGCAGAACGTCCAGGTCTTGGTGCCGGAGGTCGAAATCCTGACCTGGGCCGGGCATTGCGAAGTGCACGAGCAGTTCACTCCCGCCGATATCAGCGAGGTCCGTGAGAGCTATCCCGGCGTCACCGTCATCGCCCATCCGGAATGCCCGCCCGACGTCGTGGCGGCCGCGGATTTCTCCGGCTCGACAGCGATGATGATGAACTTCGTCACGCAGAAGCGACCGCGTCAGGTCGTGCTCGTCACCGAGTGTTCGATGGGGGACAACATCGCTGCGGCCAACCCCGACATCGAGTTCATCAAGCCCTGCAACCTCTGCCCGCACATGAAGCGGATGTCGCTCAAGAACATCCGTCACGCGCTGGAGACTCTCACCCATGAAGTGACGGTGGAGCCGGAACTCGCCGAGCGTGCCCGCGCGGCGGTGGAGCGCATGCTCGCGGTACGCCCGCGATGAACGCGCATTCCCCCTTCTCCTTCGCGATTCCGGGCTCGGATCGCGTCATCGTGGTCGGAGCCGGCGTCGCCGGCCTCGCCACGGCGCTTCGGTTGAGCCCGCGTCCTGTCACCCTCGTTACCGCCTCTCCTCTGGGAAGCGGCACAGCGACCGGTTGGGCACAGGGCGGCATCGCCGCCGCCATGGCCGAGGATGACGACGCGGCACTCCACGCGGCCGACACCGAAGCCGCAGGCGCAGGGCTCACCGACCCTGCCGTCGCCGCGCGCGTCGCCCAAGCCGGCCCCGGCCTCATCGAATGGCTCGTCGGCCTCGGTGCGCCGTTCGACCGAGATGGCTCGGGCGCCCTCGCGCTCGGGCTCGAAGCGGCGCATTCTCGCCGCCGCATCGTCCGGGCCGGCGGTGATTCCACCGGCCGGATGGTGCTCGATACGCTGCTGAAAGCGGTGGCCCTGACTCCGTCCATCGAAATCCTGGTCGCGACCGTGCGCGGTCTCGTTCAGGACGAGTACGGCGCCGTCGCCGGCATCGTCTGTGAGCGCGACGGAACGACGGCACGGATCGCCGCACGCGCCGTGGTTCTCGCCACCGGCGGGATCGGCGCGCTCTACGCCTCGACCACCAACCCGCGCGGGGCTACCGGCGGCGGCTTGGCCCTCGCGGCGCGTGCGGGCGCGACGTTGCGGGACATGGAATTCGTGCAGTTCCACCCCACCGCCATCTCGGTGGGAATAGATCCGATGCCGCTCGCCACCGAGGCCCTGCGCGGCGAGGGTGCGCGGCTGATCGATGCCGACGGGCAACCGGTCATGGCAGGCATTGCCGGCGGCGATCTCGCTCCGCGCGACGTGGTCGCCCGTGCGATCTTCCAGGCCAGGTGCCGCGGGACGGAGGTCTTCCTCGATTGCCGTGGAGCGCTCGGTGCCCGCATGGCCGGGCGGTTTCCCACGGTGGCCGGCCTCTGCGCCTCATCCGGCATCGATCCGCAACGTCAGCCGATCCCTGTCAGGCCGGCTGCGCATTACCACATGGGCGGCGTCAAAGTGGATGGCTCCGGCGCCAGCACGGTGTCCGGCCTGTTCGCCTGCGGTGAGGTCGCCTCCACCGGTCTGCACGGCGCGAACCGCCTCGCCAGCAACTCTCTCCTCGAGGCGATGGCCTTCGCCCCGTGGATCGCGGAGGGCATCACCTCGATCCCCGCGCCCGGGCGCGGGGTTCCGGCCGAACCGCGTCGGCATGAAGAGGACGATATCGCTCCGATCCGTGAGATGATGGAGGCCCGGGTCGGCGTCGTGCGCGAGGCGGATGGCCTGACCGAGGCTATGCACCGGCTGGCACCGGCCGCCAGACGCGGCTCGGATGCGGCACTCACCGGGTTGGTGGTCGCGAGTTCGGCCCTGTCCCGCACCGAGAGCCGCGGCGCTCATTGGCGCAGCGACCATCCGGATCAGGCACCGGCCCGGCACAGCGAGGTGACGCTTGCCGACATCTGGCGGATGACGGACGCAATGACCACTGACGCCGCCGCCGACGCTTGAGACGGGAACCGTATCCCGTCCTCGAACTCCACCTCCGCGCTCATCCAGAGGGGCCTCATAGCGGCCTCTAAGCAGCGCTTCGGAGCGCGCCGAATATCCGGACGGCTCGGCGTCACTCCGCCGCCTGAAATCGAGGGCGTCGGTGGGACGGCCGGCTACCATTCCAACGATCTTTTCGCGAGCGACCCCATGAGCGCCGACTTCCTCGTCCCCCTCCCCCGCCTGCTCGTCGAGCCGATCGTACGCGCGGCATTGCTCGAAGATCTGGGCCGGGCCGGCGACATCACGACAGACGCGATCGTTCCGGCCGAAGCGCGCCTCTCGGGCGTGATCGCGGCACGGCAGGCCGGCGTGATCTCCGGTGTCGATGCGGCGGTGATCGCGTTCGCGCTGATCGATCCGTCCGTATCCGTGATCGTCGAGCGCGGCGACGGCGCACGGGTCTCGCCCGGCGACGTGGTCATCCGCCTCGACGGACCGGCGCGCGCGATCCTCACCGCCGAGCGCGTCGCGCTGAACCTGCTGTGCCGGATGTCGGGTGTGGCCACGGCCACCGCCGATCTGGTCGAGGCGGCCCGTCCGCACGGCAAGGCACGGATCGTCTGCACCCGTAAGACCACACCTGGACTTCGCTCGCTGGAGAAGCATGCCGTGCGGGCCGGGGGCGGCTCCAACCATCGTTACGGGCTCGATGACGCCGTGCTGATCAAGGACAACCATGTAGCCGTTGCACGCGGCATCGTACCGGCCATCGAGCGGGCGCGGGCCTATTCCGGCCATTTGGTGAAGATCGAGATCGAGGTCGATACCCTGGAGCAACTCGCGGAAGCCCTTTCGGTGAGGGCCGACGCCGTGCTCCTCGACAACATGAGCCCCGACCAGTTGCGCGAGGCCGTGCGGATGATCGACGGGCGCGCCATCGCCGAAGCGTCGGGTCGGATCAACCGCGACACGGTGGGCGCCATCGCTGCATCCGGCGTCGATCTGATCTCCAGTGGCTGGATCACCCACAGCGCGCCGATCATCGATCTCGGTCTCGACGCGGTCTGAACCCGACATTTGTTCCAAGCCGAATTGCGGCGAGCCAGACGATACACGTGCCCCGTATCGTGGATTGGTTCCCATCCCGCGATTCAGGCCGACTTCTAATCCCGTCGATAAGGCTAAGCCGCCACACTGTTGCCACGGAGTCACGACGCCGCTGCAACCGTTGCGTCGTCGCGAATTCAGCTTGGCTTTGAAGCGGTAGCGTTTACGTCTTGGGGATCGGGAAACGGTATCCTGCGTCGCGTTACCGACCGTGTTTCCTCATATTTTCGCCTGCCTTCGAGAGGCTTTGATGCGCCGTATCGCCCCCGCCCTGTCCGGGCTCGTCTGCATGGTTGGTGCCTGGGCATCGCCTGCCGCCGCCTACGAAATCGATCCTCTTACCCGCCAGCCCCTCGACAATGCGCTGGTGCTGCGCGTGCGTCCGCAGGCTGAGCCCGCTGCCGTCGCCGTGGTCGCGGTGCCTACAGCGAACGCCTCGCTCAACCCGGCCGACCCGATGGCCTCGGCCGTGCCGCAGATGTCGGCGATCCAGCGCGAGCAGGTCGCCTATACCGGCAATTTCGCCCCCGGCACCATCGTCGTCTCCACGGCCGAGCGCCGGCTGTACTACGTGCTCGGCGGCGGTCAGGCCCTCCGCTACGGCGTGGGCGTCGGTCGTCCCGGCTTCACCTGGGGTGGCACGCAGACCATCACGATGAAGCGCGAATGGCCCGATTGGCGTCCCCCGGCCGAGATGCTGCGCCGCCGCCCCGACCTGCCGCGATTCATGAAGGGCGGCATCGAGAACCCGCTCGGCGCCCGCGCCATGTATCTCGGCGGCTCGATCTATCGCATTCACGGCTCCAATGAGCCTGAGACGATCGGAACGGCCGTTTCCTCGGGCTGCATCCGCATGACCAACGACGACGTGGCCGACCTCTACACCCGGGCCAAGGTCGGCGCGAAGGTCATCGTCCAGCGCTGACGCGTCCTCACGGTCCAGAACTGCGAAAGGCCGGCAGAGATGCCGGCCTTTTTCCATTTGCGCGGAGAGTGCACGATCCGACGTCGGCACGGCCCATTCCGCTGCAGGTGAGGCTAAGATGAGGAGCGCGGCCTCTTTGGGATAAAGAGCCCGCCCCCCTGCCGTCTGGCGACCGACCTCGTCCGCCAGGCGTAGAGGGACGGAGGGAAGCCTATTTCGACACCGACAGAAATCGCGATAGCAGCCACAGCGGGACGACGACCACGGCGCCGGCGAGGATCCACCGGCCGAAATCGTGAAAGGTCTCGAATCCGAGGTCGATGAGCGCGCGACCCGCATCGTAGATCTGCCAGAACAGCAGGCCGGGCGTGATTCCAAGCATCGCCATGATGGCGCCGACCAGGATCGACAGGAATACCAGCTTCACCAGCACCGCCATGGGCGAGCCACCGAGGAAGCGGCGTAAGGGCGAACGCGGCTCCAGATCGGAATAGGCATTCCCGGCATGCTGGCGGCCCTGATAGGGTCCCTGTCGGCGCGGGTCGTTATCGACGATCATGGTGTCATCCTCTGGCCGTGGGCCGGTGGCCGCATCGTCTTCGACATATGGGGCCTCGTCGGCTCCTCTGAAGCCGGCGAACCCGGCGGAAGCGTGACCGATGCGACACACCCGAACGAAACCGTCCGCACGTTCGGGCGTTAGGCCGTTTCGTGCCGCCGACGCGGCTGGCATCGGTGGGAGCTTCGCCCACATTCGACCATCACGCTCGAACTCCGCTTCGGCCCCACACTGGATGAGACGAACCGATCCATGATCGACCACGCCCTCTTCGACCCGGCGACGATCGATCCGGAGACCCATCGGCTCAACGCCGAGATCATCGCCGCCCATGCCGCGCAGGCGGACCCGTGGTCGATTCCGATCGCCGAGGTTCGTGCGCGCCGTCGCCAGGGAACGCAGGCTTCCCCCGCCATGCCACGGAGCGCGCGCGCCGAGACAGTGACGATCGAGGGACCTAGCGGCCCCCTGCTGCTGAGGCTGATCCGTCCCGATGCCAGGAAATGGCCGAAGCTGCGTGGGGCCTACCTCCACATCCACCGTGGCGGATGGGTCTGGGGTGCCGCCGACGAGCAGGATCCTTGGCTGGAACGGATCGCCGATGCCTGCGGCTTCGTCTGCCTTTCCGTCGAGTACCGGCTTGCCCCCGAGAACCCCTACCCGGCGGCTCTCGAGGATTGTGAGGCGGCGGCGCTCTGGCTCGCCGGTCCCGGCAAGGCCGAATTCGGCATCTCTGCGCTGACCATCGGCGGTGAATCCGCCGGCGCCCATCTTGCGGTGATGACGCTGCTGCGCCTCCGCGACCGGCACAACCTCCCCCGCGCCTTTCGCGGCGCCAACCTCAATGCCGGTTTCTTCGATCTCGGCCTCACCCCTAGCGTGCGCAACTGGGGCGAAACACGCCTCGTGGTGAACACGAAGGATCTGACCACCTTCGCCAACGACTACGTCCGCGACGGCATCGACCGGCGCCGTCCCGACGTTTCGCCGCTCTATGCCGACCTCGCGGGCCTGCCGCCGGCCCTGTTCTCGGTGGGCACCCACGATCCGCTTCTGGACGATACGCTCTACATGTCGTCCCGCTGGGCTGCAGCCGGCAATGGCGGCCATACCGCGATCTATCCCGGCGGCTGCCATGTCTTCGTGCGCTATCCCGGCGCCATGACCGCACGTGCCCTGGAACTGATCGACCGGTTCCTGATGGCCCTCGCTTGATGACCCTTGCCTGAGGGCCGGCTTCCCGAGCGGTTCGAGGACTGGTTCGCGTCGCGCGGCTGGGCTCCCCGCCCGCATCAGATCGAACTTCTCGGAATCGTCCAGGCCGGTCGCTCATCCCTGCTCGTGGCGCCGACGGGAGCCGGCAAGACACTTGCCGGTTTCCTTCCGAGCCTCGTTGCCCTGTCCGAACGCGAACCATCGCGAAAGGCGCGCGGGCTCCATACGCTCTACATCTCGCCCCTGAAGGCGCTCGCGGTCGACATCGCCCGCAACCTCGAGGCACCCATTGCCGAGATGGGATTGCCGATCCGGGTCGAAACCCGCACCGGCGACACGCCCTCGCACAAGCGCACGCGGCAGGTCGAACGTCCGCCCGACATCCTTCTGACGACACCGGAGCAGCTTGCGCTTCTCATCGCGCATCGCGAGGCGACGGAGCTCTTCTCGAATTTGTCCTGCGTCGTCCTCGACGAGTTGCACGCACTGGTCACCTCGAAACGGGGTGACCTGCTGTCGCTCGGGCTGGCGCGACTGCATCGCCTGAGCCCCCGCCTTACCGCCATCGGTCTTTCGGCGACGGTACGCGAGCCCGACGATCTGCGGCGATATCTGGTGCCGCAGCCCCATCCTGAGATGTCTCAGAGCAGCCTGGGAGGCTGCATCCCAAGCCCATTACGCGACTTGGAGCCCCCCGCCGCTCCCCAACGCCTCAAGCCGAAGGTGGATGATGGAAGAGCGAAGGATCTCGCCGACCTCGTGGTGGTCAAGGGCGGCGCAGCGCCGGACCTGCACATGCTCGATACCGGCCTGACACTGCCGCTCGCCGGCCATACCGCGACGCAGGCGATGCCGGCGATCTACGCGTTGATCGAGGCTCACCGCACGGTGCTGGTCTTCGTCAATACGCGGCTCCAGGCCGAGTACACCTTTCAGGAACTCTGGCGGATCAACGAATCGTCGCTGCCGATCGCGCTCCACCACGGGTCCCTCGACGCGAGCCAGAGACGGCGGGTCGAAGCGGCGATGGCGGCGGGGCAGTTGCGGGCCATCGTCTGCACCGCGACTCTCGATCTCGGAATCGACTGGGGTGACGTCGACCTCGTCATCAATATCGGCGCGCCGAAAGGCGCGAGCCGGATCATGCAGCGGATCGGGCGCGCCAACCACCGCATGGACGAGCCGTCGAAAGCCTATCTCGTCCCCGGCAACCGGTTCGAGATTCTCGAATGCCAAGCCGCCCTCGATGCGGTGGAGGCGGCGGCTCAGGACACACCGGATGCCCGCCTGGGCGCGCCGGACGTGCTGGCCCAGCACATCCTCGGCATGGCCTGCGCCGACGCGTTCGATCCGGTCCGACTCTACGAGGAAATCGTCTCGGCGGCTCCTTACACGACCTTGTCGTGGGAGGATTTCGAGGCGGTGGTCGATTACGTGGCGACCGGCGGCTACGCTCTCCGTGCCTATGAGCGCTTCGCCAAGATCCTGCGCGGGCCTGACGGGCTGTGGCGCGTGCGCGATGCCAGGACGGCGCAGCAATACCGGATGAATGTCGGGACCATCGTCGAATCCGCCAAGGTGAAGGTTCGCCTCGCGCGCGGTGTGCGCGGCAAGCCTGGCGCCATCCTGCCCAAGGGCGGTCGCGTCCTCGGCGAAATCGAGGAGGATTTCGCCGACACTCTGACGCCGGGCGACACCTTCCTCTTCGCCGGCGAGGTGCTTCGGTTCGAAGGGCTGTCCGAGGATGAGGCACTGGCGACTCGGGCGGGCCCCGGCACCGACCCGGCAATCCCGTCCTATGCTGGGGCGAAGTTTCCGCTCTCGACTTTCCTCGCCGCCCGCGTCCGCGCCATCATCGCCGATCCCTTCGAGTGGGACCGGCTGCCGAAACAGGTTGCGGATTATCTCGTCCAGCAGCGCAAGCGCTCGATCCTGCCCGGTCCGGACAGCCTTCTCGTGGAGACGTTCCCGCGAGCCAAGCGCTATTACCTCACCGCCTTTCCCTTCGAGGGACGCCTCGCCCACCAGACCCTCGGCATGCTCCTCACCCGGCGCATGGAGCGAGCGAGGCTGCGCCCCCTTGGTTTTGCCGCCAATGATTACGGCATCGCCATCTGGATGACGCGGGACGTCAGCGAGGCCATCGCCCGCGAGCCCGGCTTCCTCGGGGAACTGTTCGCCGAGGACATGCTCGGCGACGATCTCGAGGCCTGGCTCGACGAATCCTCGTTGATGAAGCGCACCTTCCGCCAATGCGCCGTCATCGCCGGGCTGATCGAACGGCGCTATCCGGGCCAGAAGAAGACCGGGCGTCAGGTCACGATCTCCACCGATCTCGTCTACGATGTGCTGCGCAAACACCAGCCCGACCACATGCTCTTGCGCGCCGCGCGGCAGGATGCGGCAACCGGACTCCTCGACGTGGCCCGCCTCGGCATGATGTTGAGGCGTATCCAAGGGCGAATCACTCACAAGGCCCTCGACCGCGTGTCGCCGCTTTCCGTGTCCGTCATGCTCGAAATCGGACGTGAGAAGGTCTACGGCGAAGGCGCGGACGAGATCCTGGCCGAGGCCGAGGCGCAGCTTCTCGAGGAAGCGCTCGGGTGACGACGTGGTGAGGCGCGCCTATCCCGGACTGCCGCCCTGACCGGACTTCCGATCCGATCATCGCGACAAGTCTTTGTTTCAACATCGGCTTTTCTGAAGCGCGTCGTCCGCGTTTCAGGCCGATTCCGCAAAGGACGTGATCGTGGCGCTCGGCCAGAGACTCGAACGGACGATCAAGACCCCCGGCCTGATCCTGGCGGGGGAAGCCCTCACACTCGACCTCTGCGGCGGTTTGTGGCTCGCCGCGCACCGGACGCTGATCGTTTCCGACCTGCATCTGGAGAAGGGCTCGGCTTATGCCGCGCGCTCGGGCCAGTTCCTGCCGCCCTACGATACCCGCGAGACCCTTTCCTGCCTGCACGAGGCCGTGGCCCGGCTCGACCCCGCTCGCGTCGTCGCGCTCGGCGATTCCTTCCACGATTCACGAGGACCCGAGCGGATGGAGCCGGGCGATCGCGCCATGGTCGCGGCGCTTCAGGAGGGGCGGGACTGGGTCTGGATCGCCGGCAACCACGACCATGCCGTGACGGAGGGAGTCGGTGGGCGCTATGCGGAGACCCTGGTCCTGGGCGGCCTCACCCTGCGGCACGAGCCTTCGCCGGATGCCCGCGAGGGCGAGATCGCCGGTCATCTCCATCCTTGCGGCAAGGTCGCCATGCGCGGTCGCGCGGTGCGGCGGCGCTGCTTCGTCACCGACGGCAAGCGATTGGTGATGCCGGCCTTCGGCGCCTATGCCGGCGGTCTCAATGTGCGTGATCCGGTCTTCGATCCGCTGTTCCCGGGCGGCTTCACGGCGCATCTGCTTGGAGACGGTCGCGTCTTCGCCATCGGCAAGTCCATGCTGACGCGGGATTGATCCTCAGACCGTTGGCCGGATTGCCGTCCACTTGCTCCCGCTCGAAACGGTTGCCGCGAAATTTCTGAGAGGCTCGGACCTACCCTGTCAGAGCCGAGCAAAGTGTCGCGATCCGGCTCTCGTCCAAGCGAAAAAGGCCGACGAACGTCAGGCGAGCGAGCGTCCCAGCGCGACTGCAAAGAGCAGGGCCACGCTCAATGAGGCCAGTCCACAACCGATGGGAAGCCACAACTCGGTCGTCTTGGTATCCATGGCTGCCTCCCGGACGGGATGGTTGAATTCCGGTCCTTCTAGCGGACCAGATATGACCAAACCTCGAATGACTCCAACGTAATGGCCCTGAAATACGTAGTTCCCGCATCAAAACGCCCGCAATGGTTGTGGACGAGAGGCCTCCGAGATGGAAGCCAAGTCCGTTCCATCCACCTTGCTGCAGGTCGCGATGTGTCGGGAGAACAGGCGGCAGCGGCTCCGCTTCCATCCAGCCCGATAGCGCTCTCCCGATGGCGATCGAACTTTCCTATACAAGTGAGGCAGAGCCGAGCCGCCAGACGTGAGGAAACGATCATGCCCAAGGTGCTCATCGTCGGAGCCGGCCCCGTCGGCCTTACCCTCGCCGCCGAACTCGTCCGATACGGGATCGACGTTCGCCTGATCGACAAGAGTCCGCAGCCGACACAGACGTCGAAGGCGCTCGTCGTCTGGGCGCGCACCCTCGAACTCATGGATCGGATGGGCTGCAAGCAGGCCTTCCTCGATGCCGGCCTGCGAGCCCATGGGGCAACCATTCGCAGCGGCGGCAATGTCCTCGGGCATGCGCGTTTCGACGGCATCGTCAGCACTTACAACTTCGCGCTGATGATCCCGCAGCGGGATACCGAGCGCCTCCTGATCGAGCACCTCAGCACCTTCGGTGTCGTGGTGGAGCGGCAGGTGGAGCTTGTGAGCTTCACGACATCCGGCGATGACGTGGCGGCGACGCTTCGCCATGCGGATGGCCGCGAGGAGACGGTGACCCCGTCCTGGCTGCTCGGCTGTGACGGCGCTCACAGCATCGTGCGGCACGGGCTCGACCTTGCCTTCGAGGGCGAGGCGCAAGGCGACGATTGGTTGCTCGCCGATATCCGCGTGGAGGGCGACGGCGCTCCGACGAGCGACGAGATCGCCACCTATCTCCATCGTGACGGCCCGCTGGTGATCTTTCCCATCCCTGGTGGCCGCGCGCGACTGATCGCCGATATCGGCAAGACCGATTCGGCGCGTCCGCGACCCGACCCGACCCTCGCCGAAGTCCAGGCCCTGGCGGACCAGCGCGCGGGCGGTGGCTTCCGCGTCCTCGACCCGGTCTGGCTCACGTATTTTCGCATCAACGAGCGAAAGGTCGCCGAATATTCGCGGGGACGCGTCGTGCTCGCCGGCGACGCCGCGCATATCCATAGCCCGGCCGGCGGACAGGGCATGAATACCGGCATGCAGGACGCCATCAACCTTGCCTGGAAACTGGCGATGGTGGAGCGGGGGCAGGCCGCTCCGTCGCTCATCGACAGCTACAGCCCCGAGCGCAGTGCCGTCGGCGACATGGTCCTTCGCAACGCCGCCCGCCTGACCGACATGGCGACCCTGTCGAATCCCCTGGCACAGGGAGTTCGCAACCTCGCCATCCGCTTCATGCTCGGCTTCCATGCGGTGCAGGACAAGTTGGCTGCCACGATGAGCGAGGTGGAGATCGCCTATGCCGACAGTCCGCTCTCGCACGGCCAGGATGCCGGGATGCGCTGGGCGCCGGAGCATGATGACGGGCGACCGCCCGGCTCGGGATCGGTGCCGCTCTTCGTCGTCTACACCGACGATGCGGATCAGGGCGCCGCCCTCGCGGCACGGTTTCCCACCTTGCTGGAACCGGCACCGCGACGCCCGTTCGACCGCGACCGGCTGATCCTCGTCCGGCCCGACGGCTATGTCGGTTTCTCCGGCACGAGCGAGGCGTGGCACGAGGCGGAAGGCTATCTGTCGAAGTTGAGCGCAGACCAGTCCTGAAAGTTCACGCCGCGATCAGCAGGGCGCAGCCGGCAACGATCGACAAGACGAGCCGGAGGCGACCGAGCCAGGTCGGAACGAGGCACCGCCGAACCAGATCGAGATCGACGAAGCCCCAGGCCAGGACGAGCAGGCCGAGCACCCGCAGATCCCACGGAGCCGGAAAGGCGAGCGCCGCCCAGGCGATCAGGGACGGCAGGATGGCGATGACGTAATCGCGTCCTCCGGCATCGCGGGATGCGGCCGCTCCCCAGCGGATGCCACCGAGGAAGGAGGCGATGACCGCTCCGTAAGTCGAAAGGATCGTGCGCGGCGACAAACCGACATTGCCGAGACCACCGTCGCTGCCGCTGAGAGAGAGAACCGCAAACCCCAGAAAGGGAATGAGGCCGGCGACGCCGAGAACGAGGGCCGACGTCGGTATGGGCGTCACACGCGCCATAGAATCTCCGGTCTATCGTCGGCCATGCGCCGCCAAGATTGTATCCAGCGCGATTATACACGGTTCTCGCAGCTCGGAACCGCTACACGAGTGGTGCGCCGCCGCCAGCTGCCGCCTCCCGGAAATTGGGACAAAGTGTTGGCGCCGAAGCATGAATCGCCTCGCCGCCTTCTCCTGTGAAACGATGCGCGTCGCTATCACGCGCGTCCCTTGTCATGCCCCCGTGCTGCGCCGCGAAGCGACCGCCGGCGAGGCGGGGGGCGGTGCCCCGATCAGGCTCATCGAACCGTCCGCTCCGGCGCTTGTCGGTGCGGGCGGCTCGTTCACGGCGGGAACCGGTGACTTCGATCGAAACGAAGCGCTCAGGGCCTGTGCCGACGCGAGATCCTTTGGCGACAGCTTCGCGGCGACGTCATCGCGCTTCTTGCCGGCATCGTCGTCGCCCTGGGCGGCGGCGGCGGAGAACCAGAGGTAGGATTGGACGAGGTCCTGCTGCACGCCGAGCCCGCGAGCGTAGAGCACAGCGAGATTATACTGGCTGTCGCGCATGCCGTACTCGGCACCGCGCCGGAACCATTGTGAGGCCGTGGTGTAGTCCGGCTTGCCGTTCGCCGAAGGATTCTCGGCGTAGATCACCGCGATGTTGTGCATCGAGCGAGCATGGCCCTGCTCGGCGGCGCGTCCATACCAGAGCTTGGCTTGAGCGAGGTCGCGCACGACCCCCGAGCCCTTCTCGTAGAGCCCACCGAGCTTGTATTGGGCGGGAGCATAGCCGGCATCGGCAAGCGCCTCGAACAGCTTCGCGGCCACCGCGAAGTCGCGCGGCATGCCGCGGCCCTCGGCGGCGCGAGAGGCGAGATCGTAGACGGACGCGCCGTCGCCCTCGAGCGCCGTCTTGCGCAATTGCGCCAGACCGGTGGGCACGGCGCCGAGATCGCCAGCCAGATTGTTCAGCGTCGCGACCCTCGGCACGGACCGCCGGACCGGTTGAGCCACCTTCTCCGGGGGTGCCACCGCGATCGGAGCCGGGGGAGGTGAAGCTTCGCCGATCGACTGAGTGGTCTCCGGGTCCAGCCGGGCGGCGGATGCCGCAGGGGCGTTCGGCGCGCTCTCGGAGGGCTCGACGGGAACCGCCTTCGACTGGGCGACCTGGGCAGTGGATGTGTCCGGCTCGGTGCGGCGGGTATTGATGGCCTGCAGCGCACCGAGGGCAAGGACGATGGCGGCGAGGCCGAGCAGCAAGGGCTTCCGGCGCTTGTCGAGCTCGGCGCGCAGACGAGCGGCACGCCCGGCGGGAGCCGATCCCGGAGCGATGTCGGCCGAGGCCCGGCTGCGGAGATCGGGTGAGCGGGCGGCGGTAGCCGCCTCGTTCTGGGCGGCCTGCGCCGCACGACGGGCGGCAGCGATGAAGCTCGTCTTGATGTCGCTATCGGTCGGTACCGCCGCTTCGCTCGTCGTGTCGGCGGAACGCTCCGGGCCCGGACGCCGTGCGCCGGGTTCGAGCGGTTCATCGCTGACGCGCCCGAGCTCGAAAGCCTGAGCCGGCGGGCTGACCCGCAGGGCCTCCGGGCGCCGAACGACGGCACCGACCTGCATCGGTGCACGCTCGTCCACGCGGGCGGTTGCAGCCGACAGGCGTTCGACGAGATCCGACGGCGAGACGGGACGACCGATCGGAAGCGGAGCGTCACCCTCCAGCGAGCCCAACCGTCCGACGAGCTTGTCGAGGGCCGAGTGAACGCCGTCGAGGGTCGCCTGCATGCGATGCTCGGAGGCGGCCTGCTGCGCGCGAAGATCGGCGAGGCTGGCCCGGAGCAGGCCGAGTTCACCGGTATCGCCGGTGGTCTGGATGCTTTCGGCGACGGCATTGCGCGTCGCGCGTTCGACGGCGGCCTCGATTGGGGCCTCGTCGCGAAGGGCCGAGACCTGAGTCAGAAGATCGGACATCGTCCGCTCCAGGGCCGCCAGCGCGGGGTCCGCATCGCGCGTGTCGAGGCGGCTGGCGAGCGCCAGGACCTGCTTCTCCAGCACGTCCAAGCCTTCGGCGCGCGGTCCGGCGGAGCCGCCGACGCGATCAAGCTTCTCGGCGAGGTCATGGAGCATGCCGTGGATCGACGCGAGGTCGCCGCCGGGAATGACGGGCCGACGCAGGGTCTCGCCGAGATCCTCGAGCCGACCGATCAGATCGCCGACCGGATTGACGCTGGCCCGCTCGACCTTGTCGGCCAGAGCGTCGATGCGTCCGATGATCACGTCCGACTGGTTGCCGGCGCCTGCGGACGTGCCTTCGCGAAGGGCGTCGAGCTTGGCGCCCATCGCCTGGATCTGCTCCTCGATCCCCCCCGAAGCCGGGGTCCGCAATCCCGTGCGGATCTCCTCGAGCAGAGGCCGCAACTCGGCCATGTTGGTCCCGTCGCCGCCGACACCGCCCTGTAATTCGGTGATCTGGACGCTGATCGCCTGGAGGCCCTGCGCGAGACTCTGGATCCGCTCCGGCCCGGCCAGGGAGGCGATCAGGCGGCGGATTTCATCGAGTTCGCGGAACAGGTTACCGAGCTCGTCGCGGTCGGCGAAACCCGGCGCCGTGTTGCTGAGCGCACCGTCGACCTTGGCGGCGAGGCGCTCGACATCGGTGGCGACGCGGGCATGGACGTTCTCGGCCACGTCGTCGGCGAGACGCGCCACCTGCACCCGGATCAACTCGATGGGCGCGGCGATGGCGGCGAGATCGGCCGGCTCCTGTGCGCGCTGGACCCCGGTGACGAGGGAGCGCATGGCCTGTTCGAGCGCGCTGACGTCGCGACCGGTGGCGAGGCCCCCGATCGATTCGCGCAAGCGACTGGTCTCGGCCTGCAATTCGGAAATCGCGGGAGAGGGCATCCGCAGGCCGGCACCGGCACTCCGCTGGACTGCGCCCCCGGATGCGTTGCCATCGCCAGGCGTTCCGTCGGAGTCGAGTTCGCGCTGGCGCTGGCGGATCTCGGCCACGGCATCGCGCACTTCCGCATCGGCGGCGCGACCGCGCCGGCCGATCGGCCGTGGCG
Source organism: Methylobacterium sp. 77 (assembly GCF_000372825.1). NCBI lineage: Bacteria > Pseudomonadati > Pseudomonadota > Alphaproteobacteria > Hyphomicrobiales > Methylobacteriaceae > Methylobacterium > Methylobacterium sp. 77. The sequence goes on along the minus strand of NZ_KB910516.1, from coordinate 144,486 downwards.
ATGCCAGCTGTTCGCCGAGCTCCGTCATCCGGCGCTCGATCTGTACCAGGCGCTCGGACATCTGAGTGGCCGGAGACAGGCCGGCATCGAGAACGGTGCTGATCCGGGCCTCGATCCCCTCGATGGTCCTGGTCGCCGCCTGCTGCGAAATCTGGTGATCCTGGTCGATCTTGTGGTCGATCTGCTCGAGCCGGCGCATCATCTCGGCGATCGAGGTTGTGAAGGGCGCAATCGGATCCGGCACGGTGGCGGCTCCGGGAGCGCCAGCTGCCGCGGCCTTGACGGGTGGTGAACGTTCCGGCTCGGCGCTCGTCGAGGCTGGTGAGGAGGGCGCCGATCCAGCGACACCATCGTCCTCGATCGGCCGGTTCTGATGCTGCATGGACGAAGAGAGCCGCCGCCGCCGCGCCTTGGGCTTCTGCTCCGGCGACACGATGGACGCGATCCAGGCCTCCACCGGCACACCGGCGCGACGGGCAACGTCGCGAGCGGCCTCGAGGATCTCCGGGTCGAACCCTTCCAGGTTGAGCGTGGCGTTGCGTTTCATCGTCAAACCCGGGGCAGCGAGGTCCGTGACCCAATCCGGTCTTTCGTTGTGCAACGTGAAAATGATGCTGCGGCAACGAAACGGATCGATTGCCTTCGACATTTGGCGGTCTTGGTAAACAGCGGGTTAAGCTCTGTCCCAAATTGGGCATATCACCTCGACGATCGCCGAGGCGGGAGCGCCCCTTCCCCTCCACCATGCGATAGTTTATATGTGAACCATCAAGCGGGCGCCGGCCTTCAGGCCAGTTCGATCACGCGGCCGAGCAAGCGGAGGAGAGGCGAAATGCCGAGCTATCGGGCACCGGTCGAGAACGTTCAGTTCCTCCTCAACGACGTCTTCGCGTTCCATGGCCGCAACAACCTGCGCGGGTTTTCCGACGCCTCTCCCGATCTGATCCAGGCCGTCCTCGCCGAGGGGGCGAAGCTCGCGGAAGCCGTGCTCACCCCGTTGAACGCCGTTGGTGACAAGCAGGGCTGTACCCGCAATGCCGATGGCAGCGTCAGCACGCCGCGGGGCTTCAAGGCCGGCTACGACGCCTATGCCGAAGGCGGGTGGATGGGCATCTCCGTGCCGGAAGAATATGGCGGCCAGGGCCTGCCGCACACGATCAATACCGCGATCTCGGAATTCACTTCATCGGCCAATCTCGCGCTGGCCATGTATCCGGGACTGACGCAGGGCGCGATGGCCGCTCTCCTCGTCCACGGCTCGGAGGACCAGAAGGCGACGTACCTTCCTCGCATGGTGGAAGGCGCCTGGACCGGCACCATGAACCTCACCGAGCCGCATTGCGGCACGGATCTCGGGCTTCTCAAGACGAAGGCCGTGCCGAATGGCGACGGATCCTACAGCCTCACCGGCACCAAGATCTTCATCTCGGCGGGCGAGCACGACCTGTCGGAGAACATCATCCACCTCGTGATTGCCCGGATCGAGGGGGCGCCGGCCGGAACCAAGGGAATCTCCCTTTTCGTGGTGCCGAAATTTCTCGTCAACGATGACGGCTCCGTGGGCGACAGGAACGGTGTCTCGTGCGGTTCCCTCGAGCACAAGATGGGCATCCACGGCAATTCCACCTGCGTCATGAACTACGACGACGCGAAGGGCTGGCTCGTCGGCCAGGAGAATCGCGGCCTCGCCGCGATGTTCGTAATGATGAACGAGGCGCGCCTCGCCGTGGGCGTCCAGGGGCTCGCCCAATCGGAGGTCGCCTACCAGAACGCGGTGGCCTACGCGAAGGACCGGCTCCAGGGCCGCGCCCTCACCGGCGCCAAAGCGCCGGACAAGGCCGCCGACCCGATCATCGTCCATCCCGACGTGCGCCGCACGCTCATGGGCATCCGCGCCTTCAACGAGGCCGCCCGCGCCCTGGTGCTGTGGACTGCCCTGCAGGCGGATATCGGCCACCGCTCCGACGATGCGGCCGAGCGGCAGAAGGCCGACGACCACATGGGTCTGATGACCCCGGTGGTGAAGGGCGTGCTCACCGACAGAGGCTTCGCCAACGCGGTCGAGGCCCAGCAACTCTTCGGCGGCCACGGTTACATCGAGGAATGGGGCATGTCGCAATTCGTGCGCGATGCCCGCATCGCCATGATCTACGAGGGCGCCAACGGCATCCAGGCCATGGACCTGATCGGCCGAAAGCTGCCGAAGGATGGCGGCCGGGCGATGATGGGCCTCCTCGCCGAAATACAGACCTTCATCAAGGACCATGACGAGGAGCCCGCGATGAAGCCGTTCACCGGCCCGCTCCAGGCCGGCCTGAACGATCTCCAGGGCGCCACCATGTGGTTCATGCAGAACGCCTTCGCCAAGCCCGACAATGCGGGCGCCAGCGCCACCGATTACATGCACCTCCTCGGCCTCGTCGCCATGGGCTACATGTGGGGCCGGATCGCCAAGGCGGCGCTGGCACGGATCGCCGACGGTCCGGCACAGGACATGGACGACAAGCTCGTCACCGGCCGCTTCTACATGGAGCGGATCCTCCCCGAGACCGCGATGCGTCTCGTGCGGATCAAGGCCGGTGCCGAGACGACCATGGCGTTGAGCGCCGAGGCGTTTTAGACCGGGCCGCACGCGATCCGCGTCGCCACGTCATTCCGGGATGCGCGTCGAGCGAGCCCGGTATGACCGGCCTGGACCGGAACCGACTTTGAAAGCCGTCGCCCCGAACGGGCGGACAACAGGGAAGCGCACATGCCCGAGGCCTTCATCTACGATCACGTCCGCACGCCGCGCGGCCGGGGCAAGCCGGACGGCTCACTGCACGAGGTGACGGCCCTGCGCCTTGCCGAGACGGCTTTGCGCGCTCTCAAGGAGCGCAACGATCTCGACACGCGGCAGGTGGACGACGTCATCCTCGGCTGCGTCGATCCCGTCGGCGAGGCCGGTGGCGACATCGCTCGCGCGGCCGCTCTTGTGGCCGATTACGGTACCCATGTACCGGGCGTGCAGATCAACCGGTTCTGCGCCTCGGGCCTCGACGCGGTGAACTTCGCGGCGGCGCAGGTGATGGCCGGCCAGCATGACATGACGGTGGGTGGCGGCGTCGAATCCATGAGCCGCGTCGGCCTCGGCGCCTCCGGTGGCGCCTGGCCGGTGGACCCGGCCATCGCGATCAAGTCCTGGTTCATGCCGCAGGGCGTCTCGGCCGATCTCATCGCCACGAAATACGGCTTCTCCCGAGACGAGTGCGACGCCTACGCGGTCGAGTCGCAGAAGCGCTCGGCAAAATCCTGGGCCGATGGGATGTTCCGGAACGCGGTGGTCCCCGTGCGTGACATCAACGGCATCACCCTGCTCGATACCGACGAGCACATGCGGCCTTCCACCGACATGCAGTCGCTGGCCGGACTGAAGGCGTCCTTCGTTCAGATGGGCCAGATGGGCGGCTTCGATGCCGTGGCGGTCGATGCGCATCCCGATGTGGAGGCGGTCAACCACGTCCACCATGCCGGCAATTCCTCGGGCATCGTCGACGGCGCGGCCGCCGTGCTCGTCGGCTCGAAGGAGGCCGGCGAGCGGGCCGGGCTCAAAGCCCGCGCGCGCATTCGCGCCTTCGCCAATATCGGCTCCGATCCGGCTCTCATGCTCACCGGCCCGGTGGACGTGACGAAGAAGGTGCTGGCCCGCGCCGGCATGACCATCGCCGATATCGACCTGTTCGAGGTCAACGAGGCCTTCGCGGCCGTCGTCCTGCGCTTCTGCCAGGCCTTCGGGCTCGATTCCTCCAGGGTCAACGTCAATGGCGGCGCCATTGCCATGGGCCATCCGCTCGGAGCCACGGGCGCGATGATCCTCGGCACGGTGCTCGACGAACTGGAGCGGACCGGCAAGGAGCGCGCCCTCGTCACCCTCTGCATCGGCGCCGGCATGGGCACCGCCACGATCATCGAGCGGGTTTAGCAGGACGCTGACCTGCGCACGCTCCGATGCGGCGCGTTATCTTTCCCCCGCAGTCGGAGGGAGGAGAATGCCGCACCGGACGAGCGGTCTCATCCAGCGTTGGGGACGCGAACCGCCTCCCAAACCCTTCAAAACGCTGTTAGACGGCGCGCTCCCGCCGCCGAATCCGGCGGCGCAATGACAACAACGGGAGACACGCCAAGATGACACGCATTCTCGCCAGCTTGATGCTCACCACGGCCCTGATGGCCCCGCTTTCCGCCCGTGCGGACGACATGTCCGATCGTGTCACGATCGCCAAGGATCTGGTTCAGAAGACCCTGATCAAGAACCTCGAAACCGGCTTTACCGGCGCCCTCGAGAAGACCGTGCAGCCAATGCCGGAAGAGAAGGCGGACGCCGTGCGCAAGGAGGTCCGCGCCGAGTTCGACAAGCAGCGGGAGGTCATGATCGATGGTCTGTCGAAGGCCTATGCCGAGAAGTTCAGCCTCGACGAGCTCAAGCATCTGAGCGGCATCTACGACGACAAGATCTACCAGAAGTTCCAGGCGATCAATTCCGACCCGGCCTCGACGGTCACCGTGATCTCGCAGGGCGCCGTTACCAAGATCCTGAACATGCTGGCGATCGCCTCGGCCGGCGACAAGCCGGCCGCGCCGATGCCGCCCATGCCCGGCGCCAAGTAAGATCGCCGCGAAAAAGAACGAGGGTGCAGGGCTCGAGAAGCCCCGCCTAACATGCGAGGTCGAGGCGCGGCTCCCGCGCCTCGAAGCCGGAAACGCTGGGAAGGGCTTCGAGTTGAGGACGGGCGAAGTAGTAGCCTTGGAACAGCGTCACACCGAGATCGCGCAGGATCGCGAACTCGGCTGGCGTCTCGATTCCTTCGGCGATGACTTCGATGCCGAGTTTTCGGGCGATCGAGACGATGCCCGCAGTGATGATCTGGCGCGCTCGATCCCCGTCGATGCCGCGCAGGAGATCCATGTCGATCTTGATGAGATCGGGCTGGAAATTGGCGAGCAGGCTGAGGCCGGCGAAACCGGCGCCGAAATCGTCGAGAGCGGTGAGGAAGCCCTGCCTGCGATACTCGTCGACGATGCGCTGCAAATGCCGGATGTCACGGAACTTCTCGTTCTCGGTGAATTCGAACATGATACGGTGATGCGCGAAACCGAAGCGCCGGGCCGCCTCCAGCGACGAGCGAATGCAGGCGGCGGGCTCGTAGACCGCGTTGGGCATGAAGTTGATCGAGAGCTTTGTGTCGTCGTCGGCGGAAAACAGCCGACCGGCAAGTTCAATGGCGCGCACACGGGCAGCCTGATCGAAACGGTAGACCGTCGCCTCGGTCACGCGATCGAGGATCGATGCCGCGGACTGACCTTCGGTTCCGCGTACGAGCGCCTCGTACCCCCAGATCCGCTGGTGGTGGAGATCGACGATCGGCTGAAACGCCATGGTAAAATTGAAATCAAGGTCGGTGCCATCGCGACATCCCTGGCAGACCTTCCTTGCCGTCATCCCACTTATCCTTTGTTATAATACAGAGTCCCACTTGGACGACCATCCATTCGAAGGTTTGAGAAGGCCTTAATGGATGATCTTCCGCAGCCGAACCTCCGAGGATCAGCAATGAATCTCACGAACTTCCGCTTCGAGATCGATTCCGACGGCATCGCGCTCGCGACCTGGGACATGCCCGGCCGCTCGATGAACGTCTTCACCGAGGCGGTGATGGGCGATCTGCATCAGGTCATCGATGCCGTCGTGGCCAATCCCGAGGTAAAGGGCTGCGTCATCACGTCGGGCAAGGACAATTTTTCGGGGGGAGCCGATCTCACCATGCTCCAGGGCCTGGGCCAAGCTTACGAAAAGCTGAAGGCTGAGAAAGGCGAAGAGGAGGCGATGCGCCACTTCTTCGAGGAGTCGCGCAAGCTGACCCTGGTGTTCCGCAAGCTCGAGACCTGCGGCAAGCCCTTTGCGGCCGCGGTGAACGGCATCTGCCTCGGCGGCGCCTTCGAGCTCTCGCTTTCGTGCCACCACCGGGTGCTGTCTGACGATCCGAAGACCCGCGTCGGCCTCCCCGAGATCAAGGTCGGGCTCTTCCCCGGCGCGGGCGGCACCCAGCGCGTGCCGCGCCTCATGCAGACCGGTGATGCCCTGCAGATGCTGTTCAAGGGCGAGCAGATCCGCCCGCTCATGGCCAAGAACATGGGCCTCGTGCACGACGTCGCGCCCAAGGATGAGATCGTCGAGAAGGCCAAGGCCTGGATCAGGGCCGGCGGCTCTCCGGTGGCGCCCTGGGACCAGCCCAAATTCAAAGCTCCTTCGGGGAAGGTCTACTCGCCGGCCGGCATGATGATCTGGCCGCCGGCCAATGCGATCTATCGCCGCGAGACCCACGACAACTATCCCGCCGCCAAGGCCATTCTCGCCTCGGTCTACGAGGGCCTGCAATTGCCGATGGATCTCGCCTTGAGGGTCGAGAGCCGATACTTCGCCAAGATCCTGCGCTCGAAGGAAGCGGCGGCGATGATCCGCACGCTGTTCATCTCCATGGGCGAGCTGAACAAGGGTGCACGCCGTCCGAAAGACATCGCCAAGACCAGTGTGAAGCGCGTCGGCGTGGTCGGCGCCGGCTTCATGGGCGCTGGCGTCGCCTACGTTACCGCCAATGCCGGCATGGAGGTGGTCCTCGTCGACCAGTCCACGGAGGCGGCCGAGAAGGGCAAGGCCTACGCCCACAAGCTCGTCACCGACCAGATCAACAAGGGCCGGGCCAAGACCGCCGACCGTGACGCCCTGCTCGCGCGCATCACCACCAGTGCGGATTACGCCGACCTCTCGTCCTGCGATCTCGTGATCGAGGCGGTGTTCGAGGACCCGAAGGTGAAGGCCGATGTCATCGCTAAGGTCGAGGCGGTGATCGGCGAGACCGTGGTCTTCGCCTCCAACACGTCCACCCTGCCGATCTCGGGCCTGGCCAAGGCGTCGAAGCGACCCGGTGGTTTCGTCGGCATCCACTTCTTCTCGCCGGTCGAGAAGATGATGCTCGTCGAGATCATCAAGGGCGAGCAGACCGGGGACGCGGCGCTCGCCACGGCCCTCGACTATGTCCGCGCGATCAAGAAGACGCCGATCGTCGTCAACGACAGCCGCGGCTTCTTCGCCAACCGCTGCGTCGGGGCCTATCTCTACGAGGGTCACAGGATGCTCAACGAGGGCATACCGGCCGCCATGATCGAGAATGCCGGTCGGCAGGCCGGCATGCCGGTGGGCCCTCTCTCGCTCACCGACGAGGTCGCCGTCGACCTCGCCTTGAAGATCGTCAAGGCCACCGAAGCGCAGCTCGGCGCTGCAGCGATCGACCCCGCTCAGAAGGCGTTGCTCTCCACCCTTGTCGAGGGCGAAGGCAGGCTCGGCCGCAAGAACAGGAAGGGCTTCTACGATTATCCGGAGGGTGCACCAAAGCGCCTCTGGCCGGGCTTGGCGGAGCTTCAGCGGACCCGTATCGATCCCGACGAGGTCGATTTCAACGAACTGAAGCAGCGCCTCCTCGTGGTCCAGGCCCTGGAAGCCGCCCGCACCGTGGGCGAGGGCGTGATCACCGATCCCCGCGAAGCGGATGTCGGCTCGATCCTCGGCTTCGGCTTTGCCCCTTTCACAGGCGGCGCGCTGTCCTACATCGACTTCATGGGAACGAAGGCTTTCGTTGCCCTGGCGCGAAGCCTGGAAGCCAAGCATGGCGAGCGTTTCGCGGTGCCCGACAACCTGTCGCGCTTAGCCGAGGCGGGCGGGACTTTCTACGGCGAGGCCTTGGCCAAAAAGGCAGCTTGATCACGCCTCGGCCCGGGTCATGCTCGGGCCCAAAGGCGAAAATCGGAGGGGATGTCCAATGACCGCAACCGAAGTGACCACGGCCGATCAGGTCGGAGCCGACGGGACGCCCCTTCGTGTCACGGCGACTCCGTCCGCCATCGAGCTGATCGAGGAACTGCGCACCGAGCATGGCCCGGTGATGTTCCACCAGTCGGGCGGCTGTTGCGACGGCTCATCGCCGATGTGCTACCCGGTGGGTGACTTCCTCACCGGCGACAGTGACGTGCATCTCGGCCAGGTCGCCGGCGCCGATTTCTGGATCAGCCGGCCGCAATTCGCGGTCTGGAAGCACACCCACTTGATCCTCGACGTGGTGCGGGGACGAGGTGGCATGTTCTCGTTGGAGAACGGCCGCGACAAACGTTTCCTCATCCGCTCGCGGATTTTCACGGAAGCCGAGAACACGGCGCTGGAAGGGGCGTGCCGGATCTAGTCCGGGCACCGCGCCGTTCCGTCCCGAACGGGAGGGACGCGAGCCTCTCGGCTCACCCCACCTTCACCCGCCAGATGTCGTCGGCATATTCCCGCATCGAGCGGTCCGACGAGAACCACGCCATCCGAGCGGTATTGAGGATAGCCTTCTTCCACCAGCTCGATTTGTCGACCCAGGCGGCATCGATCTCGCGCTGGGCGCGCCAGTAATCATCGAAATCGACGGTCAGCAGGTAACGGTCGTTGTGGCGCAGATCGTCCACGATCGGCTGGAAGCGGCTGCGATCGTTCGGCGAGAACCCACCCTGGGCGATGAAATCCAGCGCCGCCGAGAGACGCGGCGAGGCGGCGATGGCTTTTGCCTGATAATCCGGCTCGGCCGCGCGCGCCTGGATCCCAGCCGCGTCGAGCCCGAAGATGAAGATATTGTCCGGCCCGACATGGTCGCGGATCTCGATATTGGCGCCGTCGAGCGTGCCGATGGTCAGGGCGCCGTTCAATGCCAGCTTCATGTTGCCGGTGCCGGATGCTTCCATGCCGGCCGTCGAGATCTGCTCCGACAGGTCGGAGCCCGGGATGATCACTTCGGCGAGGCTGACACGGTAGTTCGGCAGGAACACCACCTTGAGGCGGCCGGCCACATCGGGGTCGTTGTTGACGAGCTTGGCGACATCGCAGGCGAGCTTGATGATGAGCTTGGCCTGCACGTAGCTCGGTGCCGCCTTTCCGCCGAAGATCTTGACGCGCGGCGTCCAGTCCTTGTGGGGCTCGGCCTTGATCGCCTGATAGAGCGCCACGGTCTCGATGACGTTGAGGAGCTGGCGCTTATACTCGTGGATGCGCTTGATCTGCGTGTCGAACAGGGCGGAAGGATCGATGATGATTCCGGTATTCTCGGCCACCACCTTGGCCAAAGCCTCCTTGCGTAATTTGCGCATGGCGGCGTACCGCGCCTGGAAGGCCGGATCCTCGGAATAGTCGGCGAGGCCAAGCAGTGCCTCGGGATCGTCGAGCACGCGCGCGCCGACCACCTCCACCGCGAGCTTGGTGAGCTCCGGGTTACAATTATGGAGCCAGCGCCGGAAGGTGATGCCGTTGGTCTTGTTGACGATCTTGTCGGTGTCCAGGGCGTGGAGGTCTTGGAACACCGTGGAGCGCATCAGGTCGGTATGGAGCGCAGAGACGCCGTTCACCCGGCGCGCACCGAGGAAGGCGAGATGGCCCATCCGCACGCGCTTGCCGTGGGTTTCGTCGATCAGCGAGACCGAGGCGAGTTGCGCGGCATCGGCCCTGCCGTGGCGCCCCTGTTCCTCGAGATGCATCCAGTTGATGAGGTAGATGATCTGCATGTGGCGCGGCAGCAGCCGCTCCATCAGTTCCACCGGCCAGGTCTCCAGCGCTTCGGGCAGGAGGGTATGGTTGGTGTAGCTCAGCGTGTTGGTGGTGATGTGCCAGGCATCCTCCCAGGCGAAGCCGTGATCCTCGAGGAGGATGCGCATCAACTCGGGAACGGCGATCGCCGGGTGGGTGTCGTTGAGCTGGATCGCGGCATGATCCGGCAATGAGCGCAGGTCGCCGCGCTCGGCGACGTGCCGGCTCACGAGATCCTGCAGCGAGGCGGAGGTGAAGAAGTATTCCTGACGCAGGCGCAGTTCCTGGCCCGACTGGGACGAGTCGCTGGGATACAGCACCCGCGAGATCGCCTCGACCTTGGAGCGGGCGGCTACCGCGCCGACATGGTCACCGCCGTTGAAACTCGCCAGTTCGATCGGCGATTGCGCCTCCGCCTTCCAGAGGCGCAGGGTGTTGACGTGCTTGCCGCGCCAGCCGACCACCGGCACGTCATGCGCCACGGCCAGAACGGTCTCGGCCGGGTGCCAGTGCCGGCGGATCACCCCGTCCGAGATCGCGGACATGGTGACGTGACCGCCGAAACCGATCGCGTAAGTCGCCTCGGGCCGGACGAACTCCCACGGATTACCCTCGGAAAGCCAAGTCTCCGGCGCCTCCTTCTGCCAGCCATCCTCCAGGGATTGCTTGAACAGGCCGTGATCGTAGCGGATGCCGTAGCCGATGGCCGGGATCGACAGGCTCGCCATGCTTTCCATGAAACAGGCGGCCAGACGTCCGAGACCGCCATTACCGAGCGCGGCATCGGGTTCGGCCGCTTCGACATCGCCGAGGTCGATGCCGAGGTCATGCAATGCCCGGCGGGTCGTCTCGACGAGGCCGAGATTGTTCATGGCATCCGAGAGGAGCCGTCCGATGAGGAATTCGAGGGAGAGGTAGTAGACGCGCTTGTTGGGAATGCTCGTGGACTTGCCGTCCATACAGGCGTCGACGATCCGGTCTCGCAGGGCCAGGGCGGTCGCAGCGAACCAATCCCGCTCGCGGGCCGTCTTGGGCGTCTTGCCGATGGCATAGGCGAGCTTGGCACGGATCGCTTCGCGCAGATCGGCGACGGGATCGCCGGAGGCCGCCTTCGCGGGAGCGGCCCAGCCCGGGACGGCCGACGCTTCCACGGCACCACCCATCCGAGTTCCCATCTCTTCGCTCCGAGCGGGTGCGGCCAGGATTTCGTTCAGCATGGTGTCATTCCCCCTCTTGGTCGCTGCCGCAGAGCGTTTTTCGCTATCCGCTTCTTGTGGCGGAGACCGTGCGGCCACGTCGTTACCGAAAGCCCGGCGTCCTAGGGACGGAACTGAATGCCGGTCGCTCTCAGCCCTTTCGATTCGCCAACTTCGCATTGAAACCGTTCGGGAATGAGACCATTTCGCGCTGAAGTTTTCATGAATGCGGCAAATCCGCGCTTGCGATGCAGCGGACAACCCGATGCAGCACAGGGTCGCCTAGCACGTCGGCAAAGGCTAAGCTGCGAGCGACACCAGGGCGCGAAGCCACAGAACCCGGGGGATGGATGACGGGGGACGAGACGACCTTTACCAACCAGGCGGGAGCCGTCTGGTGGAAGCGCGGAACCGTCTACCAAGTCTATCCGCGCTCGTTTCAGGATTCGAACGGCGACGGCGTCGGTGACCTGCCGGGGATCACGCGCCGGCTCGACTATCTCGCGTGGCTCGGCGTCGACGCGGTCTGGATCTCACCGATCTATCCCTCGCCGATGGCGGATTTCGGCTACGACGTCGCCGATTACTGCGGCGTCGATCCGCTCTTCGGCAACTTGTCCGATCTCGACGAGCTGATCGAGCAGGCCCATGCCCGTCGGCTCAAGGTCATCCTCGACTTCGTCCCGAACCACTCGTCGATCGACCACCCGTGGTTCGGCGAGAGCCGCGCATCGCGGGAAAATCAGCGGCGGGACTGGTACATCTGGCGCGACCCTGCCCCGGGCGGTGGGCCACCCAACAACTGGCTGAGCAATTTCGGAGGTCCCGCCTGGACCTTCGACGAAACCAGCGGCCAATATTACTACCACGCCTTTCTCGCCGAACAGCCCGACCTGAACTGGCGCAACCCGGCCTTGCGCGAGGCGATGCACGAGGTGCTCCGCTTCTGGCTCGATCGCGGCATCGACGGGTTTCGCGTCGACGTGATCTGGCACCTGATGAAGGACGAAGGTTTTCGAGACAATCCGACGAATCCCGACTTCCACCCCGAACAGCCGGAGATCAACCGGTTCGAGCAGGTCTTCTCCGCGGACCGGCCAGAGGTGTTCGATATCATCGCGGGCATGCGCCGCGTGCTTGATGGCTACGACGATCGTGTGCTGATCGGCGAGATCTACCTGCCGATCGAACGACTGGTGGCCTATTACGGCTCCGACCTCTCGGGCGTCGACCTGCCCTTCAATTTCCAGCTCATCCAGACCCCCTGGCAAGCCGATGCGGTCGGCGCCTTGGTGGACGAGTACGAGGACGCGCTACCGCCCGGAGGCTGGCCGAACTGGGTGCTGGGCAATCACGACCAGCCGCGCATCGCGGCGCGGGTCGGCGAAGCACAGGCGCGGATCGCCGCGATCCTTCTCCTCACCCTGCGCGGCACGCCGACCGTTTATTACGGTGACGAGATCGGCCTCGCCCATGTCGACATTCCCATCGAGCGGATGCGCGATCCCTGGGGGTTCAACGAACCCGGCCATGGCCGGGACCCCGAACGCACGCCGATGCAATGGGACGACACGGATCATGCCGGCTTCACCGATGCCGAGCCCTGGCTGCCGCTCAGTGCCGACAAGAACACACGCCATGTGGAGGCACTTCGGGACGAATCGACCTCGATCCTGACCCTCTACCGACGTCTCCTGCATCTGCGGCGCGCGCACCCGGCCCTGGCTGTTGGGAGCTACAGCAGGTTGGATGTACAGGGGCTCGAACACGTCCTGGCCTATGACCGGGCCGAGGCCGGCGAGACGCTGAGGGTCGTGCTGAACTTCTCGCCCTCCCCCATCGTGTTCCCCCTGGGCCGCGAATCGGGCTGGATCATCCTGCTCTCGACCCATTCAGGACGCAGCGATATCGCGGTCTCCGAGACGCTGGACATCGCTGGCGACGAGGGTGTCGTGCTCGTCAGACACCCGGCTTGAAACGCTCGTCTCCGATCCGGATAAAAAATCTTTCGCGGCGCCGAATTTTTACCGCGCCGCAGCAACCTGAACGTTGTATTAACCAGCCCAGTGGCTTGAGTTGTGCATCGCAATGAGCACGATCTGCCCTCGGGGTCCTCCACAATGTCGGCGACGACCACTTCTCATGCCGCCCAAGCTTCGTCGATCGGCGCCTATAGCGAGACCGGTGCGGACGTCACCCGGCGCCTCTCGCTTCAGCCGCGCATCCTCTACGCGACCCCGGAAATGTCGGATTTCGTCAAGACCGGCGGTCTCGGAGAGGTCGCGGGTGCCCTGCCCCGCTCACTCCGGCGCCACTACGACGTCCGCGTCCTCATTCCCGGCTATCGTCAAGTCGTGGGCCGGTTCGACCACATCCCCGTCGTCGCCCACCTGAGAGGGCATGCCGGCATCCCGCCCTGCGATCTCGGCCTCATCGAGACGGGGGACGGCCTCAAGGTCTATATTCTCCTCAGCCCTGACCTGTACCAGCGCGACGGCACACCCTACGGCGACGCGCAGGGGGATTTCCGCGACAACGACCTGCGCTTCGCTCGCCTGAGCCTCGCTGCGGCCGAACTTACCGGCGGCGCGGATCCATCCTGGGCTGCCGATCTTCTCCATCTCAACGACTGGCAGACGGCGCTCGCCCCCGCCTACCTCGCCTGGACCGGAAAACGGGTCCCCAGCGTCCTGACGATCCACAATCTCGCCTATCAGGGCCTGTTCCAGAGCGATTCCCTCGGCCGCCTCGGCGTCCCGGACGATGCTTTCCAGATGGATGGCTGCGAATTCTATGGCCATCTCTCCTTTCTCAAGGCGGGCATCTACTACGCCTCGCACGTGACGACGGTGAGCGAGACCTATGCCCGCGAGATCATGACGCCGGAATCCGGCTGCGGTCTCGACGGCCTGCTGCGCACCCGCGCCTCCCAGGGGCGCCTCGCCGGCATCCTCAACGGGATCGACGAGAGCTGGGACCCCCGGACCGATCCTCACCTCGCCGCACGGTTCGAGGCTGACGACTGGAAGGGCAAGCGCGCCAATGCCGAAACCGTCCGCCGCCAGTTCGGTCTCGCCGTTTCGCGTGGACCGCTCTTCGCCATCGTCTCTCGCCTCGTCCACCAGAAGGGCATCGACCTCAGCCTCAGCGCGGCCGAGTCCATCGTCGCCGAGGGTGGCCAGATCGTCGCGATCGGTCAGGGAGAGAGCCGATTCGAGGGGGCGTTGCGCGATCTCGCCCGTCGCCACCCGGATTCCGTCGGCGTCCATGTCGGCTTCGACGAGAAGGAGGCCCGGCGGATGTTCGCCGGGAGCGACTTCCTGCTGATGCCGTCGCGATTCGAACCCTGCGGACTCGCGCAGATGTATGCCCAGCGCTTCGGCTCGCTGCCGATCGTTCGTCGAACCGGCGGCCTCGCCGATACGGTGGAGGATGGCGTCACCGGCTTCACCTTCGGCGAAGCCTCTCAGAAGGGCTTCCTCGGCGCGGTCCGCCGCGCCCTCGATACGTTCGGTCAGAAGAAGCGCCTCAACGCCATGCGCCGCCGGGCCATGTCCCGTTCCTTCACCTGGGACGGCGCAGCGATGGATTACTCGGCTCTGTATGCCCGCGCCTTGGGCAATGGCGGAGGTCTTCGGACCCGATCAGCCTGATCGGCCGCTCAAAACAAACGTAGAAAGGGCGCCGGTTTCGATGAACCGACGCCCTTTGTCTATCTGGTGAACATTCGCGGATGGATCCGCCGAACTCGTGACGGCACAAGCGCCATCAGCCCTCACGCACGAAGATCATGGTCCCTAGAGGCGGCGCCGTGAGAACCAGCGAATAGGGCTGGCCGTGGCTCTCGATCGCTTCGGCCTGGACACCGCCCATGTTGCCGACGTTCGAACCGCCGTAGCGCTCCGCATCCGAATTGATCGCCTCGCGATAGAACCCCGCCTCCGGCACACCGATGCGGTATCCCTCCCGCGGCACGGGCGTGAAGTTGGAGACGACGATGGCGACTTCGCCCGCGCTCAGACCCTTGCGCGCCCAGGCGATGACACTGTTGTCCTGATCGTCGGATACCAGCCACTGGAAACCGGCGGCCTCGCAATCCCTGGCGTAGAGCGCAGGTGTCGACGTGTAGAGGTGGTTCAAGTCGCGAACGAGATCCTTCATGCCGCGATGCAGATGATCATCGAGCAGGTGCCAATCGAGGCTCTGATTGTGGTTCCATTCTTTCTGCTGCCCGAACTCACCGCCCATGAAGAGCAGCTTCTTGCCGGGATGGCCCCACATGTAGCCGAAATAGGCACGCAAATTGGCGAATTTCTGCCAGCGATCGCCCGGCATCTTGTCGAGGAGCGAACCTTTCCCGTGAACGACCTCATCGTGCGAGAGCGGCAGGATGAAGTTTTCGGAAAAGGCGTAGAGCAGTCCGAAGGTCAGGTCGTGGTGGTGATAACGGCGATGGATCGTCTGCTTCGACATGAATTCGAGGGTGTCGTGCATCCACCCCATGTTCCACTTGAAGCCGAAGCCGAGACCGCCGGTATAGGTCGGGTGCGACACGCCCGGCCATGACGTCGACTCTTCGGCGATCGTCATCGTGCCGGGAGCGTGGCTGTACGTGGCCTCGTTAGTTTTGCGCAGGAAGTTGATCGCGTCGAGATTCTCGTTGCCGCCGTATTGGTTCGGGATCCACTCGCCCTGACGACGCGAGTAATCGAGGTAGAGCATCGACGCGACGGCATCCACGCGCAGTCCGTCGAGATGGTAGTGTTCGAGCCAGAAGCGGGCATTGGCGGCGAGGAAGCTCGACACTTCCGTCCGGCCAAAATTGTAGATGTACGTCCCCCAATCCTGGTGGAAGCCCTGACGCGGATCGGCGTGCTCGTAGAGGTGGGTGCCATCGAACTGGCCGAGACCGTGAGCGTCGAGGGGGAAGTGCCCCGGCACCCAGTCCAGCATCACGCCGATGCCAGCTTCGTGAGCGGTGTCGACGAACGCCGCGAAGTCATCGGGCGTGCCAAAGCGGCTCGTCGGCGCGAACAGAGACACCGGCTGGTAACCCCACGAGCCGTCGAACGGATACTCGGTGATCGGCAGCATCTCGATATGCGTGAAGCCCATCTCCTTGACGTAGGGGATCAGGCGTTCGCCGAGTTCCTTGTAGGTCAGGTAGCGGTTGCCCTCCTCGGCGACACGCGCCCAGGAACCGAGATGGACCTCGTAGATCGAGATCGCAGTGTGACGTGGGTCCTTCTCGCCCCGCGTCGCCATCCATTGGGCGTCGCTCCAGACCGGCTCGTTCGTGCCCTGGAGCACGGAGGCTGTCTCAGGCGGCTTCTGTGCGGCGAAGGCGACGGGATCGGCCTTCAACGGCAGCAATGCCCCGTCAGGTCCTCTGATTTCGAACTTGTAATGTGCACCCGCGCGTAGGCCTGGAACGAACAGCTCCCAGATGCCGCCGTTCTGCCAGAGCCGCATCGGGTGGCGCCGGCCATCCCACTCGTTGAAATCTCCGACGATGCTGACGCGACGGGCATTCGGCGCCCAGACCGCGAAGCGAAATCCGTCGATGCCGTCGAGGACCATGGCCTGGGCCCCGAGTACCCTATAGGTGACGTCGCTGCCGATCTCGCGAAGGTTGTCGATGTCGCCCTGATGGAGCGAAGACCCGAAGCTGTAGGGGTCGTGGCGTGGACGCTCGGTGCCGTCCCAGCCCTCGACCGCGAGCTCATAGAGCGGCCGCCCCTCGCTTTGAACCCGTGCGACGTAGAACCCGTCCTGATGACGGCGCTCGAACGGGATGCGCTTGCCGCCGGTGACCAGATGGGCCGACTTCGCCTCGGGCAGGATGACCCGCACTTCCCAAAGACCAGGGCCGATCTGATGGGGACCGAGCACGGAGAAAGGATCTCCATGGTCGGCCCTCATGACGGCAGTGACCGCGTCGGGATGCACGCCTTGAACGGTCGACGGATCGGCATCGGTCTGACGGGGCTGTCCCGAAGCATGCGAGGACCCCGCCGTCCTGTCGGACGGGCTCCTCTCGCGCTCAGTCTTCTTCGCCGACCTGTCGTCGATATCCGTCATTCAAACGCCTCTCTTGGTATCGTCCAGAATTGTGAGAACCCCACGGGCTGGGATTTCGATCCAATCCGGCCGGTTATTGGCCTCGTAATCGACCTCGTAGAGCGCCTTCGCCAGGAGCGAGAGCGACAGCAGCCGCGTCTCGGTCTCCGGGTCGGTCACCGCGGCGCGGCTCGCCGAGGCGACGACGCGGTAGGCATCGAGGAACGCAGCATCGATCATGCCGCGCCAGGCGATCGATGCATTGCGAGCCCGCTCTTCCGAATCCGCGAACCGCGCCGCGATCTCGCGCGTCACGGTCTCGGCTCCGTAAGCGAAGGAGCGCAGCATGCCGGCGACGTCGCGCAGAGGCGTCGACTTGGCGCGACGCTCGTCGGCGGGACGAGCCGGTTCACCCTCGAAATCGATGATGATGAGATCGCTTTCCGAAGCGAGCACCTGACCGAGATGGAAGTCGCCGTGAATACGGGTCTTGGTCGCGCCCAGCGGCGGACGCATCGTCAACTCGTCGATCAGGGCTTCGACCTCGCGGCGGCGACCGGCAAGCTCGGTGCTGGCCGCATTGGAGACACGACCGGCCATGGAATCGAGAGCGCGGAAGGCGCGCTCGCCGAGGCGGCGGGCGTCGTCGCCAAGATCGCGCAGATCCTCATGCGTGAACGGCTCGGACGAGAAGGCCGGGTCGCTGGTCTCGATGGCGAAGGCATTGTGCAGCTCGGCAGTGCGGCGACCGAGTAGCTCGGCCCAGCGCAGATGCGGAGCGAAGGCCTCCGTCGGCGACGGAGCCTCGCTCTCGGGTGCCAGAACGACAGTGTCGAAGTCGCGGCGCAGGCCTTCGAGCATAAGAGTCCAGGCATCGCCCTGATTGGGGACGAAGGCCTGGAGCACGGCGAGCGCAGTGCGCGTGCCATTCTCGGCCACCTGCTCGACCACACCCAGCAAGGCCGGCGTATTGGCGAATCCCGCCTGCTCGGTGAGGAAGCGACCGACCTCGATTTCGGGATGGACCCCCGTCTGCATGCGGCGCAGCAGCTTGAGCATCATCTTCGAGCCGATGGCGATCGAGGTGTTGCTCTGCTCCGCGTTGAGACTGCGGACTTCGCCGACATCGACGACGAGGTCCTGCTGGAAGGCCGAGGTATGCGAGAAGACGAGCTTGCCCGTCTCCGTCGGCAGTTCGAGACTGTTGCGCATGCCGTCGATCAGCGCGACCGCGAACGGTGCCGAAGCGGAGGCTCCGAACAGCAGGCCGGTCCGCGGGCCGCGCCGGACGCGGGCGACCGCATGCGGCATCAGGGTCTCGTCCTCGCGCCCCTCGTCCACCGCGAGCGGGACGAAGTAATCCTGTCGTTCACCGTTGGCGAGATGGACGGCGACGCGCGGCAGCAGGAAGCGGGTCTCGCCGCCGGCATCCTTCAGCGTCGCGCTGTCGATCACCGAGACCGACTTGATGCGAGACCCCTTGGCGCCGAACCAGCGCCGCGTGCCGATGAAGCGCGGGGCGACGGTACGCTCGAAGGCGGTCCGCTCGCGTCCGGCCATCAGGGTCTCGATACCGCCGGTGAGAACCAGGGTGAAGAGTTCGGGGGTCTCCGGCTGCGGGCCGACGAGGCCGGCATTCGCCGCGTTGAGGGAGAACCAATAGAATCCGTAGGACGGCAGGGTCAGCAGATAGGGCAACTCGCCGATGGCCGGGAATTCCGAACCGCCGGTGAGTTCCACCGGCACGGCGCTGCGGAACTCGGACAGGTCGAGCTGAACGGCCTGCGGCGCCCGCGACAGGTTGGCGACGCAAAGCACGCGCTCACCTTCGAATTCGCGGATCCAGGCCAGCACCTTGCGGTTCGTCGGATACAGGAACTGCATCCCGCCACGCCCGAGGGCGACCGAGTTGTTGCGGATGGCGATCATGCGCCGCGTCCAGTTCAGCAGGCTGGTCTGCGACTGGGTCTGCGCCTCGACGTTGATCGCGTCGAAACCGTAGATCGGGTCCTGAACCGAGGGCAGGAACAGCTTCTGCGGGTTGGCCCGCGAGAAGCCGCCGTTGCGGTCCGGCGACCATTGCATCGGGGTCCGCACGCCGTCGCGATCACCGAGATAGATGTTGTCGCCCATGCCGATCTCGTCGCCGTAATACAGCACCGGCGTGCCGGGCATCGACAGGACGAGGGACTTCATGAGTTCGATCTTGCGCCGGTCGTTTTCCAGCAGCGGCGCGAGACGGCGACGAATGCCGAGATTGATGCGGGCGCGGCGCTCGGCGGCGTAGAACGACCAGAGGTAGTCACGCTCTTCCGCGGTCACCATTTCGAGGGTCAGCTCGTCGTGGTTGCGCAGGAAGATCGCCCATTGGCAGCCCTCCGGGATCTCCGGGGTCTGGCGCATGATGTCGGTGATCGGGTGCCGGTCCTCGCGGGCGATCGCCATGTACATGCGCGGCATCAGCGGGAAGTGGAATGCCATGTGGCACTCGTCGCCGTCGCCAAAATACTGGGCGGTCTCTTCCGGCCACTGATTGGCTTCCGCCAGCAGCATCCGGTCGGGGTAGCTCGCGTCAAGAGCGGCACGGATCGCCTTAATGACCGTGTGGGTCTCCGGCAGGTTCTCGCAATTGGTGCCGTCGCGTTCGATCAGATAGGGGATCGCGTCGAGGCGCAGACCATCGACGCCCATGTCGAGCCAGTAGCGCATGACCTCGATCACGCCCTCGAGCACGGCCGGGTTGTCGAAGTTGAGATCGGGCTGGTGGCTGTAGAACCGGTGCCAGAAATACTGCTTGGCGACCGGGTCCCAGGTCCAGTTCGAGGTCTCGGTGTCGAGGAAGATGATGCGCGTGTCCGAATACGGCGTGTCGGTATCCGACCAGACGTAGAAGTCGCGCTCGGGCGAGCCGGCCGGCGCCTCGCGGGCGCGCTGAAACCAGGGATGCTGGTCCGAGGTGTGGTTGATGACGAGCTCGGTGATGACGCGCAGACCGCGATCATGCGCGGCGTCCACGAACTTCCGGAACTCCTCCATCGTGCCATAGGAGGGGTTCACGTCCCGGTAGTCGCCGATATCGTAGCCGTCGTCGCGCAGGGGAGACGGATAGAACGGCATCAGCCAGATGGCGGTGACCCCGAGGTCCCGCACATAGTCCAGCTTCTGCGTCAGGCCCTCGAAATCGCCGATCCCGTCATTATTCGAGTCGAAGAACGACTTGACGTGGATCTGATAGATGATGGCGTCACGGTACCATTGCGGATCGCTACGATCGATCATCGCGTCGTTGCCTCATGCGTCGGGTTCAAGGGCGTGTTCGGCTTAGCGGCGAGCACCGTTCGCAGAAACGAGCGGTGCCGCTGCGTCGGCCGCAGCTTTGGCGCCAGCTTCTGGGCGACAACGCGACGGACGGCTGAAAACTCGGGTTTTTCTGCTGACACGCGGGCGCCTACTCCGCAACCCGCCGGGGCGCGCGAAGGCGCCAAATCACCACGGAGCGATCCGTGGGATCGAGGGCGATGCGGTGCGATCTGCCACGCAACTCGAACGTATAACCGAGCAACAGATCCTCGACCTCGACCGCGCCGTCATCGGGCTGGCCGAGCAGCCAGAGCGGCACCTCGTAAGTGCATTCCTGGCGGTTTTTCGGATCGAGGTTGACCATCACGAAGATGCAGTTGTCGCCCTCCGGCGTCGCCTTGGCATAAGCGACGATCTGGTCGTTATAGGCGCCCGTGAAGGTGATGTTGCGGAAGTCCCAAAGCGCCGGGTTCTCCTGCCGGATGCGGTTGAGCTTGATGATGTGCGCGCGGATGTTGCCCGGAGCGTGGTAATCCCAAGCCTTCAGCTCGTACTTCTCGGAATTGAGGTATTCCTCCTTGCCGGGATACGGCGCCGCCTCGCACATCTCGAAGCCGTTATAGATGCCGTAGACGGATGACAGGGTCGCCGCCAGCGTCGCGCGGACGATAAAGCCGGCGCGGCCGCTGTTCTGAAGATAGACCGGATTGATATCGGGCGTGTTGGCGAAGAAGTTCGGCCGATAATACTCCCCCATCTCACCAGCGAGCTCGGTCGAGTAATCGATCAGTTCCTGCTTCGTGTTGCGCCAGGTGAAGTAGGTGTAGCTCTGCTGGTAGCCGGCTTTCGCCAGCTTCTTCATCATCTTCGGCCGTGTGAAGGCTTCGGCAAGGAAGATCACGTCCGGGTAGCGCGCATTGACCTCGGCAATCATCCACTCCCAGAACGGGATCGGCTTTGTATGCGGGTTGTCGACGCGGAAGATGCGGGCGCCGAGTTCGGCCCAGCCCATGACGATGTCGCGCAACTCGATCCAGAGGGAGGGTAGTGCGCCGCCGTAGAAATGGACGTTCGAGATGTCCTCGTACTTCTTCGGCGGGTTCTCGGCGAATTTCAGGGTGCCGTCGGGGCGCCACTCGAACCATTCCGGATGGTTCTTGATCCAGGGATGGTCGGGCGAGCACTGGATCGCGAAATCGAGGGCGACCTCCATCCCGTAGGCATGGCTCGCCGCGACCAGACGGCGGAAATCGTCGAGGGTGCCGAGTTCGGGATGGACCGCCTCGTGCCCGCCCTCCTCGGAGCCGACCGCGTAGACGGAGCCGACGTCTCCCTCCAGGGCCTTGAGGGTATTGTTCTTGCCCTTGCGGTTGGTCTTCCCGATCGGGTGGATCGGCGTGAAGTAGAGCACGTCGAAGCCGAGTTCGCGGATCTCGGGAAGTCGGCGGATCACGTCGTCGAAAGTGCCGTGACGGCTGACATTCATCGATTGCGAGCGCGGGAAGATCTCGTACCAGGCGGAGAACCGGGCCGCGAGACGGTCTGCAATCACCGGCACGTTCACTGCATAGCGCGAGAGGTTGACCCGCTCGGCATGCTTGCGGATCAACGACGCGGTTTCGGGATCGAGGATGAGATCGAGCTGCGCGCCGGAACCGGTCTCCTGCGCCGCCAGGTCGGAAACGACAGCCTGCAGGCGCGTCTGATCCCGTCCGGTGGCGAGGTCGGCGGCACCCTGCACGAGGGTGACGCCCTCGATGGTCTCCAGCCGAACATCAACGCCTGCATTGCGCTTCTTCAGCGTGTCGCGAATCCAGGACGAGAACGCATCGCGCCACGCTTCGATGGTGAACTCGTAGCGGGCATTGTGTTCGAGCGGGAATGAGCCGCTCCAGCGGTC
This sequence comes from Methylobacterium sp. 77, assembly GCF_000372825.1. NCBI lineage: Bacteria > Pseudomonadati > Pseudomonadota > Alphaproteobacteria > Hyphomicrobiales > Methylobacteriaceae > Methylobacterium > Methylobacterium sp. 77. The sequence continues at coordinate 122,390 of NZ_KB910516.1, read as the reverse complement.
GTTGTCGACGAACACCATCCGGTCGGAGCGCCACTCCTCTTCGCCGACAACGCGCGACAGAATGGCGGCGTCGATGATCTCATGACCATCGCTGAAGATGTCGGCGGAGACTGCCACCTGCTCGCCGACGACACGCTTGATCGGCGATCGGCCACCGTCGATTTCGGGAGCCACCGCTTCGATGACGACACGGCCCTCACCGGATGGATTCGTGAGCTTCGGGGCCTTCGCGGTAGCCCTTCGTGCAGCCGCGAGAATGCGAACCTCACCGGGCGCAAGATCGAAACTCGTTCCGGGGAGGAAGTCGATCGCTTCCGCCTCCGGAGTGAGATCTTGAAAACGGCCGAGCATGCCGCCGGTCCGCGCCACCAGCGGGCCGGCATCCACCGCCACTGCCGTTGGGCCGGGATTGAACAGGACGAGCGTCGCATGCCGGGCCGAGGCGCCGTGACCGGTGTCGAACTTGAGGAGGGCGACATAGCCCGCATCCGGCGCCGAAATCCTGGCCTGGGCGCCCTCGACATTGGCCGAGGCGAGGCTGGCCTTCAACGCGTTGACCGCCGCGACATAGCCTGAAATGTCGATTCCTGTGGCGGATTCACGCGAATCCGGCGTCGTCTCGACCACGTGCAGGGCGCGGCGATATCCCCATTCGTAGCCGATGGGCAGGAGCACACCGGCGGAGAAGAACGCGGCCAGGGCGTAACGCGCCTTCAGATGACGCGCGATCGCGTCCGCGCCGCCAGCGAGCCCGGCCGCGAGGCGCGGCATGTCGTGGTTTTCCGGGAAGGCGATGGAGGGCGCGATGACACGAAGACGGTCGTATTGTTCGAGCGCCCAGGGCGCCTTCAAATCCCACCAGGCGAAGGAGTTGAACAGGTAGTCGAAGCCGGCGCCCGCCGTGGCCTGCGCTTCCTCGAACGTACAGCCCAGGGTCTCGGCCGCGAACAGGCAGTCGGATTCGAGCGCCTTGGCGGCGCCGATCAGTGAACGCCAGACATCCGGCGGCACCTTGTAGGCGGCATCGCAACGGAAGCCGCGTACGCCAAGGTCCTGCATGCGGTTGATGTAGCCGGCCCAGAGCCGGGTCAGCTCTTCCCTGGCATCGGCCGAATGGTAGTTCAGTTCGGCGAGGTCGCCCCAGACCGTGCGGATCGACGGATCGTCCGGATCGATAGCAGCGGGACTTTCGATGTTGCCCGCTTCGTCACGAAGGAACAAGTCGGGCCTCGTCCGTGCGAGCGGTCCGTCTTTCGCGGTGTGGTTGATGACGAGGTCGGTCATCACCCCGATGCCGTGTGCCTGGGCAGCGGCGCAGAACCGGCGGATCTGCTCGTCATCCGAAGTACCGTCATGGTCGCGGAAGCGCTCGTCGAGACGGTTCGGATCCGACACCGCGTAGAGGCTGCGCGATCCGCCGGTTTCGTGGAATGGGTTGAGGTAGACCCAGTCGAAGCCCATTCCGGCGATGCGCGGCAGCTCCGCCGTCCATGCGGAAACCCGACCGACGAGAAGCGGGAACAGGTTGTAGATGCGCGGCCCCTCGGCGCGGGGGGCGAGGCCCGCAGGCAGCGCAACCTGTCCGGCTTCGGTCCGCTCGGCGGAGATCTTGGCAGGGTTCGGCGCGTTCATGCGTACTCCATTATCGTTCGACGTTGCCCCCTTCCCGGAGGAAGTCCGCCCGCGCAACAGCGGGGCGGGCAAGGGGACGGGCGATCCTCGATGAGAATGACCCTGGTTCGATGCCTGTCTCGGGTCCGCTCCGGCACGGCGGGGCGGCCGTCGCCGAAGCTCAAGCGATCCGCTTGAGGACCGCGTAGGGTAAACGAGCGAACAACCGGCCGAGATCGATCGACGTTCCGTCCGGCTGAATGTCCGCGCCCGTCATCAGATCGACCCATCGACTTTCCGCCGCCACCGATAGAACGGTGCCGCCGAACGCCTCGCCCGACCACGGCGTGTCGTCGATGAGGCCCGATACGAGCCGCGGGACGGCGACGAGGAGGTCGCCTTCCCCGCTGGTGGCATCCGAACGTGTGAATGCGATGACATGGGCGCCCAGGCGACCCTCCGCATTCACCGCGAGATGATCGGCATCGGCATAGAAACTGGGTCTCTCGGCGCGGTCGGCAAGCAGGCGAGCCAGTGTCGCCTGCTTCACCCGTCCGTCCTGCCAATGGCCGAGAAGCCCGGCGATGTCGGCGCCGTCATTCAGAGCTTCGGCACGTGCCGCGTAATCGACGGGGCGCCGATTGTCGGGATCGACGAAGGAGAAATCCCAGAATTCGGTACCCTGATAGACATCGGGGAGCCCTGGAAGGGTCGCTTTCAGGACGGTGCGGCCTAGTCCGGCGATCATGCCGAGATGCGCGAGCCGCCTTGCGATCGGCCGCATCAGCGTCATGAATTTCGAGCCCGGCGCAATCAGGCCGGCGAACAGACGCTTGACCGCCGCCTCGTATGGCTCGTCGACATTGACCCAGCTCGACCGGCGCTTACCCTCGCGCAAAGCCTTCTCCGAATAGGCATCGAGCCGCTCGCGAAACTCCTCGATCTCGGCCGGATCGTCCTCGTCCAGCAATTCGAGCGGCCATGCACCGAGGATGGCCTGCAGGAACATCCACTGGTCGTTGGCATCGGGGGCCGGGCCGTCCTCGGTGGCGGTGAGGTGGGTGCGGGCCGACTGGCCGAGGATGGTCCAGGCCTCGGCCCAGATTTCGGGGATCTCGGACAGGGCGAGGAGACGCGAGCGGGCATCCTCGCCGCGCTTCGTGTCGTGGGTCGCCGTGGTGATCATGGCGTTGGGCCAATCGCGAGCCCGCGCCGCCTGGAGGGCATGGAAATGCTCCAGATCGAGACCGTACTCGCCCGGATCGCCGCCGACCTCGTTGAGGGCGAGCAATTCGGAGAATCGGTAGAACAGCGTGTCCTCGAGGCTTTTCGCCATGACCGGGCCGGTCAATTGCTGGAACCGGCGCCGGAAGCGGAGAATCACGGCGGGATCGGGACGGCCCGGCCCGACGGTATCGATCCGGCCGAGCAGTGCCTGCGACGCGAAATCGTGGACCGACCTGTCCGGCAGGGCACTCCAGCGCTTGGCCTTGGCGACCGCCCCCTGGATGAGGCGGATATCCTCGTCCTCGACATCGCTCTCGTCGAGGTCCCCCGGCAGGTAGGAGCGATAGGTCGGGAAGCGCGCGATGATCTCGATCAATGCCCGGCGAATGGCGTTCACCGAAAAATCGCGCGTGCGCCGGTCGGCATCGGCAATCCGCTTGAGGTCGGCGGTCAGCACTTCGAGCTCGCTGGCAAAGCTGATCTCGAGGATCTCGGCCTTGGCCGCCCGGAGCTGCGCCTTGTAGGGCTCGTCCATGCCGGTCGCCCAGCGATAGAACCGGGTGATCCGGGTGTGCTTCTCCTGATCGACCAAGACGCCGTCGAGCTGGTTGAGCACGTCGTAGCCGGTCGTGCCGGCGACGGGCCACGGCCGTAGCTTCTCGCCGGGCTCGAGGATCTTCTCGACGACCACGTAGAAGCCCGGCCCCACGGCGCTTTGCAGGGCACGCGCATAGCCCTGCGGATCGGCGAGACCGTCGATATGGTCGATGCGAAGTCCGTCGATCCGCCCTTCGGAGATGAGGCGGAACACCGTCTCGTGCGAGCGATGGAAGATATCGGATTTCTCCACGCGCAGGCCGGCGAGGCCGTTCACGTCGAAGAACCGGCGGTAATTGATGTCACTCGCCGCCACGCGCCAATGGGCGAGACGGTAGGATTGCTGTTCCAGAAGCCGATGCAGCGGGCCGAAACTATCCGGCCTGCCTTCGAAACCGTTGAGCAGGGTCAAGGTCCGGTCGATCGCCTTCGCGATCGCGGGTGAGGCCACTACCGCATCGGAGAGCCTCCGCTTGAGTTCGTCCGCTTCCTCCGGGAAGGCACGGCGACGCTCCGGATTGGTTTCCTCGTTCATGAGGCGCAGCCGTTCCGACACGGCGAGCATCTCGGCCGCCGCATCGTCGCCGATCTCGCCATGGGCCGCGAGCGCCCGGTTGAGGATCGACGGATATTGGAGCGGACAGATCGGGAATTGGTGCTCGTAATGCCAGACGCTGAAGGCACCGGCCGTCACGTCGAACTTCAGGTCGAGAGTGCCATGTTCGAGGGCTTCGCCGTAGCGATCGCCGAGGAACGGAATGACGAGATTGTTGCGCGCGCCCTGACGCTGCCAATCGATGTCGAAGGCGTGCGAGAGCGGTGAGAGATCGCCCCATTCGAGGACTGAAAGCCACCACGGATTGTCGGCACCGCCGACACCCATATGGTTCGGCACGATGTCGAGCAGCAGTTTCAGCCCATGCCGATGCATGACGTCGGAGAAACGGACGAAGCCCTCCTCGCCACCGAGCTCCGGGTTGATCGTCGAATGATCGACGATGTCGTAGCCATGGGTCGAGCCGGGGCGCGCCTTCTGGATCGGCGAAGCATAGACGTGGCTGATGCCGAGTTTTGCCAGATACGGCACGATCCGCTCGGCATCCGCGAAGGTGAAGTCCTTGTGGAATTGCAGTCGGTAGGTCGCACGCGGCGGCGGCGACGACAGTCTCGCCGCTCCGGAGCGGGGTCCGCGCTCTTCGGCCGAGAGTGCTGCGGCGAGCTTCGCCAGCGGACCACCCGGCGCGGCGATGGCCTCCAGGCTCCGGTCGAGCTTGCGGCGCCAGTTCGGATAGCCTTCGGTCGAGCCCGGAACGTTGGCCTGGCTCAACTCGGAAACGACATCCTCATACTGGACGGCCGTCAGCATCGATGGCGCACGCGCGAGATAGCGGGCTGCCGCCTCGAACGGCGCCACCTCCGGTACATCGTAGCTCGGCAGCAACTGCTCGGAGGCCAAAGCCTCGGTGAGGCGGGCACGCTCGGTCACGCGCTCCCGGCGCTCGGCTTCCGCGCGCTCGGCATCGTAGAGGCCAAGTGCTTGACGGGTGTCGGTATCGACGCCGCGCCACCAGCCGACGAAGGTCGGCAGGTCGTGGGTGGTGATCGCCGTCAAAGCGTCACGAGGATAGGCGCCAGGGCTCTTAAAACGGCCGCCATGCTCGCGCTCGAAAGCGAGGATGCGATAGCTCAGGATGCCGGCCTGCATCAGTGCATCGGAGAAGCCTTCCGGCGCCGTGCCGAGATCCTCGGCGATGACGAGACATCTGGCGCGGTGGCTCTCCAGCCGGAGCACCGCCAGCATCGGCTCGAACGGCATGGCGACATAGGCCCCATCCTTCGCCGAGCCGGTGGTCGGGATGAGGAAGAGGCGCGCGAGTTGGAAAGCGTGATCGATACGGATCGCACCGGCATGGCGCATGTTCGCCTGGACGAGCGCGCGGAACGCGGCGAGTCCGTCGCGCTCCATCTCGAGCGGGTGGAAGGCGGGCAAGCCCCAATCCTGCCCCTTGGGCGCGAGGAGATCCGGCGGCGCACCGATGGAGACGCCGTTCGCGAACCGCTCGGGGTGAGACCAGACCTCGGAGCCGCCACGGTCGGCACCGACCGCCAGATCACGATAGAGGCCGAGCCTCATACCGCTCTCGAGGGCGGCGTTCGACGCATCGGACAACTGGCAGTCGGCCAAGTATTGTAGCCAGATATGGTAGGTGACGGCCTCGGCGTGGGAACGGGCGAATTCGTTCACCGGCGCCGTTCCGGCCCGGCGCATCTCCTCCGGCCAATCGCCGGACCAGTACGCGCCGAGAGCCTTGTAATAGGCTGAGAGCGCCTCGAACGTCCCGTGGGCTTCGAGAGCCGACCCACCCGCCTCGCGGAAAGCGGAAAACGCGGCGTCCTTGCCATTTCGTGCCGAGGAATCGAGCCAGAACGCCTCCAGGACCGGAGACAGCACCTCCCAGATACCCTGATGATCGACGAGGGTCGCAGCCCGCAGGGCGTCCACCTGCGACGCCTTATCCGCCAGAAGAGCGGCAGCGGCGGAGCCGGCAAATCCTGGCAGCGCGCCCGGCTCGATGAACAAGGTTTCGAGGAAGAGGCGCGACGACGGCGAATAGGGTGAAATCTTGCTGCGATCGGCCTCGAACAGCGCATGGACCGGGCTGAGACCCAGGAAGGAAGCACCACGGAGTCCAGCATCCCGTGCGGCGCGCCCGGCATCGGCATAGCTGCCGATCCCGAGATTGTCCGGTGAGCGCAAGCCGTAGAGCTGTGCGGCGAGACCCCAATCCCGCGCACCCTCGTCGGCATAGGCCGCAGGACGCCAGCAACGCTGCGGCGCCGCGATGACCCAGGATTCCGATTTCCGGTCACCGAGAGTGACGGTGAGGTGGTGATAGCCCGGCGTCAGCGGAGGCAGCTCGATATGGGGCCGATCCGCGCTCGCGATCGACGCGCGTCCCTCCCGCGTGTGGCCGCGCTCGTCGATGAGGCGCCATGATACGGCGCCTTGAGCGTCCAAGGCCTGAACAGGGATCGTGGACGCGCGACGCGCCTCGACGGGAACGAGAGCGGGGACCAGCCCGCTTCGGACGATGTCGACCTCGGCCAGACTGGCCGCGATGTCATCGTCGCTTCCTGCCTGAAAACCCAAAGCCGCAATCATCCCGCGGCGGGTCTCGAGGCTGGTCTCGACGGGCTGGCCGAAGGCGTCGGTATAGCCGGAAGCGATGCCGAGGAGGTCGGCGAGACGTTCGAGATCGCGGCTCATCGAGCGACGCCCGTCAGCACGATGCCTGTCCAAGTGGGAAGCTCGATCTCGCTCCCCGTATGTCCGTTCGACCAGATCACCTGTCCTCCATTGGCATCGACTGCGAGGGAATCCGCACCGAAATTAGCGACGAAACGCAAGGTGCCGCCCTCGTATCGCCACGTCACATCCAGCGCATCGGGAGATGGCCGGTTCACATCGGCCCCGAGGTAGCGGGTCTTCGTCAGCGGCACGACGGATTGATGCCGGATCTGCAACAGGTTGCGGGTATCGGCCAGCACGCCGCGATGGGGATGCCGTTCCCGCTCCGCCCAGTCGACCTTGGAATCGAGGAAGGTCTTTTCCCCGGTCGGATCGGGAATGACCGATGTATCGTCGGCGAAGGCGGCAAAGCTCTTGAATTCCCGGCGGCGCCCCTCGCGGACCGCCTTGTTCAGCTCCTCATCCGGGGCGAAATCGACGAAGAACAGGAATGGCGCCGAGGCCGACCATTCCTCGCCCATCCACAGCATCGGGATCTGCGGAGCGAGGAGCAGGCCGGCTCTCGCCAGCGCGAGCTTGTCCGGGTCGCAGAGCGCGCTCAGCCTCTCCCCCAAGGCCCTGTTGCCGACCTGATCGTGGTTCTGGAGGAAGGTGACGAAGGCCGAGGGCGGCAGATGGGCCGAGGGCTCTCCGCGCGGGTGGTTGTCGAGGCTCGGGAACGGCTCCCCCTGATAGGCGAAACCTTCCGACAGACAGCGGGCGAGATGCTCCACCGGCTTATCGGCGAAACTGACATAATAGCCGGCATCCTCCCCCGTCAGCAGCACGTGCCAGCAATGGTGGAGGTCGTCGGCCCATTGTGCCGTGTGCTGGATCGGCTGGGCATTGCCGTCACGCTCCAGCCACCGCGCCTGATTGGCCTCGTTCTCGAGGACGAGATGGATGTGACGGCCCGGCAAACGGGCGCGGACGGTCTCGGCAAGCTCGCCGATGAAATGCCTCTCGGAGTCGTCGAGGATGGCGTGCACGGCGTCGAAGCGGATACCGTCGAAATGGTACTCCTCCAGCCAGTACAGGGCGTTCTCGATGAAATAGTCGCGCACGACCTTGCCACTGGTCTCGCCGTCGAAATTGATGCCGGCGCCCCATGGTGTCTGGTGCCGCTCGGTGAAGAAGGTCTTGGCATAGGCGTGAAGGTAGTTCCCGGCCGGGCCGAAATGGTTGTAGACCGCATCGAGGAATACCATCAGCCCGAGCGAATGCGCCTTGTCGATCAGATGCTTGAGGTCTTCCGGGCGGCCATAGGCGGCATCCGGCGCGTAGGGCAGCACGCCGTCATAGCCCCAATTGCGCGTGCCTTTGAAATCGGCCAGCGGCAGCAATTCGATCGCGGTGACGCCAAGGTTGGAGAAGTCTTCGAGCTTGGCCTCCAGGGCGGCATAGGTGCCCTCCTCGGTGGCCGTGCCGACATGAAGCTCGTAGAGGACCGCCTCCTCCCAGGGGCGTCCCTTCCACTCGCCATCACTCCAATCGAAGGCCTTCGGGTCGATGAGTTCACTCAAGCCCGACACGTCGTCGGGCTGAAAGCGTGAGGCCGGGTCCGGTACGACGAGATCGCCGTCGATGCGGAAACCGTAGCGCGCGCCAGGGCGGATATCCGGCACCGTGGCGCGGCGCCAACCTTCACCGGCGTCAGGGATCGGATGCTCTGCCCCATCGACCACGAGAGCGACGTCCTTGGCCGTGGGAGCCCAGATGGCGAAGCGCACGCCATCCTCGGTGATGGTGGCGCCGAAATTCATGTCATGGGTGCGCCGCATCAGACCGCCATCTCGTTCATCGGGAATGCTCTCGGCGGAGTCGCCCCGGCCACAGGTGAGAAGGCTGTCCGGAATGGTCTGGTTCCCTCACCGAACAGCTTCGCTTGCGACGTAAGGCGCGGGTCGTGACGGACAACCAGTCGGCATCCAAGTTTCTTGTGCAGTGCGCCATCGATCCACGATCTGGCCTGATCCGACAGCCCTATGCATCCGGCGCCGGCCTGCGGGCGTTACCGGACCGTCGCTCCGTAATCGGTGTGACGATGGCCGAACCCCACTCATGGGTGATGACGGCGAACTTCAAGGGAGACAGCGCATGAGCCGCGGTTATCCGTCGATGACGGCATTGCTGGGCCTGCTCGCCGTGGCGGGCTACCAGAATAGAGACAAGATCGCCGAATTCCTGGGGGGCGCCACGAACAAGACCGCCGCTCCCGGAGCGCCCAATGAGCCATCAGCCAGCCAGGGCGGCCTCGGCGGAATACTCGGCCAACTCGGCAGCGCTCTCGGCGGAGCGGGTGCCGGCGGCCTCCTCGGAGGAGGATTGAACGAACTCGTCGACCGTTTCACGCAAAATGGCCACGGTGAGGCGGCGTCGTCATGGGTCAATCAAGGTCCGAATAAGGAAATCGCTCCTCAGCATCTGGAGCAAGCTATCGGCCCCGACATTCTCGCGACCCTCGCCCAACAAACGGGTCTGTCGCGCGAGGAGTTGCTCTCTCGCCTGTCACGCGACCTGCCGCAGGCGATCGATCGCTACACGCCGGATGGCCGCGTCCCGGCGTGACATCCGTCGCACGAACCTTCCTCCCGAGCGGGCATCCGCCCGGGAGGCTTACCGCTCAGAGCAGCGTCCCTTTCAGGATCAGCATCGCCACCGAGAAGTAAATGACGAGACCGGTGACGTCGACGAGGGTCGCCACGAATGGTGCCGAGGCCGTCGCCGGATCGAAGCCGAGGCGTTGAAGCACGAAGGGCAGCATCGATCCCGTCAAAGAGCCGAAGGTGACGATGCCCACCAGCGCGGCCCCCACCGTGGCCGCGACCAGCATCCAGTGCTCGCCGTAATCGTAGAGTCCCGCCTTCTGCCAGACCACGATGCGGATGATTCCGATCGTTCCGAGGATCGCCCCGAGCAGCAATCCCGTCGGCAACTCGCGAAGGGCGACCCGCCACCAATCGCGCAGGCGAACCTCGTTGAGCGCCAGCGCGCGAATGAGAAGGGAGGTCGCTTGGCTGCCGGAATTGCCGCCCGAACTCATGATGAGCGGGATGAATAGGGTCAGGACGATCGCCTTCTCCAATTCGCCCTCGAAACCCTGCATGGCGGTGGCGGTCATCATCTCGCCGAGGAACAGGGCGCAGAGCCAGCCGGCCCGCTTCCGGATCATCGTGCCGAACCCGATATCCATGTAGGGCTCGGGCAAAGCCTCCATGCCGCCGAAGCGCTGCACGTCCTGCGTCTGCTTCTCGACCATGGCATCGATCATGTCGTCGACGGTGACGATGCCGATGACGTGGCCGACCGCATCGACCACCGGCAGGGCCAGCAGGTCGTATTTCGAGATCAGCCGTGCGGCTTCTTCTCGGCTGGCGGTGGGCGAGACGGCGAGCGGCCGCCGACCCGGCGCGACGCTGAGAACGTTGTCGTCGGGATTGCCGGAGATGAGCCGCCGCAACGGCACGGCTTTCGTCAGCGCTCGGGTGCGCGGGTCGAGGACGAAGATCGAGTAGATCGTCTCGCGGGTCTTCTCCACCGTGCGGACGTGGTCGAGAGTCTGCTGGACGGTCCAGTTTCCCGGCACCGCCACGAATTCGGTGGTCATCAGCGAGCCGACGCTCTCCTCGCCATAGGCGCTAAGCCGGTCGATCGTGCCGCGCGTCTCCGCATCGAGCCGCGCCCTGAGGTCGGAGCGCCCCGGCTCCTCGATCTCGCGGAACACATCCGTCACCCGGTCCGCCGACATGCCCGATAGATAAGAGGCGACCCGGTCGCGCGGCAGCATCTCGATGATGTCGGCGGCATGGTCGAGTTCGGGCTGGTCGAGCACCTCGACCGCCCGGTCGTGGGGCAGCCCGAGCAGGATCGCGGCGGCGACCTCGGGGGCTTCCTCGTTCAGCGCCTCGACGATATCGGGCGCGCGTTCATCCGACAGCCGTGCGGCCAGCACGGAGGGATCGACTTTACTGGGGAAGGTGGCGATCTCGTTCATGGGCTCACCTCACGGGAGGGTCGCGATCGAGCCATGTTCGGCCGGATCGCGGTGAGCCGCGATAAACCCGTCAGGGCGTCAGGCGGTCAGGGCGATATCGGCCGTGCATCTTGGATCGGCGGGACTGTCGCTGGGCATGGATTGTGAATTCGGGCTCCAAGGCTTCGTCTTGCGATCTGCACATGCACATCGCCAAGGCGAAGTCGTCGGCGGCGCTCGCATGCGCTTCACGACGCGAAGCGTCAAGCCGGATTTCGCGACGCCTCGCGCCGTATTCCGACGGAGTCACGGTCCCAGTCGGCAAAGCGTTTCGGACGACCCGTCAGACCCGGACAAATGCTCTCGGATCGTCGGCTAAAGCTGAACGATCTAGCATTATATGTCTGAAACGGCAGAGATTTCTCCCACAAGAACCCCAAAACGCGGTTCGATCGCCCTTTCATATGAAAAATATAAGTCTCGTGCCCGCTTGTATTGTGCCCAATATATCGCCTATATCTTGGGTGTCGAACACGAAGGAGTTTTGCCATGAAGTGGTCTGCCCCCGTCGTTCAGGAAGTTTGCGTCGGCATGGAAGTCACGAGCTACGAGTCGGCGGAAATCGATCCCTTCAACTAAGGGATCGGCGCCCTCACGGGCCCGTGTCACCAAGCTAAATCAACCTCAACCAGGAGAAACGTCATGACGTGGTCTGCCCCCATCGTTCAGGAAGTATGCGTCGGCATGGAAGTCACCAGCTACGAGTCGGCTGAGATCGACACCTTCAACTAAGCCGGTCGCTCCTAGGAGCCTTGATTCGAGGCGGCACCCTGGAAGGGGCGCCGCCTTTTTTTCGTTCTCGACCTGCGTCGGAAAGACGTGCGAACGGCAAGGAGCCGGATGGCGCTGCCATCCGGCTCCTTGCCGTTTCTCGTCTAAGTCACAGCCTTAGAGGCGGTAGCGGATCTGATCGGTCCAGAAGCGCTCGAGGCGGCCGAGAGCGAGGTTGAGGCGGCCGAAATCGTCGTCGGAGATCCCGCCGATCGGCTGGATGGTGCGGGCGTGCTTGTCGTAGAGGCCCTGGATGATGTCGTGGATGGTGCGGCCCTTGTCGGTGAGGCTGATCCGGACCGAACGGCGGTCGGTCTTCGACCGCGCGTGGTGGAGGTAGCCGGCCTCGACGAGCTTCTTCACGTTGTAGGAGACGTTGGAGCCGAGATAATAACCCTTGGTCCGCAGCTCGCTGGCCGTCAGTTCCTTGTCGCCGATATTGTAGAGCAGCAGCGCCTGGACGCTGTTGACGTCCTCGCGGCCCCGACGCTCGAACTCGTCCTTGATCACGTCGAGCAGGCGGCGATGAAGGCGTTCCACGAGATGCAGCGCTTCCAGATAGGAACCGTGAGCGGGGTTGGTCTCGGTGGAAGTATTGGTGTCGATCACCTTGGCGGACTGGGACTTCATCGGAATGCCTCGTCAGGGTTTTGTGTCGGGCGCCGTTGTGTTCGGCACCGCTTATGAAGCCAATCTACGAGTCACGGATGAAAGACGGTTTAAGCGATAGGATGAATTTGCGATTTACCTCTGTCGGTAAATGCAAAGTGAAAGTAATTCAGTAAGGTGTTGTTTACCTGACCTCGCGAGCGGCAGCCCAAGATAAAGCAAAATAGATCACAATAATACTTCCGTGAACTGCGATGGAGGACAACGACATCGGCAGCAGATGCGGCGTCAGGATCGCCAGGGTGACGGCACTGGTGGCGGCCAACAACCAGACTACACCGCCCCAGGCGCTGGTCAGCCACAGCCCGATCGCCGCCATGAAGTCGATAACGGCAAAGAAGACGATCACGGTCTGACGGCCCAGCGGTTCGGATTCGAACGGGCGCGCGCCTGGAAAGACGTCGAGGATCGTCGCCCAGGTCGAGATGCCCTTCACGACCCAGAACAGCGCCGTGATACGCATGAACCAGACCAGCACCACGTCCCAACCGGTCTGCGGGACGCGCGGAGAGCGTTCGATGCGGTCACCGGCCATTTCACTGGCACGCCCGCGTCCGTCGCGCGTCGCGCCGACCTTGGTCAGTCCCCTCATGCCGTGATCCCTTCCGATCCATCGAAACGCGGCTCATCGCCGTCAGGCAGCGCGGTGAAGGCCTCTGCGATCCCCACCGGGTCCACGCCCACCAAGTCGGCAGGGTGCCAATCCGGCCGGTTGTCCTTGTCCACGAGCACGGCGCGGACGCCTTCGTGGAAGTCGTGCCAGCCCATGGCGCGCATCGCCAGACGATATTCCGCCAGCATCGCCTCGCCGAACTCCATGGAGATGCCACGCCGCATCTGCTCATGGGCGATAGACAGGGAATGCGGAGAGCGGGTGCGCATCAGCGCGGCGGTCTCGATGGCGAAGGAAGACCCATTCTCGTCGAGCCTGGCGAGGATCTCGGTCACGCTGGCTGCCGAAAAGCAGGCAGCGATCGTCTCCGCCTGGGCGATGACGGGACCGATCTCCGGGCGCGGAGTGGCATGGCGGTCGAGTGCCGCTTCGATGGAGCCGCCCTTCGCGAGGTCGTCGACGATGCCATCGAAATCGGCGGCCTCGGAGTGATGCGTGGCAAGCCCGAGGGCGAGGGCATCGCCCGCACCGACCCTGGCACCGGTGAGGGCCAGGTAGGTTCCGGAGCGGTTGGCGAGGCGCGGCAGCGAATAGGTCATGCCGACATCGGGAAAGAAGCCGATCCCGACCTCGGGCATCGCCAAGGCATATCGCTCCGAGGAGACGCGGTGGCTGCCGTGCAGGGAGAGCCCGACCCCGCCGCCCATGACGATCCCCTCGATCAGGGAAACGTAAGGCTTGGTGTAGCGCTTCACATACGCGTTGAGATGGTACTCCGCGAGCCAGAACTTCTTCACGTCCTCCTGGCGTCCCAAGCGGGCGAGATCGTAGATCTGGCGGATGTCGCCGCCCGCGCAGAAGGCCCGGCCGCCGCGGCCACGGACAATGACGCGGGTCACGGTCCGGTCGCTCTCCCATTCCGCCAAGGCGCCGTACATCGCCGTCGACATGGCGAATGTCAGCGCGTTGAGGGATCGAGGCCGGTTCAGGGTGATGAGCCCGGCCTCACCGCGCCGCTCGAAAAGGATCTCCGGCTCGTCCGCGCCCGTCATCCATTGTCTCCGATAAGCCTCCCATCGGAAGGCTGCCTGGCCCTGGCAGAGCGGAGGGGTTCCACCGGCTACGCGTCGAGCCGGCGTGAGAAAAAATCGCGCCCAGGGCGTCGCTTAGACGAAGTCCGGGATGCCGCGTCAATCGGACAGCGGCGATCGGCCCGGGTTTCGAAGAGTTTTGGGGATGTGATACGCCGACCTCGACGCGCCCGTGACGAGCATCCGAGACCGATCCCATGACCGAAGCGACCCCGACCCCGCGTCCCCTCGCCATCGAGACGGCCAAGGCGAGTTCCTGCGCGTCGCTCAGCATCACGCAACGCCCCCGTCGCAACCGCAAGGCGGAATGGTCGCGCCGTCTCGTACGCGAGAACACCCTGACAGTGGACGACCTGATCTGGCCGCTCTTCGTCGTTGAGGGGACCGGCCGGCGCGAGCCCATCGCCTCGATGCCGGGGGTCGAGCGCCTCAGCGTGGACGAGATCGTCCGCGATGCCGAGCGCGCGGCCCGGCTCGGAATTCCCGCCATCTCGTTCTTTCCCTATACCGATGCGGCCTTGCGTGACCCGACCGGCTCGGAATCGCTCAACCCGAACAACCTCGTCTGCCGCGCCGTGCGGGCGGTGAAGAAGGCGGTGCCCGAGATCGGCGTGATGACCGACGTCGCCCTCGACCCCTATACCAGCCACGGCCATGACGGCCTGCTCGAGGACGGCGCGATCCTCAACGACGAGACCGTGGCGCTCCTCGTGGAGCAGAGCCTGATCCAGGCCGAGGCGGGCACGGATATCATCGCGCCCTCCGACATGATGGACGGCCGCGTCGGCGCGATCCGCACCGGCCTCGACAAGGCGGGCTTCCGCGACGTTCAGATCATGGCCTACGCAGCCAAGTATGCCAGCGCGTTCTACGGCCCGTTCCGCGATGCCATCGGCACGTCGGCCGCCCTGGTCGGCGACAAGCGGACCTATCAGATGGACCCGGGCAATTCGGCGGAAGCGTTGCGCGAGGTCGCCCTCGACATCGAGGAGGGTGCGGATTCGGTCATGGTGAAGCCGGGCCTGCCCTATCTCGACATCATCCGCCGGGTGAAGGACGAATTCGGCGTGCCGACCTTCGCCTATCAGGTCTCGGGGGAGTACGCGATGATCGAGGCCGCCGCCCTCAACGGCTGGCTCGACGGTGACCGCGCCATGACCGAGAGCCTCCTCGCGTTCAAGCGTGCCGGCGCCGATGGCATTCTGACCTATTACGCCCTCCGCGTCGCCAAGCGGCTGCGCGACGGCATCTGAGATGCGCCTGCGGGCCGTCGCGGCCCTTTGCACGATCCTGTTTCTGGCAGGCTGCGACAGCTCCATCGATCGGCAGCGGATCACGACCTGTCGGCGGACGCTCCCGGCGCTGGTCGCCTCCGATCTCAACCCGCGTCTGCTGCATGTCGGCCGTGGGTCGGCGCCCGAAAGCGTGCGCGTCGATTACGCCTTGGGCAACCGTCAGCACCGCATCGACTGCCTGTTCGAGAGCGGTGCAGGGCTGTCGGCCATCCGCCTTGATCACAAAGCGATCACAGGCGGCGCGCTTTTCATGCTGAAACGATACTATCTCGATACGCCGGACGCCGAGGCCAGCGATCCCGCATCACCACGCTAGGCATCGCCATAGACGTGGCATCGTTATTGCGACGATTTTCTCGGTCTGAACAACGAGAATATCTCCGATCGAACTCGGTCAAATCGTTTCGACGCCGCTGACTACCAAGCTTCCACTCTATCTTAAGACTAAAAATACCAGGCTCGAAACGTGGCCTACGCATCTCGAGAGTTGCCATGTCACCGAAATGCACCGAAGCCGCGCAGCCGGCCGACAATCTGTCGATGCTCGTCGAGACATCGACGCGACAGCTGAAATCTCTCACCGATCACAGCATAGGATCGATCAAGTCGATCACGCGACGCATGAACCTGCTCGCCATGAACGCGCTCATCGAAGCGGCCCATGCCGGCGAACGCGGCGCCGGTTTCTCGGTCGTCGCCAACGAGGTCCGCAGCGTGGCCGGCGAGATCGAAGGGCTCGTCTCGAGCCTCGGCAATGCCTTGGGTGACGGTGTCGATACACTGACGAAGGCCGTGGAGCACCTCACGAGCGAAGGGCGGGCAGCCCGTTGCATCGATCTCGCCCTCAATGCCGTCGAAATCATCGATCGGAACCTCTACGAGCGCACCTGCGATGTGAGGTGGTGGGCAACCGACGCCGCAGTGGTCGAATGCGCCCTTGACCCTACGGACGCCGCCACGGCCCACGCCTCGCAGAGGCTCGGGGTCATCCTGTCCGCCTACACGGTCTATCTCGATCTCTGGCTATGCAGCCTCGACGGCAAGGTGATTGCCAACGGCCGGCCCGACCGGTTCGATATCCTTGGTCATGACGTGAGCCGCGAACCCTGGTTCGCCCAGGCCAAGCCGCTCGCATCGGGCGACGATTTCGCCGTCGCCAACGTGGCGCGGCTCGCCGCGTTGAACGGATCTCAGAGCGCGACTTACGTCGCCTCCGTGCGAGAGGGCGGCGAGACCAATGGCCAACCGATCGGCTTTCTCGCGATCCATTTCGACTGGGAGCCGCAGGCACGCACCATCGTCGAGGGCGTCCGCCTCGCGCCTGCGGAACGGGACCATAGCCGCGTCATGCTGCTCGATGCGGAGAACCGCGTCATCGCCTGTTCGAAGGGCAAGGGCATCCTCTCCGAGCGCTATCCCCTCCGTGCCGGCGGGCAGGTTCAGGGAAGCTACATCGACACGGCGGGCCGTCTCGTCGCCTTCCACGAGACGCCGGGCTACGAGACCTATCGTGGTCTCGGCTGGCGTGGCGTGATCGAGCAATCCGCCTGAACGGTAAACTGGGGAACGGGGCCGGCCTTGAGCGGAGGCGTGCCCCCTCCCATGTCTTCTCTCAAAGGGGAATCGTCTCCGCTCGAAAAGGCTACCGGCCATGCTCAACACGCCTCTTGGCTACGAACCCGCCGGTTATGCCGAGCGCTATGGGACGGGCTTACCTCCCAACCTTCCGATACCTTTCGTGCGGGCGAGCCTCGGCGCGCGCTTCGTCGCCTATCTCCTCGACATCCTGTTCATCCTCGGTTTCACCGCGCTCCTCACCCTCGCGATCACGGTGGTCGGGGTCCTGACGTTCGGACTCGGCTGGACGCTGTTCGCGATCCTGCCGGCGAGCGGCATCCTCTATAGCGCGGTGACGGTGGGCGGCGCGTCCCAGAGCACGTGGGGGATGAGGATGATGGGCTTGCGCGTCGTGACACCGGCGAGCGGCCTGCGGGTGGATTTCATCACCGCCGCCATCCACGCCCTGCTCTTCTACGTCGCCATCTCGACGTTCCTGCTCTGGTTCGTCGATATCCTGTTCGGACTGGTGAGGCCGGACCGCCGACTCGGGCACGATGTCCTCGTCGGTCTCGCGGTTGTCCGCGCAGGGTGAGATTTTCTTTCCGCCGCGCCGCCTCGGATATTGAGCCGGGAGCAGTTGCGGATACACTCAAGAATGCGAGGCGCGTGGCGCGCCCCGCATCCCGCGAGCTACTGACAGCGTGACAAGCCATCCCCGCGACACCCCGCAATTCTACCTGACGGCGCCTTCGCCCTGCCCCTACCTGCCGGGTCAGGAGGAGCGGAAGGTGTTCACGCATCTCGTGGGACGCCGCGCCCGCGACCTCAACGAAATCCTGACCCAGGGCGGTTTCCGCCGCTCACAGACCATCGCCTATCGCCCGGCCTGCGAGACGTGCCGGGCCTGTATCTCGGTGCGGGTCGTGGTGGCGGATTTCGTCGCCTCGGCGAGCCAGCGCCGCATCCTTCAGCGCAACGCGGACCTCATCGGCAATCCCGAGCCCAATCGCCCGGCCTCCGAACAATACGCCCTCTTCCGCCGCTATCTCGACGCGCGCCACGGTGACGGCGGCATGGTCGACATGACCGTGCTCGACTACGCCATGATGATCGAGGACAGCCACGTCGACACGCATCTCGTGGCCTACCGCAGGCGCGGCCCGGATACGGCGATCAACGGACGGGGTATCGGCCCGACGGTCGCCCTCTGCCTCACGGACGTCCTCTCCGACGGGCTGTCGATGGTCTATTCTTTCTACGATCCGACGGAGGCCCAGCGCTCGCTCGGGACCTACATGATCCTCGACCATATCCGCCGGGCCGTCTCGCTCGGCCTGCCGTATCTCTATCTCGGATACTGGGTCGATGGCTCGCGAAAGATGGACTACAAGGCCCGTTTCCGCCCTCAGGAACGGTTGATGGGGGCCGGCTGGCAGCGGGTGGAATAGCAGGCCGCCGCCAGCCGTGATCCCGCATTCAGAACCGCGCGATGATCTGCGCACGGATCAGCCGTGGCGCACCGGGGCTGATGTTGTTGTTGCCGTCCGCGGTGGCGATGTATTTCCGGTCGAAGACGTTCTCGACATTCACCTGGGCGCGGATCGTATCGGTGATCCGGTAGAAGAGCCCCAGGTCGAAGCGGGTATAGCTCGGCAACCGCACGGCATCGTCGGATGCGGCAAAGGTGTGGGTCTGGTTGATGAAGCCGACGCCGAAGGAGAATTCCGGCGTCACCTCGAACTTGTTCCACAAGGTGAAAGCGTTGAACGGCACGAGCCCGACGCGGTTACCCGGCTGGATGACCGTTGCGCCCATGCTGAAACCGTTCGTGATCCGGGCGTCGGTGAAAGCGTAGCCGCCGGCGATCTGCCACCAATCCGTGACGTAGCCGTTGGCGCCGATCTCGGCACCTTGCGTCTTCGTCTGGCCGGAGGCGAGGAAGAAGCCGGCATTGTTCGGGTCGGGAAGCCGCTGGTTGAAGCGGTCGAGATTGTACAGGGCACCCGTGAGCTGAAGCACGGGAGAGACGTCGACCTTCACGCCGATCTCGGCATTCTCGAACCGTTCCGGCTCCGAGATCGCGAGCCCCGGAGACAAGGTGCTGAACTGGTCGCCCGCCGAAGGCAGGTAGGAGATGCTGTAGCTGCCGTAGAACGCGACGTTCTCGAGCGGCTTGATCACGATGCCGGCGCGCGGTGAGATCAGGTCGTCGATGCGGCCGACGGTGACCTGGTTGCGCCGGTCGGTGGCCGAGAAATCGAAATGGTCGTAGCGCAATCCGCCGATGAGCTGCAGGTGCGGGCCGATCTCGATCTGGTCCTGGGCATAGAGGGCGGCGAGCCCGAGATCGTAGCGGCTGTTGCTGCCGCTCGCGATATTGCGGAACGTGACAGGCACCCGGCTGACCGGGGCGAGCGCATTCACCACGAGGTTCTGCGTTCCGTTGGAATCGAAGAAACCATCCTTTCGAAACGCCAAGCCTTCCTGATAGCCGATCTCGAACCCGGCAAGTAGCGTATGCAACAGCGGGCCGGTGGCGAACTTATAGGTGAAGTCGTTCTGGCTGAAATAATTCGTCCGGTTCGACTCGTTGTTATAAGCCGACAACGTTGCCGTATCTCCGGTCGGCCCCGAGACGACGGGCGAGCGGATGTTCGGGTAAACGTTCTGGTAGAACTTCTGATAATCTGCGAACCGCAACTGGCTGTGCATCTGCACGCCGGTCTCGAAGCGATGATCGAGCGTCGCGGTGGCGATATTGGCGTCCACCCTCGCGTAGCTGAGATCGGGATTTCCGAAATAGGTGGCCGTGTTCTGGCGATATCGGTAGGGCCGCCCGTATTGTGAGGGGATGCCACGATCGGTGGTGCGGTCGTCGTGGAAATACTCGTAGGACAGCTTGAGCGTCGTATCCGGGCCGAGCAGGAAGGTCATCGTCGGGTTGACGCCATAGCGGCGCAGATCGACGTAATCTCGAAATGTCCCGCTCTCCTCGACGACACCGTTGAGCCGGAAATACGCGCTGTCGCTGACCCGGTCGCCGACATCGACGGACAGTCGCTTGTTATTGTACTCGCCGCCCTGAAGCACGACTTCGCGAAGCGGGACGCCGTCCGCATCCTTGAGCACGCGGTTGATGATTCCGCCGCCGCCGCCGCGGCCGAAGATCATCGCGTTCGGCCCTTTCAGGACCTCGATGCGCTGGACGTTGTAGAGATCGCGGTAATATTGGACATCGTCTCGAATGCCGTTGACGAAGAAATCGGCATTCGAACGCTGACCGCGGATGACGACGTCATCGCGATTGCCCTCGCCCTGGTGCGGAATGACGCCCGGCACGTAACGGATCGCCTCCGAGACGCTCTGAATTCCCTGGTCGAGGATCTGTTGCCGGGTCACGACGCTGACCGATTGGGGCGTATCGATGAGTGGCGTATCCGTTTTCGTGGCACTTCGCGTGCGCGTCGTCAGATAACCGATCGTGGCGCCCTGCAAGCCGTCCACACTCAGCTGATCGAGAGTCACGGCAACAGGCGTGGCAGGGTTCTCGGTGGAGTTCTGCGCACTCGCTGCGCTCATACCGGCCAACAATGTCGTCGTGAACGCAAGCGTGATCGGGTGCCTGTTTGCAGGGCGGGACATCAACAAGCCTCGTCTTTGATTAGGTATTATTTTGCATCATTCGGCAGCAATCGGCTTTTCACCGCATTGATTTTTGGGCTGTACTCAGACGGATTTGATTATGAAATACCTTCGACTGACTTATTCGGCGGATAAATTTCATAGTGATTCTAATATTCGTTCCAGAAAGAACGCCAAACGCCGACGCGACCATCGAAAATTTGTGGGCGCCCTGTCCGGCAATGTTTCTGAATTGTGACGCGCGCCGCGCTTGCGATGCATAATTGCCACAGCCCTTGGAGCGCTCCGCGACCCTCCGCGTTGAGCGCACGCCTCGCTCATGCTAGGCGCCAGCTTCATCCCCAGACGCATTGACCCGAGGCGCCGCATGATCTCCCGTTACAGCCGCCCCGAGATGACGGCGATCTGGTCGCCCGAAAGCCGCTTCCGGATCTGGTTCGAGATCGAGGCGCATGCCACCACGGCGCTCGCCGAGATCGGCGTGGTGCCCAAGGAAGCCGCCGATACGATCTGGGAGAAGGGCCGCGACGCGGTGTTCGACGTCGCGCGGATCGACGCCATCGAAGCCGTGACCAAGCACGACGTCATCGCCTTCCTGACGCATCTCGCCGAGATCGTCGGTCCCGATGCGCGCTTCGTGCACCAGGGCATGACCTCGTCGGACGTGCTCGACACCTGCTTCAACGTCCAGCTCGTCCGCGCCGCCGATATCCTGATCAAGGACGTCGATGCGCTGCTTGCGGCAATCAAGCGCCGGGCCTTCGAGCACAAGCTGACACCGACCATCGGCCGCTCGCACGGCATCCATGCCGAGCCGGTCACCTTCGGTCTCAAGCTCGCCCAGGCCTATGCGGAGTTCGAGCGCGCGCGGGCCCGTCTCGTCGCCGCCCGTGAGGAAGTCGCCACCTGCGCGATCTCGGGCGCCGTCGGCACCTTCGCCAATATCGACCCGCGCGTTGAGGAATACGTCGCCAAGGCGATGGGTCTGACCCCCGAGCCGGTCTCGACCCAGGTCATCCCGCGCGACCGCCACGCCATGTTCTTCGCCGTGCTCGGCGTCGTCGCAAGCTCGGTGGAGCGGCTCTCCATCGAGGTGCGCCACCTTCAGCGGACCGAAGTCCTCGAGGCGGAAGAGTTCTTCTCGGAGGGCCAGAAGGGCTCGTCCGCCATGCCGCACAAGCGCAACCCCGTGCTGACCGAGAACCTGACCGGCCTCGCCCGCATGGTGCGCAGCTTCGCCCTGCCCGCCATGGAGAACGTGGCGCTCTGGCACGAGCGCGACATCTCGCATTCCTCTGTCGAGCGCATGATCGGACCCGACGCGACGGTGACCCTCGACTTCGCCCTGGCGCGGCTCACCGGCGTGATCGACAAGCTGCTGATCTATCCCGAGCAGATGCAGCGCAACCTCGACAAGCTCGGCGGCCTCGTCCACTCGCAGCGTGTGCTGCTGGCCCTGACCCAGGCCGGCGTCTCGCGTGAGGATGCCTATCGGCTGGTTCAGCGCAACGCCATGCCGGTCTGGCGCGGGGAAGGTGATTTCCTCACGCTGCTGAAGGCCGACGCGGACGTCACCGCATCGCTAAGCCCGGAGCAGATCGAGGATTGCTTCGATCTCGGCTACCACTTCAAGCACGTGGATACGATTTTCACGCGCGTCTTCGGAACGGCCTGACCGAAGGCTCACCCCGGCGTCGTGACGCGCGGAGCACAATTCGTGCTTTGGCGGACGCATCACGCCGAAACACCCGAACCGTCCGGCCAGGAGCAAGGTCCATGTCCCGCATCGTCTACGTCAATGGCGAGTTCGTGCCCTTCGAGGCGGCGACCGTGTCGATCATGGACCGGGGCTTCCTGTTCGCGGACGGAATCTACGAGGTCTCCGCAGTGCTCGCCGGGCGCCTCGTCGACAACGCGGCGCATCTCGCGCGGCTCGACCGGTCGCTCGGCGAGATCGGCATCCGTAACCCCTACTCCACGGAAGAATGGGTGCGGCTCGAGACCGAACTCGTCCACCGCAATGCCCTCGCCGAGGGGCTCGTGTACATGCAGGTGACGCGGGGCACCTACGAGCGGGATTTCGCCTTCCCGCCGGCCGAGACACCGCCGACCGTGGTAATATTCACGCAGGCCAAGTCTGTCGCGAAGAACCCCGTCGCCGAGCGCGGCGCCAAGGTGATCACCGTTCCCGACATCCGCTGGAAGCGGCGCGACATCAAGTCGGTGGCGCTCCTCGCCCAGGTGCTCGCGAAGCAGGAAGCGGCCAAGGCCGGCGTGTCGGAAGCCTGGATGGTCGAGGACGGTTTCGTCACCGAGGGCTCGTCGTCGACCGCCTTCATCATCACCGGCGGAAAGGTCGTCACTCGCCCGCTCTCCACCGCCCTGCTGCCCGGCATCACCCGCCTCGCCGTCATGCGGCTCGCGGAGGAGACCGGGCTGGCGATCGAGGAGCGGTTGTTCTCCGTGGAAGAAGCAGTCACGGCCGAGGAGGCCTTCTTCACCAGCGCCTCGGCCTTCGTGATGCCGGTTGTCGAGATCGACGGGCGCAAACTCGGCGACGGCGTTCCGGGACCGCAGACGAAACGATTGCGCGCGCTGTATC
This sequence comes from Methylobacterium sp. 77, assembly GCF_000372825.1. Taxonomy (NCBI): domain Bacteria; kingdom Pseudomonadati; phylum Pseudomonadota; class Alphaproteobacteria; order Hyphomicrobiales; family Methylobacteriaceae; genus Methylobacterium; species Methylobacterium sp. 77. Next base: position 99,390 of record NZ_KB910516.1, on the reverse strand, counting down.
TGGAGATGGCCGGAGCATAGCGCCGAGGCGATCTCCTCAGTCGGACGAAGTGACGATAGGAACTGCATCGTCTTCGGATCGGTTTGTCCTCCAACTTCCTGGGGGACATCGATGTCGAAATCGCTTCGTCACGCCGCATTGCTCGCTTTCGCCCTGACGGCATCCGCTGCCTATGCCCAATCGCCCGACGCGCCGCTGAAGGGCCGCGATACATCACCGAACATCCCGCCCTCGACGGAGACGGTGCCGGAGAAGGTGCGCCCCTCCGAGGATGGGGCCGGCGGTTCGACGCTCAGCGACAAGCTCGAAAAGAACGACGGTGTGATCAAGCCGCCCGGCAATTCCGCGCCGGGCATGGTCGTCAAGCCGCCCGAGACCGAGAATAGCGGAATGCCGGTGATCAAGCCCGGCCAATTGCCCGGCCGCGAACCGGGTACGGAGGCGCGCTAGCACCGGGCATTCCAAAGCGTTCGAGCCCGGTTTGCTTGATTTCCTGCGAGGGATCGCGGAAAGACCCCGTGGATGCGTGTCGGCCTGCCCATGCGGCGGGACGTATTCACGCGGGTACCGAACAGGTTTGAAGTGAATGGCGAACGTCGTCGTCGTGGGCGCCCAATGGGGCGACGAAGGCAAGGGTAAGATCGTCGACTGGCTCTCAGAGCAGGCCGACGTGGTGGTCCGCTTCCAAGGCGGCCACAATGCCGGGCATACGCTGGTCATCGACGGCGTGACCTACAAGCTCGCATTGCTGCCGTCCGGCGTCGTTCGGGGCGGAAAGCTGTCGGTGATCGGCAACGGCGTCGTCGTCGATCCCTGGCACCTCGTCGACGAGATCGCACGGCTGCAGGCACAAGGTGTCGAGATCTCGCCGGCGACGCTCCGCATCGCCGACAACGCGACGCTGATCCTGCCGCTTCACCGCGAACTGGACCATTTCCGCGAGACCTCGAATGCCGGTCTCAAGATCGGTACGACGAAGCGTGGCATCGGCCCGGCCTATGAGGACAAGGTCGGCCGCCGTGCCATTCGCGTGGTCGACCTCGCCGACGAGAGCACGCTGGAATCGAAGATCGAGCGGGTGCTCACCCATCACAATGCCCTGCGCCGCGGCCTCGGCATCGAGGAAGTTGATGCCGAGGCGCTCCTTGCCGATCTGAAGGCCATCGCACCGACGATCCTTCCCTATGCTACGACCGTCTGGAAACTCCTCGACGACGAGCGTCGGGCCGGCAAGCGCATCCTGTTCGAAGGCGCTCAGGGTGCCCTCCTCGACGTCGATCACGGCACCTACCCGTTCGTGACCTCGTCGAACATCGTCGCCGCGCAGGCCGCCACCGGGTCCGGGATGGGGCCATCGGCCATCGGCTACGTGCTCGGCATCGCCAAGGCCTATACGACGCGCGTCGGGGAAGGCCCCTTCCCCACCGAGCTCTTCGATGAGATCGGCGAGACGATCGGATCCAAGGGCCGGGAATTCGGCGTCAATACCGGTCGCAAGCGTCGCTGCGGCTGGTTCGATGCCGTGCTGGTGCGCCAGACCGTGCGGACCTCCGGCATCGACGGCATCGCCTTGACCAAGCTCGACATTCTCGACGGCTTCGACGAGATCAAGGTGTGTACCGGCTACCACCTCGACGGCCAAGTGCTCGACCACCTTCCCGCCAATCAGGCTGCACAGGCTAAGGTGGAGCCGATCTACGAGACGATCGAAGGCTGGTCCGGCACCACGGCCGGCGCGCGCTCGTGGGCCGATCTTCCCGCTCAGGCGATCAAGTACGTTCGGCGGATCGAAGAGTTGATCGGGGCACCTGTGGCGCTGCTCTCGACCTCGCCGGAGCGCAACGACACGATCCTCATGCACAACCCCTTCGAGGATTAGGGGTTCGGCTGACTTTGCGAACCCGGTTCATCCGAAGGAACCGATGGGCAAATGAGAAGGGGATGAGGCGCCTTGCGAGCGGATGGTGCCTATTCCGAGGGACGGGCATCGCGGATGATGCGGTCGCGCCTCGCCCGAGCGCTAGTCATCCGCACGGTGAGAACAGGGCGGCCTGCCGGCCGATCCTTATAGGGCGGACCGAGGTTCGATGGCCGACTACTACCCCCTGCTGGCAAGAGCGCTCGACGCGATGCCGGATCGTTCTCCCACTTTGCGCAAGGCGGTCTATGACCGGGCGCGCGGCGCCTTGATCGGGCAGCTCCGCTCGCTCGAACCGCCCCTGTCCGATGCCGATATCGACCTCGAGAGCGCAGCTCTCGAAACGGCAATCAGCCGGGTCGAGAGTGAGCACGGTGGACCTCCCCTCGCTGTCGCCAACGACGTCACGCCTGCGGTCTTCGCCGGTGCGCCCGTGCGCGAGGCTTTGCCCGAAGCAGCCGCACCGATCCCATCGGCTGACGATTCGAACGGCCGTGTCGCCGAGCCGGGCCTGCCGCCGGCGCCCGAACCGGATCTCGGGCTTCGCTCCTCGCGAACAGATCGCCAGCGCGACGCTCAACCCGACGCCTCGATCTCGGACACGCCGTCCCCTACCACGGAGACAGCTGCGCCGCTCCTGCCGATCAAGCCTCGGAAGGCCAAATCGGCGGACAAGGTTGCCGACAGGTTGGCCGCGAGGGCGGCCCGCGAAGCGGCAAGGGACGCATCGAGAGGCGAGACCGCCGATGCACGGAAAGAGCAGCCCGATCTAGAACCTACCCCTGCTCCGGCAAGCGAGACTTCAGCCGAGTTACAGGCCACCGAACGCGAGTCCGTCGCCGTGCCGTCGGATGCCGCGAATGCGCGGCATCGTCCCCGGATCGACGTCGTCGCCCCTCGCCGGGGCCGCCCTCTCCTGCTGCGCAACATCTTCGTCGGGAGCGTTCTGCTCATCGTCGTCGGCCTGATCGCGGTGGCCGCCTTCATGCTGCGCGACAAGCCTTCGGATCTGCAGCCCGGCAATACCGAGGCGCAGGGGGAAGCGACCGATCCCAGCTCGTCGAAATATGCAGACCGGGTCGGCGGCGAAAGTGCTGCTCCGCCCGAGCGGCGTGACCAGCCTTCGCGTCAGGCGCCGGCCGCGCAATCCGAAGCGGCGAAGCCACCGACACAACCTGACGTCGCGGTCGCTCAGCGCGCCGTTCTCTTCGAGGAGAATACGGCAGGCGGAAACGCTCAGCCGATCACCTTCCAGGGCATAGTGGTATGGCGGCTGGAAGCGGTGAACGGTGAGCAGGGCCAGCCCCTGGAGACCGTCATCCGAGGGCGGGTGACCTTCGCCGATGCGGGCTTGGCACTGGTCATGACGATTCGACGAAATCTCGACACCACGTTCCCGGCCTCTCACACGATCGAGCTTGCGTTTACGACGACCAGTCCGGCCGGCGACACGCACTCGGTTCAGGATGTCGGCCTGTTGAGCGCGAAGGACGAGGAAAGCGGCAGGGGATCGCCGGTTTCCGGTCTGCCTGTGCGAGTGAAGGAGAACCTGTTCCTGATTGGCCTGTCGTCGTTGCAAGCCGATGTCGACCGCAACACCGATCTCTTGGAGCATCGCAACTGGTTCGACCTGCCGATGAAGTTCGCCTCAGGTCCTCGCGGCGTGCTGACCTTCGAGAAGGGAACGTCGGGCAGTCAGGTCATCCGCTCCGCCTTCGAGCAGTGGCGTCGATAAGCGCAAGCGGAGCTCGATAAACAAGCGGAGCTCGATAAAAAGGCCGGTTCCGCAATTGGCGGAACCGGCCTTTTTTGATTCTGGAATCTGGGAGAACCCTCTCTCAGGCGTGTGCGGCAGCGCGAGGCGCCTCACGGCTGGCGAGGTTACGCTTCACCGCCTCCTGGATCTTCTCGAAGGCCCTCACCTCGATCTGACGGACGCGCTCGCGCGACACGCCGAACTCACCCGACAGGTCTTCGAGCGTGATCGGGTCGTCGGCGAGGCGGCGGGCCTCGAAGATGCGGCGCTCACGCGGATTGAGCACCGACAGCGCGTCGCGCAAGGCCGTGAGCCGATTCTGGCCCTCCTCCTCGCGGGCGAGCACCGTCTCCTGGCTCGGGCTGTTGTCGACGAGCCAATCCTGCCACTCGCCCTCGCCTTCCTCACGCAGGGGAGCGTTGAGGGACGTGTCGCCGGAGAGGCGGCGGTTCATGTCGATCACGTCCTGCTCGGGCACGCCGAGCTTGACCGCGATCTGCGCGACTTGGTCGGGCTTCAGGTCGCCCTCGTCCAGGGCCGAAATCTTGCCCTTGGCCTTGCGCAGGTTGAAGAACAGCTTCTTCTGATTGGCGGTGGTGCCCATCTTCACGAGCGACCACGAGCGCAGGATGTACTCCTGAATCGCGGCCTTGATCCACCACATGGCGTAGGTGGCGAGGCGGAAGCCCTTGTCCGGCTCGAACCGCTTGACCGCCTGCATCAGGCCGACATTGCCCTCCGACACGACCTCGCCGATCGGCAGACCATAGCCGCGGTAGCCCATGGCGATCTTGGCCACGAGACGCAGATGCGAGGTGACGAGGCGGTGCGCTGCATCGCGGTCGCCCTTTTCGCGCCAGCTCTTAGCCAGCGTGAACTCCTCGTTCGGCTCGAGCATCGGGAACTTGCGGATCTCATCGAGGTAGCGCGAGAGGCCACCCTCGGTGGCGAGCACGGGTAGTGCGCCTGCCATAGTCATCTCTCCTTGCAAGGCCCCCCATTCGGGCAGACCAGAATCGAACCGCCGCTCTTGAAGCCGACCGTTCACCACCCGAGCCTACTCGGAAAGGAAACGGTGCGGTAGCGGTCCGTGACTCGAACGTCGCGATCAACGCGTCAGTGAGCCGATGGGTCGAAGGTGGCACGAAAGGCCGCCGCTCGGGGTGCGCCGGCACACCTGTTTGCCGGCGATCCTTGACAGCGGCAACCCGGCAACAGGCTCGGCCACCATCGGTTCCACGCGGGCGTTCCCAAGCCCGTGTGGAACCGCCCTTTGTCGATCCGTCAGGCCGGCGGTTTCGTCCTCAGCGCGGCGATCAGTGCGGCCATGTCAGGCGGGATCGGGCTTTCGAAGCGCAACGCCTCGCCGGTGCGAGGATGCTCGAACCCGAGGAGTGCGGCGTGGAGAGCCTGCCGTCCCAGCGCCTCGAGCTTCCCCCGTGCCGCCTCGCCCAGGCGTGCGGCCTTGGTCTTGAACGCGCTGCCATAGACCGCGTCACCGAGAAGCGGGTGGCCGCGATGGCTGAGATGGACGCGGATCTGATGGGTCCGCCCGGTTTCCAGCCGGCACCGCACCAGCGCGACCTCAGTGCCGGCATCCAGGATTTCCTCGACCACGTAATGCGTGATCGCCGTGCGCCCCTCGCCCTCGCGGACGACGGCGATCTTCTCGCGGTTGCGCTGGCTGCGCGCGAGATTGACGTCGATCGTGCCCAGTCGGGGCTCGGGCGCCCCCCAGGTCAGGGCGAGATAGGCGCGCTCCAGCGGGCCGCTGCGGCCATGGTCGGCGAATTGCGCCGTGAGTCCCTTATGCGCGAGGTCGTTCTTGGCGACGACGAGGAGGCCGCTCGTATCCTTGTCGAGCCGATGCACGATCCCCGGCCTGCGCACGCCCCCGATGCCGGACAGGCTCTCGCCGCAATGGGCGATGAGGCCGTTCACCAGGGTTCCGGCATCGTGGCCCGGCGCGGGATGAACGACGAGCCCTGCCGGCTTGTCGATGACGATCAGATCGTCATCCTCATGAACGATGACGAGGTCGATCTGCTCGGCAACCGGGGTCGCATCGACCGCCGCTGGAATCGTCACGTCGAGGACGGTGCCTGCGCCGACCTTCAGGGACAGGTCGGACATGACGATCCCGTCACGGGTCACCTGGCCGGTGCGGATCAGGTCCTGTAGCCGCGAACGCGACATGTCCGGCAATGCGCGGGCGAGCGCCCTGTCGATGCGCTCCGCCTGCACGTCCGGTCCTAGGACGACACGGCGGTCCTGCGGTTCTTGCACGATGTGTTCTCTTTCGATGCCGATGGAATTTAAGCGGCAGAGAGGTCTTGCCCCCCCGCCCGACCGTCGCTATACGATCGCCCACCGGCCGGAAAGCTCCCATCGTCTAGCGGTCTAGGACGTCGCCCTCTCACGGCGAAAACAGGGGTTCGATTCCCCTTGGGAGCACCAGCGGGCTTTACGGCCTTCTGACGCCGGGACATTCGGAAATTATTGCCATCTCGGTTCCGCACTCGTGTGAACAGCCGCCGATCGCGCTTTTTGCCTCGCGGATCGAGGATAGTCTGTCCTTTCCGTCAGACGGTACTTCGGGTGCAGCAACCTTGATATCGACGCCCCCGACTTCGGATTTATTTCTGCCGTAGGGCGAGAGCCGCCATTTTCCGTCAGCGCCGCCACGGTCAAGGCGGCCGGTCGCACGGTGCATGACCGGAGCCAAGCGTCGGCGCGCTGGCTTGGCGCCATGACGAGGCCAATTAGGCGCAAGCGGACGAACCCGGCGAATGCTCGGTGCCGGTCCGGGAGCCGCGCTCGTCTTCTCGTGGCGGAGTCGAGGCGACCATTGTCGCGTTCCGGCGACAGATGCTGCTGCCGCTCACTACCTGTCTCCACAGCGTGTGGCCCAGCATCTGGCATCTGACACGATCGTCACCCGGTCACCGCCTGAAGGATGCCGACCGGTTGCGAGTGGCCGCAGAGCCGTGCCTCGATGGTCGCATGCATTCCGGCAACTTCGTGAGTTCGGAGATTGTCGGGAACGACGATGCCGAGCTGCGACGGGACGATTTTGAAACGACGCCGCACGAGCCATTGACGATGGAACGAGGCCATAATAAATGATGATCGTAATGTTTTGATGTGAAGATGACGGTGACTGGGGTGCTGACCATGGATGCGAGATGGGTGCTGGCACTGACCGGGTTCGCCTTGACGGCCTGCTCGCCGGCCGAGACGGCCGTGCCGCCGCAGCCTCCTCTGGTTCAGACCATCGAGGTGGCTCCGGGCACGGGTGCAGTCTCGCGTTACACCGGTGTCATCCGGGCCCGAACCGAGAGCAATCTCGGCTTCCGCGTCGGCGGCAAGATCTTCGAGCGCCTCGTCGATCCGGGCGACCGGGTGACGCGCGGCCAGCCGCTTATGCGCCTCGACCGGACCGACTTCACCCTCGCGCTCACCGCAGCTCGGGCCTCCGTGGAGGCGGCACGGGCCCAGATGATCAAGGCCAGGGCCGATGAGGAGCGCAGCCGCAAGCTCGTCGGCGACGGCTGGACCTCGAAACAGACCTACGACCAGAACAAGGGCGCGGCCGATGCGGCCATGGCCCAGTTCGCCAGTGCCGAGGCACAGGCGAGCCAGGTCTTCAACCAGGCCGGTTATTCCGAATTGCAGGCCGATGCCGATGGCGTGGTGATGGAGGTGCCGTCCGAGCCCGGACAGGTCGTCGCCGCCGGGCAGACGGTGGTGAAACTCGCCCGGAATGGCTCCCGCGAGGCGGAGGTGTTTCTGCCCGAAGCGAGCCGCCGTCTGGCGCAGGGGACCGCCTCTGCGACGCTCTATGCCGAGGGCGAGGCGACCTATCCGGCACGGCTGCGCGAGTTGTCCGCCACCGCCGATCCCGCCACGCGCACCTACCGGGCGCGCTACATCCTGGCGGGCGGCGGCGAGGATGCCCTGCTCGGAGCGACGGTGACGCTTCACCTCAAATCCACGGATCCCCGGCATGCCGCCGTCGTCGAGGTCCCTCTGGGTGCCTTGTTCGATCGTGGCCAGGGATTGTCCGTCTGGCGCTTCGACGCCACCACCGGAATCGTCACGGCCCGGACGGTCACCATCGCCCGCATGACGGAGGAGCGCGCCGAGGTCACCTCGGACCTGAGCCCGGGCGACCGGATCGTCTCGCTCGGCGCTCATTTGCTGAAGGCGGGCCAGACGGTTCGTCAGGCGCCCGCCAGCATGACGGGCGTGACCCGATGAGCGGCTTCAACCTTTCGGCCCTGGCGGTCCGGGAACGTGCGGTCACGCTCTTCCTTCTCATCGCTCTCACGGGCGCCGGCTTCTTCGCCTTCGAGAGATTGGGCCGTGGAGAGGACCCGGCCTTCACCGTGAAGGTGATGACGGTCTCGGCCGCCTGGCCCGGAGCGACCACCGACGAGATGCAGCGCCAGGTGGCAGACCCTCTGGAAAAGCGCCTTCAGGAACTCGTCTATTACGACCGCGCCGAGACCACCGTACGGCCCGGCCTGATGGTGACGAAGATCATCTTCAAGGATTCGATGCCGCCGGCCAAGCTGCAATCCGAGTTCTACCAGACTCGTAAAAAGCTCTCGGACCAGACCTCCAGCCTGCCGCGCGGCGTGCTCGGGCCGCTGTTCAACGATGAGTTCTCGGACATCTATTTCGCCCTCTACGCGATCCAGGCCAAGGGGCTGCCGCACCGGCAACTCGTGACGCGGGCCGAGGACATGCGTCAGCGCCTGCTGCGGGTGCCAGGAGTCGAGAAGATCAACATTCTCGGCGAGCAGGCGCAGAAGATCTTCGTCGAGATCTCCTACCAGCGCCTCGCCACCCTCGGCATCACCGGCCAGCAATTGCTGGCGGCACTCGCCAATCAGAACGACGTCACCCCGGCCGGCTTCGTCGAGGCCGCGGGACCGCGCGTCTACCTCCGGCTCGACGGTGCCATCGACGGCCTCGACGCGATCCGCGACCTGCCCGTGGCAGCGGGCGACCGCAGCTTCAAGCTCGGCGACATCGCCGAAGTGAAGCGCGGCTACGAGGATCCGAAGACCTTCGCGATCCGCAACGACGGCGAGCCGGCGCTGATGCTCGGTCTAGTGATGAAGCCCGGTTTCAACGGCCTGACCCTCGGCGCTGCCCTCAATGCCGAGGAAGTCGCGATCCATCACGAGTTACCCACCGGGATCGCCTTCACCAAGATCACCGACCAGGCCAAGGTCATCGACGATGCCATCCACGAGTTCATGGTGAAGTTCTTCACCGCCCTGTCGGTGGTGATCTTCGTCAGCCTCGTCGCTCTCGGTTTCCGGGTCGGCATCGTCGTGGCGCTCGCCGTGCCGCTCACCCTCTCGGCGGTGTTCGTGGTGATGATGGTCACGGGCCGCGACTTCGACCGCATCACGCTGGGCGCCCTGATCATTTCCCTCGGGCTTCTCGTCGACGACGCGATCATCGCCATCGAGATGATGGTGGTGCGCATGGAAGAGGGCGCCGACCGGGTCGAGGCGGCGACCTATGCCTGGAGTGCCACCGCCGCGCCGATGCTCACAGGCACTCTCGTCACCATCGCGGGCTTCCTGCCCGTGGGGTTCGCCGCCTCCACGGCCGGCGAGTATGCCGGCAACATCTTCTGGGTCGTGGCCTTCTCGCTGATCATATCCTGGATCGTGGCCGTGACCTTCACGCCCTATCTCGGCGTCAAGCTCCTGCCGAACATCAAGAAAGTCGAGGGGGGCCACGAGGCGATCTACGCCACGAAGAACTACCGGCGCCTGCGCCGCGTCGTACGGATGTCGGTCGATCACAAGTGGATGGCGGCCGGCATCACCGTGGCGTTATTCGCGGGCGCCGTCGTCGCCATGGGGAAGGTCGAGCAGCAATTCTTCCCGAATTCCGAGCGCCCCGAACTCATCGTCGAGGTGACGCTGCCGGCGGGCTCCGCCTTCGCCACCACTGAGGCCAGCGTGAAGACGATCGAAGCGGCGGTGCGGGCCCTGCCCGAGGCGCAGGAGATCACCAGCTACATCGGCCAGGGCATGCCCCGCTTCGTGCTCTCCTTCGATCCCGAACTGCCCGATCCGGCCTTCGCGCAGATCGTGGTGCAGACGGAGGATGCAACGGCCCGTGATGCGCTGCGGGCGAAGCTGCGCAGGCTCGTGGATGACGGACGCTTTCCCGAGGCGCGCGTCCGCGTGATGCAGATCGTGTTCGGGCCGCCGATCCGCTTTCCCGTGGCCTTCCGAGTGGTCGGACCTGATCTCGACGTGATCCGCGGCATCGCGGCCGAGGTCTCCGACGTCATGGCGGCCAACCGCAGCATGCGGATGGTCCATCTCGACTGGGGCGACAAGACGCCGAGCCTGCACCTCGCCCTCGACCAGGAGCGCCTGCGCCTGATCGGCCTGACTCCGAAGGAGGCCGGCCAGCAATTGCAGAACTACCTCAGCGGCACGCCGGCGACCCAGGTCCGCGAGAACCTGCGCTCCGTCGACGTTCTGCTTCGCAGCCCCGGCACGGAACGGCGCTCGCTCGGTGAGATCGGCGACCTGACGCTTGCGACGAAAGACGGGCGCCAGGTGCCGGTCTCCCAAGTCGCCCGCCTGGAGAGCCGAAGCGAGAATGCCGTGCTCAAGCGCTACAACCGCGAGACCTACATCCGCGTCCAGGGCGACGTGCTGGACGGCAAGCAGCCGCCGGATATCCACGCGCAGATCTTCCCACTGCTGGAGCCGATCAAGGCCAAGCTTCTGCCGGGCTACAGAATCGATACGGCCGGCGCCGTGGAGGAGAGCGAGAAGGCGATGATGTCGCTCGTGGCGATCTTCCCACTGATGTTGATCGTGACCCTGACGGTGATCATGATCCAGGTGCGCTCGTTCGCCACCATGTTCATGGTGTTCGCCACCGCACCGCTCGGTCTCGTCGGAGCCGCGCCGACTCTGCTGATCTTCCACCAGCCCTTCGGCTTCAACGCGATCCTCGGACTGATCGCTCTGTCCGGCATCCTGATGCGCAACACCCTGATCCTCGTGGACCAGATCCATCACGACCGCGTCTCGGGGCTGTCGGATTATGAGGCCATCGTCGAATCGACGGTGCGGCGCGCACGACCCGTGATCCTCACAGCGGCAGCGGCCATGCTCGCCTTCATCCCGCTCACCCATTCGGTCTTCTGGGGGGCGCTCGCCTACGTCCTCATCGGTGGCGTCGGCGTCGGAACACTCCTGACGCTGCTCTTCCTCCCGGCGCTCTACGCGCTCTGGTTCAGGGTCGCGCGTGAGCCGCAGCGGGGGAACACCGCATCCGGCCTCGGTGCGATACCGCTGGAAGCGAAAGCCTGACCCGCGGAGGACGAGATCATGCCCCGGTTCGAGGGCATACCGAGATCGCGCGTTCACTCCCTGAATGCGCGGTGCGTCGACCGGCCTGCGCCTCCGCCCCCCTCGCGCAGGCCGGTCGACAGCTGTCCTCTTCGGTCCCGGCTCGGTCCAAGTCGTGAGATCGACGTTTTCTTAGAACGTCCAAACGCTATCGCCAGCGCCGTATCCGGGACGATGCCGTAGCCTCTGGAAGGTGCATCATCCGGTCCGAAAAGCGGTACTCACTTTTCTAGATGTCGCATTCTCGTCCCGCGGACCGTTGACGAAGCCATGAGACATCAGTGGGGAGGCTGGACGTTCATACGAAGCAGCTATGGTCGACCGGCCCATGCCGTCACGCGGCATCGCGGCATGCTTCCTCAGATCGGACCAAGGCAGGCCATGCGCCGTCTCCTCATCCAGGCTCTTTTGGGCGCGACCATTGCCTGCGTTGCATCAGCGGGTCTCGCAGCGCCCGCTTGCCCGGCCCTCCCACCTCGGCAGCCGATGCCCCTGGAAGCGATGCCGCAGTCGGTGGCTTTGTCCGAGCTGCGCGAGCGAAGCGCACAGCTCGCCGCTCAGCTGGACGGCAAGGATCTCAGCGCATCACGGATCGTCTTCATAGGAGATTCCATCACGCAGGGCTGGGATCCTGGCCTGTGGAACATGTTCTTTGGAGGTTGGTCGCCGCTCAATCTGGGTCTCTGGGGCGACCTCACGCAGGACGTGCTCTGGCGGCTCAATAACGGCCAATGGAACGCGACCCTGAAACCCGATCTCGTCGTCCTGATGATCGGCACCAACAACATCGGCATCAAAAGCCGGCCGGACGACACGGCTCTGGGCATCGCGGAGATCATCCGTTTCATTCAGGGGCGCTCGCCGAAAACCAAGATCCTTCTCCTCGGGATCCTGCCGCGCGGCGTCGAAGCGTCCGCCCCCGAGCGGCTGGTGAATGCGCGGGTGAACGACCTCATCCGCCGCTGCGCCGACGACAAGAGGGTGATCTATCTCGACCCCGGCAGGACCATGCTCGATGCGACAGGCCGGATCACCACGCAGGTGATGGCCGATTCTCTTCACCCGACGACCTTGGGCTACGCCATTCTCGGAGGTGCCATCAGCGCCCGCGTGCATCAGTTGATGACGCGTTGACCGGATCTCCACCTGAATTCCGGCGTCGGCTTATGCCGGCAGGCAGCGTATCTCCCTGCATCGGACGATGACCCCACCCGGATTTCGGGCGACGGATAGGCGTTCGCAGAACGATCTGGTCGCGGTGTCAGGCCGATGGAACCGGTAGGGCACGTCGCCGGTCGCGATAGGCTGCATACCAGCGGCGAATGACGCGTTGCGACGGCCGCTCGACACCGTAGCAGACGGCGCTTGCCAGGGCGGTTAGGAGGCAAAAGGCAGTCAGGATCGCCAGGTTTGCGTTCACGCCGCGCTGGAGAAGGCCGCCGATCAGGAAATAGCCGATCACCTGATGCAGAAGATAGAGCGAGTAGGAGATCGCTCCGAAGAAGACCAGCACGCGCGATTGCAGTATTTTCAGAAGGCCTCCGGCTGCGGCGACGACAACGCCGACGAAGAGTGCGGCTTTCAGCGAGGCCGAGGGCTGAAATCCGTGCTCGGGCCAGAACGAGACGCTCCCTGCAAGGATAGCGGCCAGCAATGTCACCAAGACGAGAGGCGTACGTTCGCCGCGATAGAGCTTGTATCCGAGGGCTCCGGCCGCGAAGAGATGGGCGAAAGTAGCATTCAGCGCGATCGCGCCGCAGCTCGCTGCCGTCCGGCAGGCATAGAAGTTCGTGTCGGAGACAAAGACATTGTAGAATGACGTGCCGATGATCCAGGCCAGAAGCACAGCGGTTGTATGACGGGGGCCGACCCCAAAGTAAGCGGTGGCGAAGAAGGCGTAGAAGAGAATTTCGCGCGTGAGTGTCCAATAGGCCGGATCGATGAAGGGAATGTCGGTCAAGCCGTTCGCCATGGTCAACGAGGCCAGGAAACCCTGGAGCGTCAGATGGAACGGGTTGAAGCCGGTGGCGACGATCAGGCTGGTGGTGAGCAGGGCACTGAACCAGAAGGTTGGATAGAGCCGGGCGAAGCGGCTCACGACAAAGTCCAGAGCCGACTCCGAGCGCTCGAGCGTCATCGCGATCACGAAGCCGCTGATCACGAAGAACAGCGCAACCCCGGCTTGGCCTGAGGTGAGGCGCACGAGAGGTTGAGTGTCGCCCCACCCGAACTCGTAACCGTATGCCGCCGTGAAGTGGAAGAAGACGACCAGAATCGCGGCAATACCCCGCAAGGCATCGAGTTCCAGAAGTCTTCCATCTCGCTTCGGCGATCGGTCCTGGCCCGCAACCATCGTCTGCCCTGATCGTTTCGAACTATCGAAGCCTTCGACCTTGTCGTTCAGGGAAGGCCTTGGACCCAGCGCCATCAACGGCTTTCCATCAAACGCCGCTAATTTTAGCAGAATTGCTCCAACCTACGCCTCTCCTTCGCCAAGGTAGTTAATACGCCTGGCGGCGCCGGTCCTTCTCGGTGGAGCGATATTTCTCTCACCTTCGTCGATGACGTCGCGCACATCTGACCGGTCGCGCGCGCGACCACGACGATCACTTGGCTCCATCGCCTCGATACGAGGATGGCCCATGGAGAGCGGCGTTTAGACAGTCTGAAGTGCAATGACGCGATAAAAACGCCGACCACATCGTCGGGAACGGGTCGGCCTCGATCTTCGGCATGCCCGCACTCCGAAAGGGTCCAGCCAAGTTACAAAGCTCCTGGGCCTCGACTGGAGACAGCGCGCCTACGATGAAACAGCTCGATGGCTTGGCCGAGAGCCTCGGCATGTGGACTCCGGCGGCCCGATCCCAGGCGTCGTTCAGCTCGACGGAACGAGCGGGGATCTGATTTTCCCAGGACGGCAGATACCCCGATCGGCCTGCCCCAGAAGACTGAAAGGATGGCCGGTCCGATTGGCTATCGCAGGCAATCGTTGTGCACTGCGCCAATCAGTGGTTCGTCATTGTCCGAGCAAGAGTTCTCGGTCTGATCACAGCATGGCGACCGCGATTCTCCGGGTGCAGCGCAGCGACGAAAGTCGGCGGGACAAGCGTACATCGCTCTTGCGGCCGATGAACGGCCGATTAACACTACTTACTCCCGAAGCATTAGACGACCGATTCCCTCAGGCCGGGAGACATTCCATGTCCCAGACGATCCACGTCAAACCGACCCATGACGGCACCTATACGGTCTACCGGGGGCCGACGGCTCTCGTGAGCGGCCTCACTCGCCTCCAGGCCGAGCTTTATCAGGCCAGCATCTCTCGTCAGGCCCAGCGCCCGCAGGCACAGATGGCGCTCTGACCGGGCAGAACCTGAGGAAACTGAGCGGATCACCTCCGCGCCAGCTTCAGCACCCGGAGGTCGGCGATGGTGCCGGCCTCCGTCAATCCGCGCTCCTTGGCGTCGATCACGTAGCGACCGTCCGCCCTCGTGATCGTATAGACGTGATAGCTCGCTCGGCGGTGCAGTTTGCCGCCGTGCGACACCGCCGATGCCGAGGGAGCGCCGACCACGGGGACGCCGACACCGTTCGGCCCCTCGACGAAGGCGACGCTGCCGACATGGTTGTGGCCGTGCAGGATCAGATCCGCACCCGCCCGACCGATCATGGCAGTAAAGGCGTCGGCGTCCTTCAATTCGCGTCCCGCTGATGCGCCACCCGGCTGCGGCGGATGATGAATCATCGCCACGCGAAACGGCGGCTCGGCTTCGTTGCCCAAGCGCTTCAGCAAGGCCTCGGCCGCCTCGAGTTGAGGAGTGCCGACGCGGCCGGCGGCCACGAAGGGCTTCGTCGGAATGGCCGACGATATTCCGATCAGTGCCAGCCGACCACGTCGTCTGAGATAGGGGAAGACGCAGGCGGTGCCGTCATCGCCCGAGGTCCAGGCGCCGCACGCTTTCAGCAAGCCCTCGAGCGAACCGCGCACGTAAGCGTCGTGATTGCCCGGAACGAAGCTCACGGTGTCGGGCGTACCGAGTGCTTCGAGGAAGACCCGTGCCGTCGCCCACTCGCTCGGCAAGCCGATGTTGCACAGGTCTCCCGTGCAGGCGATGTGATCGTGGGGCTGCGTCTGCAGATCAGCCACCAGCGCCGCGAGGATCTCCATGTCATGATGGCGGCTGCGCCCGCGCCGCCAGTTCACGTAGCCGGTGGCACGTTTACCGAGAAGTTGGCGCAGGCGCGGACGGGCGATCGGGCCGACATGCGGATCGGTGAGGTGAGCGAGGCGGAACATCGGTCTCCGTTTCGGATCAGGCGCTCGCCTTCGCCACTCGCAGCTATCGCGTCAAGTCTTCGACCGCGTCCACGACGCTTCAGGCATTGCCGATCACGATGCCCGTGGCGAGAACTAGAGCGCCTCCGAGAACGATCTGCAGCGTCGCACGCCAGAACGGCGTCGCCATGTAACGCGTGCGGATCGCCGCGATTGCCAGCAACTCGACGATCACCACCAGCATGGCGAGGCTGGTAGCCAGCACGAACGCATTCGGGATGCTTTCCGGGATCGCATAGGGCAGCGTGTGACCCAGCCCACCCAGAGCGGTCATGGCGCCGCAGACCACGCCCCGCATCCAGGGCGAGCCGCGTCCCGTTACCCGGCCATCGTCGGAGAGGGCTTCGGTGAATCCCATGCTGATCCCTGCTCCGAGGGAGGCGGCCAGCCCGACGAGGAAGGTCGCTCCGTTGCTGTGCGTGGCGAAGGCGGCCGCGAAGATCGGCGCAAGCGTCGAGACCGATCCGTCGATGAGTCCGGCCAAACCCGGCTGGACATATTGCAGGACGAACGCGCGCCGCTCGTCCTGCACTTGAGGTTCCTGTCTCGCCGCCGGGCTCGACCCGACGCCCCCGATCGCGCTGATGTCCATCCCAATCTCCATAGCCTAGAATTATTCCAATATATAGATTGGAATGATTCCATAAACCAGGATCGGGTGAATCACATATGATTGTGAACCGGCTTCCGGTGTGGTGGTGCGGCAGCGGCCATCGGTACGGTTGCGCGAGCAATTCGAACGGCGTTAGACCACGCGGGACCGGCACCGCTTCCGAGCGAGCGACGTCCGGCCGATGCGTCGACGACGCAACCGGCCACCGACGTCTCGGATGCCAGCCGGACGGATGGCCGACCTTGCGGCCCGCGGAACCGAGTGTATGAGCCTTCTCAAACGCGTCGGCCGGTCGCCACCGGTGCAGCAAAGCCTCGGCTTCCTGGCCTTCCACTATCTGCGCCTGGTGCGCGCGACGAACCGCTTCACGGTCGAGCCGGCCGAGCCCCATCGGTGGCTCGACGGCCTATCGCCCTTCATCGCCGGGATGTGGCACGGCCAGCACACGATGATCTCGTTCATGCGCCGTCCGCAGGACCGGATCGCGACGATCATCTCACGGTCGGCCGACGGCAACATCAACACCATCGCCCTCACCCGCATGGGAGTCCGCGTGATCCGAGCCTCCGGCGCGCGCGGACGCGCCGTGCGCGATGCAAAGGCCAAGGGCGGAGCCGAGGGCTTGCGCGCCATGATTCGCGCCCTGAAGGATGGTGAAAGCGTCGCCTTCAGCGCCGATGTGCCCAAGGTCTCGCGCCGCTGCGACGTCGGTATCCTCACCCTGGCGCGGTTCTCGGGCCGGCCGATCATTCCCGTCGCCGTGGTCACAAGCCGACATCTGCGCTTCAACAGCTGGGACAAGGCCTGTTTCGGGCTGCCCTTCGGCAAGGGCGCCATGGTCTTCGGCGAGCCGGTCCTCGTCCCGCGCGACGTCGAGCCCGAGGAGTTGGAAACGTTGCGGCGCCGTCTGGAGAACGAGATGAACCGCGTCCACGACCGCGCCTACACCCTCGTCGGCCGCACCGACCGGGTCGTCGATCCGGTTGCCGGCTCCCTCGCCGTCGGACCGTTTGCGTGAAGGCTCCCCCGCTCACCATCGCCCTCCAGGCCTATCGTTACGGCCTCTATGTCGGCGAGCCCGCGGTGGCCGGCCTGCTGGCTTGGCGCTCGCGCAAGGGCAAGGAAGATCCCGGCCGCCTGCCCGAGCGTCGGGGCCTTCCCGGACGGGCCCGCCCGGCCGGTCCCCTCGTCTGGATGCATGGCGCCAGCGTCGGCGAGGCACTCTCCCTCGTCGGATTGATCGACGGCATGATCGCCCGGGGCTTCAGCGTGCTCGTCACCACGGGGACACGCAGCGCCGCCGAGCTGATCGGCCGGCGCCTCCCTGCCGGCGCCGTACACCAGTACATGCCGCTCGACGCGCCGCGCTGGATCGAGCGTTTCATCGACCACTGGCAGCCGGACCTGTCACTGGTGGCGGAATCCGAGATCTGGCCCAACACGGTCATCGCCTTGCACCAGCGCGGCATCCCGCTGCTCCTCGTCAACGGACGGATGTCCGAAAGGTCGTTCAAGGGCTGGGCGCGCTCGCCGCGTACCGCCGAGGCGCTGCTTTCGCGCATCGCCATCTGTCTGGCTCAGACCAAGGACGATGCCGAGCGCTTCGCACGGCTCGGCGCTCCCCGCGTGAGCATCGCCGGAAACCTGAAATACGATTCGGCCGTCCCCCCTGTGGACGGCCAGCAGCTCGCCTACCTTCGCGACGTGATCGGCGACCGGCCGGTCTGGGTCGCGGCCAGCACGC
Organism: Methylobacterium sp. 77; assembly: GCF_000372825.1. NCBI lineage: Bacteria > Pseudomonadati > Pseudomonadota > Alphaproteobacteria > Hyphomicrobiales > Methylobacteriaceae > Methylobacterium > Methylobacterium sp. 77. The sequence goes on along the minus strand of NZ_KB910516.1, from coordinate 81,620 downwards.
ATCCGGGTGAGGATGCGATGGTGGCGGAAGCTCACGCGGCGCTGAAGGCGCAGCTGCCGAACCTGCTGACCATCGTGGTGCCGCGCCATCCCCAGCGCGGCGAAGAGGTCGCCGCCTGCGCTTCGGCCGTGGGCCTGCGGAGTACCTTGCGCTCACGCGGCGGCCGCCCCCATGGCGGCGTCGACCTCTATGTCGCCGATACGCTCGGGGAGCTGGGTCTGTTCTACCGCCTCGCTCCGCTGGTGTTCCTCGGCGGATCGATGACGACGCGCGGCGGTCAAAACCCGATCGAGCCGACCCGCCTCGACGCGGCGATTCTGCACGGGCCGAACGTTCAGAACTTCGCCCAGGTCTACCACGCCCTCGACGAGGCAGGCGGGGCACTGATGGTGGCCGATGCGAAGGAGCTCGCCGCCGCCGTCGGCGACCTTCTCCTCGATCGTCCGCGATCCGGTGCCATGGCCAAGGCCGGAAATGCGGCGCTGCAGCCGTTCGAAGGCGCGGTGGAGCGGACCCTCGCGGTCCTCGATCCGTTCATTGCGCAGATGAAGCTCACGGCCATGGCCGTTTCCTGATGCGGCCTCCGGCCTTCTGGGATTCGCCCACTCATCCGCTGAGCCGGATTCTGGCACCCCTCGGGCAGCTCTACGGGAAGCGGGTCGCCGCTCGCATGGATCGCCCCGGAGAACGGGCAGCCTGCCCGATCATCTGCATCGGGAATTTCACTCTGGGAGGGGCGGGCAAGACCCCGACCGCCCTCGCCGTTGCCACGATGCTGCGCGGCCTCGATGCCGAGCCCGCTTTCCTGACCCGCGGCTATGGCGGCCGTCTCGCGGGACCGATCGCGGTGGACCCGTCGCGCCATATATCCTCGGATGTCGGCGACGAGCCGCTCCTCCTTGCACGATGCGCCCGCACGATTCTGGCCAGGAAGCGGCCGGACGGGGCGAAGCTCTGCCGGGAACTCGGCGCCGATGTCGTGGTGATGGATGACGGGCTGCAGAACCCCAGCCTCGCGAAGGACCTCTCCCTCGCGGTGGTCGATGCCGGCAGCGGAATCGGCAACGGTCTGGCCTTCCCGGCCGGGCCGTTGAGAGCCCCGCTCTCGCGGCAATGGCGCCATGTCAGTGGCCTTGTGATCATCGGCGGGGACGGACCGGGAGAGGCGGTTGCCGCGGAAGCCGCGTTGCGCGGGCTGCCCGTCCATCGAGCGAGGCTGGTCCCGACAGCGCCGAATTCCGTCGAGGGAAAACCCGTCCTCGCCTTTGCCGGGATCGGAAGGCCCCGAAAATTCTTCGATACGCTGGTTCAGGCCGGAGCAAACGTGGTCGAGACCAGACCCTTCCCGGATCATCACCCCTACCGTGCCAGCGATCTCGCCGGATTGGTGGCGCGAGCCGATGCGTTGGGCGCGGTTCTGGTGACCACGGAGAAGGACATGGTCCGCCTGCCTGCGGAATTCGCCGCCGGCGTTACGGCCTTTGGCGTCACCCTTCGGATCGAGGATGAGACGAGGCTCCTCGCTCAGTTAAGGCGCGTCGTCGAGATGCTCAGCCCTTCGCGCGACCGAGATCGGCCAACCGTTTCATCACCGCCTCCGGCGTGATGTAGGCTTCCTGGAGCTCAGCGCTCCAGTAGCGCAGGTTGTCGAGGGCGATCGGCTCGCCGGTGACCGCGCAACGCACGAAGCTCCCAGGCTTGACGATGCGCATGGTGCCATCGCCATATTCCACCGTCGCCTCGCCGGAGGCCTTGCGTTCGATCCGACCCAGCATGTCCCGCCCGCCTCTCACCTGAGACCATCGAGTGAGCGTTCTAAGATCGCGCCCGCGTCGTGTCGATCACGTTTCCTGGCTCTCGACAGGCCGATGGCCCACCTGCTCTAAGATCGACCGGCCCCCTATACCGGATCCGAAGCGATGACGGACACGATCGACGCCGACCTCTCGGCCCTGTTCGAAGCCGCCAGCGCTGCCAAGGCGCAGGCTTACGCGCCCTATTCGAATTTTCCCGTCGGCGCTGCCCTGCGGGACGAGCACGGCCGCATCCATGCCGGCTGCAACGTCGAGAACGCGGCCTATCCGGTCGGGACCTGCGCCGAGGCTGGCGCGATCGCCGCAATGATCGCCGGCGGCGGACGGGCGATCGGCACCATCCTCATCATCGGCGATGGGCCGGCTTTGGTGACGCCCTGCGGTGCCTGCCGCCAGCGGATCAGGGAGTTCGCCAAGCCTGGAACGCCGATCCACATCGCCGGCCCCGAGGGCATTCGCCGCCGCTTCACCCTCGGAGCGTTGCTCCCCGATTCCTTCGGACCCGAGAACCTCCTCAGCGAGAACCCGAGCACCGATGTCTGACGGATCCATCGCCATCGCGACGGAATCCCTGCAAAGCCGTGGCTTTGCCGGCCCCTACGATGCCGCGATCGTCACCGGTACGGGCCTCGGCCTCATCGCCGGCAGATTGGAGCGAGGCGTCGCCGTTCCCTATGCCGACATTCCAGGGTTCCCCTCGCCGGGGGTCACCGGCCATGGCGGCAGGCTCCATAGTGGCTTACTGGGCGGGCGGCGCGTGCTGGTTTTCGAGGGGCGTGCCCATGCCTATGAGAGCGGCAATGCCAGCGTCATGAAAGTCCCGCTGGGTGTCGCCAGGGCGCTCGGGACCACGGTCCTCCTTCTCTCCAATGCGGCCGGATCGCTGATGCCGCAGGCTGGGCCGGGCAGCCTCGTCGCGCTCAGCGATCACATCAACCTCTCGGGCCTGAACCCGCTGATCGGCGAGACGGGCGATGCCCGCTTCGTCCCCATGGTCGGCGCCTACGATGCGGCGGCGCGCGAGACGCTCCACGAGGCGGCGCGCAGCTGCGGGATTTCGCTTCACGAGGGCGTCTACGCCTGGTTCTCCGGCCCGAGCTTCGAGACCCCGGCGGAGATTCGCATGGCCGGCCGTCTCGGCGCCGACCTCGTCGGCATGTCGACGGTGCCGGAGGTGATTCTCGCCCGGTTCTTCGGTCTAAGGGTGGCGGCCATCTCGGTGGTCACCAACCTCGCCGCCGGAATCGGCGACGGTGACCCTCATCACGACGAGACCAAGCGCGCGGCCGCCGCCGCCGCATCCGACCTCGCCCGCCTGATCGACGCATTCGTCGCCCGGCTGTAGGATTCCCACATGATCCTCGATCCGCATGCCGCCGATGCCGCCATAGCCCGGCGCGCCCTGCCCCTGCTCGACCTGACCGACCTCAGCGATTCCTGTTCGGATCAGGCCGTCGACTTGCTCTGCGCCAAGGCTCGCGCGAGCCGGGTCGCCGCCGTTTGCGTCTGGCCCCAGCATATCGCGCGGTGTGCGGAATTGCTGACAGGAACCCCTGTCCGCATCGCCACGGTGATCAATTTCCCCGCCGGCGGCACCGATATCGAGCGCGCTGCGGAGGACACCGCCGAGGCGCTGGACGACGGCGCGCACGAGATCGACCTCGTCCTGCCCTACCGGACATTCCTGGCGGGCGATGCGGATGCGGCCAGTGAGATGATCGAGGCCGTGCGCGAGATGTCCGGCCGCGCGATCCTCAAGGTGATCCTCGAATCCGGCGCCATGCCGGATTCGGCGCGGATTGCCGAGGCGAGCCGTCTCGCCATCGGCGCCGGCGCGGACTTCCTGAAAACCTCGACCGGCAAGAGCCCCGTCTCGGCGACGCCCGAGGCAGCGGAGGCGATGCTCGCCGCCATCCGCGACAGCGGTCGCACGGTCGGGTTCAAGGTGTCGGGCGGGTTGCGCACCGTGGCCGATGCCGCCCTTTATCTCGACATCGCCGATCGGATCATGGGACCGGGTTGGGTGGAAGCGAAGACATTCCGCATCGGAGCGAGCAGCCTGCACGATGCGCTGACCGCCAGCCTCGGAGCGCGCACGTGATGATGCCGCAGGAGTTGATCCGGGCCAAGCGCGACGGGCGCGTGCTCACCGACGCCGAGATCGCCGCATTCGTCTCCGGCATCACCGATGGGCGGGTGACAGAGGGGCAGGCCGCCGCCTTCGCCATGGCCGTGTTCTTTCGCGGCCTGTCGCTCGCCGAGCGCGTCGCGCTGACCCGTGCGATGACGTGGTCGGGCACGGTGCTGACCTGGGATCTTCCCGGACCCGTTCTCGACAAGCATTCGACCGGCGGCGTCGGGGACACGGTCAGCCTCGCCCTCGCACCGATGGTCGCCGCCTGCGGCGGCTACGTTCCGATGATCTCCGGTCGCGGCCTCGGCCATACCGGCGGCACTCTCGACAAACTCGCGAGCATCCCCGGCTACGACGCCAGGCCCGGCCTCGACCGCTTCCGCAGCGTGACCCGCTCCATCGGCTGCGCCATCATCGGGCAGACATCCGACCTCGCCCCGGCCGACCGGCGCCTCTACGCCATACGCGACGTCACCGGGACGGTGGAATCCCTCGACCTGATCACGGCGTCGATCCTGTCGAAGAAACTCGCCGCCGGCCTCGGCGGCCTCGTGATGGACGTGAAGTGCGGCTCCGGCGCTTTCATGGCGGGGATCGACGAGGCACGGGCCCTCGCCGACAGCATCGTCTCCGTCGCCAATGGTGCGGGCCTGAAGACGGTCGCACTCATCACCGACATGGACGCGCCCCTCGCCTCCTCCGCCGGCAACGCGTTGGAAGTGACTTACGCCGTGGATTACCTCACAGGTCGCGCCTGCGAGCCCGCGTTCCACGCCGTGACCGTGGCGCTCTGCGCCGAGATGCTGGTGCTCGGCGGACTCGCCGCCGACATCGCCGAGGCGTCACGACGCGTCGAGGAGGCCCGCACTTCCGGCCGCGCGGCCGAAATCTTCGGCCGGATGGTCGCCGCTTTGGGCGGGCCCATCGATCTCGTGGAGAGAGCGACGGATCACTGCCAGTCCGCACCGGTCATACGTCAGGTGAAAGCCGGCAAAGTCGGAATCGTCGAGCGGGTGGAGACCCGCGATCTCGGTCTTGCGGTCATCGCGCTGGGAGGCGGACGCACACGCCCTCAGGACGAGATCGACCCGGCCGTGGGCCTTTCGGCTCTGGCGCGCCCCGGCGACACGGCCGACATCCTCGGCATCGTCCATGCTCGCAGCGAAGCACAGGCGGATGCCGCCGAGATTGCCCTTCGCGCAGCCTACCGGATTGGGCCCGACGCGCCGATCCGACGCCCGCACGCCCTCCAGCGCATCACCTGAAACACCCCCGGTCGGGCAGAGGGCGGGCCCTCGCCCGTGACGGGACGGCCGCCCCGTCGACGCTAGGACGCGTCACCGGCGCCACAGATCCGTTTCCTTCCGCACCGCGATCCTCGCGATGCGGTGGCCGTCGACGCGCAGAAATTGCGCGCGCATGCGGCAATTCGTAATCTGCCCGATTACTTCAAGCATATAATTTTAACATATATCATATTATTGATACTTCCAAAATAAAACCTGCGCCCGATGCCGGCGATATGATTTTTCAATATTAAATATGCAGCATCAGACGATCGATAAGGACACTATAAATGGGTCATATCCCTCAGATCTCGGTACTATTCACCTACAAGGGAGACTATGACTCGAATGACGTTGTTCGGTTCAGCCGTAATGTAATCGATGATTTTTCAGACATCGGCGGCACCTATACCCTTGGACCCTACACTGCCGGCTCCTTCGTGATTACCAGTGGTTGGGGCACCGGTAGCGGCGGGACTTTCTTCGAAGATGCAGACCGTATCGTCGACATCGATGCGCAGACCTACGGCGTGTTCGCGGATTTCGCCAACAATTCAGGTCCCGTGAACCTGACCGGCGGCGTCTACGGCGACGTGCTCTTCGGCGGCAGCGGCAACGATCTGCTCAGTGGCGGCGGCGGCAACGATGTTTTCAGCGGCGGCAGCGGCGAGGATACGATCGACGGCGGCACTGGCTCAGATACCGTCAGCTACGATTCCATGGACAATGGCGTGAGCGTCGACCTGTCCGCCGCAACCGGAACGGATCGTCAGACCTCGGAAGTCGATACGCTCTCGCGCATCGAAAACATTCGCGGCACTGCCTATGCCGACATCCTGGCCGGCGATTCCGGCAACAACGTCATCGAAGGCGGGGATGGAGACGATACGCTTATCGGTGGGAACGGTATCGACACCGTAAGCTACGAACACTCGACGGGAGGAACCTTCGTCAATCTGCCCCAAAATTTCGCAAGCACGGCCAATGGGTTGGGCCACGATTCCCTCGACGGGTTCGAGAACATCCGCGGTACGGCTTACACCGACACCCTGGTCGGCGATTCCGGCAACAACGTCATCGAAGGCGGTGCCGGTGCCGACGTCATCTTTGGTTCAGGGGGCGCCGACACAGCGAGCTACATCCATTCCGCTGCTGGCGTGACGGTCGAGCTCGGCCTCGGAACGCAGATCGGCAATGGCGATGCGAGCGGCGATGAGATCCACGGTATCGCCAACCTCATGGGCAGCACCTTCGCCGACACCTTGATCGGCAATGCCGACGCCAACACGCTCACCGGCATGGGCGGCGCCGATACGCTGCGGGGTCTCGCCGGCAATGACCGTCTCGTGATCACCGAGAGCCCGACACGCGTCGACGGCGGCGACAACATCGACATGCTGTTCGTCCAGGGCGGCGGCACCATCGTGCTGACCGACAGCAATTTCATCGACATCGAGAAGACTTACGTTCGCAACGGAACGACACTCGACATGAGCGGCGTCGGAGCGGATGGAGACACAATCGGGTCGACCATCATCTCGCAAAGCACGGCTGGATCCTCCGTCTCGATCACGGGCAGCGCCGACCGAGACTACATCGTCGCCGGCAAGGGCGGGGACACACTCGACGGCGGCGCCGGCGCGGACAAGCTCTTCGGCGGAGCCGGCGCGGACACCTTCCATTTCGAGGTGGATTCCGGTCGGGACAATCTGTACCGCTTCACGGTCGGCATCGACATCATCGACCTGTCCGCCTTCGCCGACAGCTATGATGACTTCAAGGTCACGGCCATCAATAACGGTCAGAACGCGCTCATCACCTTCATCGGCGACTCGGACCCCAGTCACAAGATCATCGTCCATGACGTGCAGAAGGCCGCCCTGACGGACGCGAGTTTCCTCATCGCCCCGGTCTGACCGACCGGGATGGAGTGCCCGTCACGGTGATCGAAGCCCGGCTTCGATCACCGTGGAGGCAAGAGGAGCCCGCGAATGACATCGGACCGGACATGACGTCCGGTCCGATGTCATGAACTCTGGGATCGGCATCGTATTTTCAGATCGCCGATCCCTACTCTCCGGGGTTTCTAGAACCGGTAGTACCCACCGTGGCGATGCCCGTGGCCACGATGGTGGCCATGGCCCCAACCGCGGTGGTGGCCATGACCCCATCCGTGATGGCGATGCCCACCCCAACCGTGGTGACGGGGACGCCAGCCATGATGCCCGCCGAAGCCATAGCCGCGGTGTCCGCCCCAGCCATGGTGGCGGTGGTGATGATGGTGGTGATGGCCCCAGCCATACTGGACCGGAACGATGGCGGCCTGAGCCGGTTCGCCGACGAACGTGGATGCGGATAGCGGCGCTGCCTGCGCGATACCGGGCGCGGCACCGACCACACCAAGCGACAGCGCGGCGGCGATCAGCCAACCTCTCGATCGGCCGGCGAATTCACGAAAGCCCATGTCGGTCTCCGTCAGATGACTGCACCGAGACTGTCTCGGCGCTCTGAAACGACCCTATCGGCGCATCGCTGAATGGCAGGTGAGCCGCGCCTTCAGCTGAGGTTGGCTGAAGGACTATGGCGGTAGGAGCTCTCGCCTCTACGGCCGACGATAGACCCAAACCCGCGCCGGCGGCAGGTTGAGCCAGACCCGGCTGGAACGGCTGGCGGTGTAGCTGCCGGCATCGCAGCGCGCCGGGATCGGCGGCACCACGGCGTAGGTGAACTGAACGAACGGAGCGCTCGGATGCATGAGCGCATGCGCGGCGTTCAAGAGGTCGAGGCGCTGTTCCAGCGGCTTCGTGAAGAGCGGAAGGCTGGAGACGGTCGCCGCCGCCTTCTCGGTGAGGAGGCTGCCGATGGTCTGCTGGATATTATAGGCATCGCCGCGCAGGATGGTGGCGCGGGGAAAGCGCTTCTGAAGCAGCTTGCAGAAATCGGGATTGTACTCGACGAGGACGAGACGCTCCTGCTCGATACCGCGGCGGATCAGAGCCTCGGTCACCGGCCCCGTACCGGGCCCGAGCTCGATCACGGGACCGGGCGTACGGGGGTCGACATAGGAAGCCATCATCCGAGCGAGCATCTTGCCCGACGGTGTCACCGAACCGGTGACGAGCGGCCTCTCGAACCAGGAGCGAAGGAAGCGCGCTTCGTCTTCCAGCGGCTCCCGCCGTTCACGGACAGAACCGGTAGCGGCGAAGGCTTTGGCACTGGGACGGCGTAGAGGCAGCAAGATCCACTATCCTCAGATCACGCGTGGGAAGCTAAGGCTAGACGACAAAAGAGCGATCCCCGTCAAGGCGAAAGCCTCGCATCGTCCGTTGGAGGCGGAGCGAGCTTGCCGCGACGATGCAACGCCGCCACAGCCACAACGGCGGCGAGGCCGTTTCGATCCGCCTTGACGCACGACGCGCACCATCATGAACGGGCAGCACCGCTGAGGCCGTCGAAGAAGTCGCGCACCTTCGAGAAGAAGCCGGCGCTCTCGGGATGGTTTTCCTCCGAGGCCGTGCTGTTGAACTCTTGGAGAAGTTCGCGCTGGCGCTTCGACAGGTTCTGCGGGGTCTCGACGAAGACCTGGATATAGAGGTCGCCGACGTCGCGGGACCGGAGGACCGGCATGCCCCGGCCCTTGATCCGAAATTGCTTGGCGGTCTGCGTACCCGCCGGGATACGCACCTGGGTCTGAGATCCGTCGATGACGGGCACGGTGATCTCTCCCGACAGAGCGGCGGTCACCATGGAGATCGGAACGCGGCAGAACAGATCGGCCCCGTCCCGTTGGAAGAACGTGTGCGGCTTGATCGAGAGGAAGACGTAGAGGTCGCCCGCCGGACCGCCGCGCAAGCCGGTCTCGCCCTCGCCGGCCAGCCGGATCCGCAATCCGTCATCGACACCGGCCGGGACGTTGATCGAGAGCGTACGCTCCCGCGTGACACGGCCGGCGCCGGCACAACCACTGCACGGATTGTCGATGATCTCACCGCGCCCGTGGCATGCCGGGCACGTCCGCTCGATGGCGAAAAAGCCTTGCGCCGCCCGAACGCGGCCATAGCCGCCGCAGGTCTGGCAGGGCTTCGGCTTGGATCCTGCCTTGGCGCCCGTGCCCGAGCAGACATCGCAGGTGACGGCGGTGGCCATCGTGATGGTTTCGGTCTTGCCGCCGAACGCATCCTCCAGAGAGATCTCGAGGTTGTAGCGCAGATCCGCGCCGCGCTCGCGCGTCGCGCCGCCCCGACCGCCGCGCGCCGCGCCAGCAGCGGCGCCGGCGCCTCTGCCATCGCCGAAGAAATTGTCGAAGATGTCCGACATGAAGTCGCCGAACTCGTTGCCGAATCCGGGCCCACCCGCACCGCCCTGTTGGAAGGCGGCATGGCCGAACCGATCGTAGGCCGCGCGCTTCTGCCCGTCGGTGAGCGTCTGGTAGGCCTCGTTGATTTCCTTGAACTGGAGCTCGGCTTCGGCATTCCCCGGATTACGATCCGGGTGATAGGTCATGGCCAGCTTGCGGAAGGCGACCTTCATCTCGCCGTCGGTCGCGGTCTTTGAGACCCCAAGAATCTCGTAGTAGTCCCGCTTCGACATACCTCGTCCTCAAAAGTCCTAGGCGGATCGCACCGATCTGGTCGGGATCACGCCGTCGTCGCCGTTACCAGACATGCTACGGGGCCGGATCGCTCCGGCCCCGCATGCAGCGCGCGTCTTATGCCCGCTTCTTCTGGTCCTTGTCATCGACTTCCTGGAAGTCGGCGTCGATGACATCGTCTTTCTTGGGCTCGTGCCCATCGGTACCGTCCGCCCCGCCTTCGGGCGTCTGGCTCGCGGCATACATCGCCTCGCCGAGCTTCATCGAAGCCTGCATCAGGTCCGTGGTGCGGGACTTGATGACCTCGGCATCGTCACCTTCGAGCGCCGTGCGAAGGGCTGTCATGGCGGTCTCGATCGCGGCCTTGTCGTCGGCCGAAACCTTGTCGCCATACTCCTTCACCGACTTCTCGGTGGCATGGACCAAGCTCTCGCCCTGGTTCTTCACCTCGACGACCTCGCGGCGCTTCTTGTCCGCCTCGGCATTGGCCTCGGCGTCCTTCACCATCCGGTCGATATCGGCATCCGAGAGGCCGCCCGAGGCCTGGATGCGGATCTGGTGCTCCTTGTTCGTCGCCTTGTCCTTTGCCGTCACGTTGACGATGCCGTTGGCGTCGATGTCGAAGGTCACCTCGATCTGCGGCATGCCGCGCGGGGCCGGCGGGATGCCCATCAGGTCGAACTGGCCGAGCATCTTGTTGTCGGCCGCCATCTCGCGCTCACCCTGGAAGACCCGGATGGTGACCGCGTTCTGGTTGTCCTCGGCCGTCGAGAAGGTCTGCGACTTCTTCGTCGGGATCGTGGTGTTGCGGTCGATCAGGCGGGTGAAGACTCCGCCCAGGGTCTCGATGCCGAGCGACAGGGGGGTCACGTCGAGGAGCAGCACGTCCTTGACGTCGCCCTGAAGAACGCCGGCCTGGACCGCCGCACCGATGGCCACGACCTCGTCCGGGTTGACCCCCTTATGGGGCTCCTTGCCGAAGAACGACTTCACGACTTCCTGGATCTTCGGCATGCGGATCATGCCGCCGACGAGCACGACCTCATCGATCTCGGAGGCCGAGACGCCGGCATCCTTGAGCGCCTTGCGGCAGGGCTCGATCGTCCGCTGGACGAGATCGTCCACCAGGCTCTCGAACTTGGCGCGGCTGAGCTTCAGCGCGAGGTGCTTCGGGCCGGTGGCGTCGGCCGTGATGTAGGGCAGGTTGATCTCGGTCTGCGTCGCCGAGGACAACTCGATCTTCGCCTTCTCGGCGGCCTCCTTGAGGCGCTGGAGGGCGAGCTTGTCCTTGGTCAGATCGATGCCCTGCTCCTTCTTGAACTCGGAGGTCAGGTACTCGACGACGCGGTTGTCGAAATCCTCACCGCCGAGGAAGGTGTCGCCGTTGGTCGACTTCACCTCGAACACGCCGTCGCCGATCTCGAGGATCGACACGTCGAAGGTGCCGCCGCCGAGGTCGTAGACCGCGATGGTGCCGGCCTTCTTCTTGTCGAGGCCGTAGGCGAGCGCAGCCGCGGTCGGCTCGTTGATGATGCGCAGCACTTCGAGACCGGCGATCTTACCGGCATCCTTGGTGGCCTGGCGCTGAGCGTCGTTGAAATAGGCGGGCACGGTGATGACGGCCTGCGTCACCGGCTGGCCGAGATGCGCCTCAGCGGTCTCCTTCATCTTCTGGAGCGTGAAGGCGGAAATCTGCGAGGGCGAGTACTTCTTGCCGTCGGCCTCGACCCAGGCGTCGCCGTTGTCGCCGCGCACGATGTTGTAGGGGACGAGGCCCTTGTCCTTCTGCGTCATCGGGTCGTCGTAGGTGCGGCCCACGAGACGCTTGATGGCGAAGAACGTGTGTTCCGGGTTGGTGACCGCCTGGCGCTTGGCCGGCTGGCCGACGAGACGCTCGCCGTCGTCGAGGAAAGCGACGATGGACGGCGTGGTGCGCGCGCCTTCCGCGTTTTCGATGACCTTGGGCTGCGTGCCTTCCATGACGGCCACGCAGGAATTGGTGGTGCCCAGATCGATGCCGATTACTTTACCCATGGTGGGATCCCTCTCATGTCATTTGGTCAAGCAGACCGCCGAGCCCCGAAGCGGCCCGGCCCATGGCGGTGAAGAACGAAAGATTGTGAGAGCGGAATTCGAACCAGCCAGAGCGCGTGAAACGCGCCAATCCAGGTCTTAATCCCGCGTCCCGCCGGATATAAGAAGGGTGATGCGGAGCCGCAAGGCAAAGCGCCCCGAACCGGCGCGCCGGACCTATCTCCTTTGCCGATCAGGACGTTTGCACCTGAAACTATCGGCCTGAGGCGGCATGGACCTCAAATTTGTTGCAGGGACGCCACGTCCGCGCCATCGATCACATGCTAGGTTTCACGATGGAAGACCGGTTTCCGGGCCCGGTCCGGGACTGGAAGGGGTCGAGCCCTTCGCGTATCGGCCAAGAAATGGAACTCGGTTTCGACAAAGCTGATGCAGACAACGAGAGCCCGCCGCACCAAGGTCCGTCACGGCCGGATGATGCAGGTTCCAGAGGCATGAAAGACTTGATGCGTCCGTTCCGAGCCGTCCGCCTGCTCCCCGCCCTCCTCCTGCTGCCGCTCGTCGCCGTCCCGGTGACCGAAGCCGTCGCACAGAACTTCTTCGAGGAGTTGTTCGGCATCGGCAAGGCCGCCAAGCCGCCGGCACCGCCACGCGGCGTGCCCCCGGCCGGCGCACCTCAGCCGGGCACGCTCCTTCCGCCCGGCGCGCCGGGAGATCCGGCGGCCGAGGTTCCGAAACCCGCACCCGCCCCGCTGCGTCCCGTCGTGCTCAAGACACCGGCCGAAGACAACATCCTCGGTCAGGAACTGATGCTGAACGGGCTGACCGGCAGCCTCAAGATCGACAAGGCCGGCACCGCCGCGACGGCGCGGATCACGCTGCCGGGCACGAAGATTTCTCAGCCGAGCGAGACCTGCAAGGTTCCGCTCTCCGGCGGCAGCCCGATCTCCTTGTCGTCCGAGGGGCGCCCCGAGGGCGTGACGCGCTACGACGTCAAGGGCGGCGAATGCCCGCTTCGGTTCGAGGTGTTGGAGGGGAGCGTCCTGGTCACACCGCTGAGCGGCAGCCGCGTCTGCAGCTTCGCAGCGGCCGATTGCGCCACCAACCCGAGCGGACTGTGGGGACCTGCGGCGGCGACGCTGATCCCCCGCTCGGCTGAGTTCGACACCGGGCGAGGCGTGGCCGACAAGGCGGTGCGCGACAATTACAAGGTGATGACCCAGCGCGCCCGCGGACAGGATGTGCGTACCATCGTCACCGAACAGGCGGCCTTCTCCTCCGACCGCGAGCAGACCTGCCGCACCTACGCCCGCGAGGGCGCCCACGGCTTCTGCAACGCGCGTTTCACCGAAGCTCGCGCCCTCGCCTTGGCGACGCGGCTCGGCGCCAACACGACGACGCCGACCGCGAGCACGACGCCCCGGCCGCGCAAGCCGAAACCATCGGTTGACGGAATGAACCCGGACGGCGATGGGTCACCGCTCGCCGAATGAGGCTTTCCGAATTGGCGCTTTTCAGGCTCGCCCGGCGCTGAAGGACAGCATCGCCGGATCGATGCCGTTGCTGCGAAGGGTACGCTCGTACTTCGTGTCGAGCGCATTGTTGAAGATCACTTCCGGATCGGCCGGGCAGTTGAGCCAGCCATTGGCGAGGATCTCGTTCTCGAGCTGTCCCGCTTGCCAGCCGGCATAGCCGAGGGCGAGTACGGCACTCGCCGGCCCTGCCCCGCTCGCGATGGCGCGCAGGATCTCCACGGTGGCGGTGAGGCAGATCCCGTCGTCGATGATGAGCGTCGACTGGTCGATGTGAAAATCGTCGGTGTGGAGCACGAAGCCGCGCTTGGCATCGACCGGGCCGCCCATCAGCACGGGGATGTGCCCGACCTGCTCGCGCAGGCGGATGGCGTCTTCCTCGCTGGCGATGTCGAGCTGGACCAGGAGGTCCGGCATGTTCAGGTCGCTGGCGGGTTTGTTGAGGATGATCCCCATCGCTCCATCCGCCGAATGGGCACAGAGATAGATCACCGACTTCGCGAAACGCTCGTCCGTGAGGCCGGGCATCGCCACCAGAAACTGGCCGTCGAGATAGGCGGAAGCCGGATTTTGTCGCATCGCATCATGCTAGCCGCGCCACTTCGCTTGTCCAGCCGGGAATGCGCGAATGAGGGAATGGCGGAAGGACGCGTCGTCTTTGCCGGTGGGCACGACCTCTGCGCTCCTCGACAGGCTATGACCCTCGGGTTAGACGGTTTTCCGGTGCCGGGCGCGCCCTGTCGAACCCGGCTGCGCGAGATCCACATCAGGCGATCGCGGAGCCTCGACCGTCCCGATGGGCGAGGGCCGCGGCGATCGAGGAGACGACGACGGATGACGATCCAGGTTGGCGACCACCTTCCCCAGGTGACTTTTCGCGTGAACGGCGCCGGGGGACCCGAGGCGAAGACCACCGACGACATCTTCAAGGGACGCCGCATCGTGCTGGTGGGCGTGCCCGGCGCGTTCACGCCGAGCTGCCATCGCAATCATCTTCCGGGCTTCGTCGAGAAGCAGGAAGAGATCAAGGCGCGCGGCGTCGATGCCGTGGCCGTGACCGCGGTCAACGACGTGTTCGTCCTCGAAGCGTGGCAGAAGGCCAGCGGCGCCGAGACGATCGAGTTCCTCGCCGACGGCAATGCCGAATTCGCCAAGGCCATCGGCCTCGACATGGACGGCGCCGGCTTCGGCCTGGGCCCGCGTTCGAAGCGCTATTCCATGCTGGTGGATGACGGCGTCGTGCGCGTCCTCAATGTCGAGGAATCCCCGGCCAAGACCGAGATCTCCGGTGTCGACGCCCTGCTCAAGGTGATCTGAACGGTTCGGTCTCTCGAAGACGGGGCTTTGCCGCCTCGTCGAAGAGCCGGCTGAGGGCGACCACGTCCGCGTGGTCGCCCGCGACCAGGTCGGTGATGTCACCGACGAGAAGCGCCTTGGCGTGGCGGCAAGGGACGCCGTAGCGCCCCGCCATGCAGGTGCAGCACAGGCGCAGACCACCCGCACGGTCCTCCAGGGTCACCGCATAGAGATTGCCGCGGCTTCCCCTCACCGAGAAACGCATCGCCGTCGCCTTGGCCCAGGGCGCTTCGAAGGGTCTCGATTCCCGCTCCACGTATCCGGCCGGCACCCGCGTGACCGGCAGGTGGATCGCCCTGGCCAGGGCGGCGATGTCGTGGGTGCCATGCTGCCTTGCGGCGGCCAGCGCGATCTCGGCGCAGGCATAGGCGTCCTCACCCGCATCGTGGTGCTCGAAGCGGATACCCAGCCGGGCCGCGACCTTGCCGAGGCCGCATCCTTCGGGAGCGGGAAACACCTTCCGGGCGATCTGCAGGGTACAGAGCGAGGAGAAGGCCGGCACCGTCATTCCGTAGGCATGGAGCGAGGCCCGCAGCACGCCCATGTCGAAGCCGGCATTGTGGGCGAGGACGAGCCCGGACGAGAGATCGGGCAGGAACTCCGCAATCACCTCGGGAAATTCCGGCTGGTTCCGGACGTCCGCCGGCAGGATGCCGTGGACCCGGATATTGCCGGGCGAGAACCGCAACTCGCGCGGCCGGATCAACCGGGCTTCGCGCCGGACCACCGCCCCGTTCTCGATCCAGGCCAACCCCACCGCGCAGGCACTGTCGCGCCGCTCGTTGGCCGTCTCGAAATCGATGGCGAGGGTCGTCACGCCGTCTCCACCAGGGTGAGCCATTCCTCCTCGCTCACCACCTTCACCCGATGCTTCTCGGCATCCTTCAGCTTGGAGCCCGCGCCGGGCCCGGCGACGACGAGGTCGGTCTTGGCCGAGACCGAGCCGGAGACCTTGGCTCCGAGACGCTCAGCCGTAGCCTTGGCCTCGCTCCGGGTCATGCGCTCCAGCGAGCCCGTGAAGACCACGGTCTTGCCGGCGAAGGCCGTCGCGGTGGCGGCCGCCGCCATCGGTTCGGTCTTCACCTCCGCGAGCAGCGCACGAACCGCATCCGCGTTATGCGGCTCGGCGAAGAAGGCGATGAGCGAATCCGTCGCCACCGGGCCGATCTCGCCATCGTCGGCGAAGTGGCGGTAGGCGTCGCCGGGGCGCTGCTCGCGGGCACGGGCGATGGCCGCTTCGACCGCTGCCTCGTCGCCGTAATGGGCGATCAGGTTCGCCTTCTGCGCCGTCGTCGGGCGACGACCGGTCGCGACTTCCCCCTCGTCCACCTCGCCGGAGACGCCGGATTCGAGCAGCCTGTCCCGCGTCGTCGGGCCGACCCGGGGCACGGCCGAGAGTTCGAGCCAATCGGGCCCGGCCTGAGCCGTAGCGGCAGCATCGAGCGCCTGCATCAGGCTCGGCATGTCCGGGAAGCGCTTGGACAGGGCCTTGGCGGTGGATTCGCCGATATGGCGGATGCCGAGCGCGAACAGGAAACGGTTGAGCGGCAGGGTGCGGCGCTCCTCAATGGAGGCCAGCAGGTTCTTGATCGCCTTGTCCTCGTCGTCGCCCTTCTTCTTCGCCTTCTTCGGCGGCGGCTCGCCTTCGGCGCGGCGCTCGGCCGAGAGTGCCTCCCGACGCGCGACGATGGCCGCCTTCAGCGGCTCGAAATCGAGGCGGAACAGATCGGCGGGCTGTTGGATGAGGCGAGCCTCGAACAGCACCTCGATATAGGTCTGGCCGAAGCCTTCGAGATCGAAGGCGTTGCGCGAGACGAAATGCTTCAGGCGCTCCAGTCCCTGCGCCGGGCAGATCAGCCCGCCGGTGCAGCGACGCACTGCGTCGCGCTGCCCGGTGCGCGGGTTGACCTCGCGGACGGCGCGGCTGCCGCAGGCGGGACAGACATCCGGGAAGACATAGGGCCTCGAATCCGCCGGTCGTCTTGCGAGATCGACATCCATCACCTTCGGGATGACGTCGCCGGCGCGCTGGACGATGACCGTGTCGCCGACGCGGATATCGCGACCCTCTCGGATCGGCTCACCGTCGCCGCCGACGCCCTGGACGTAGCCTTCGTTGTGGAGGGTCGCGTTCGAGACGACGACACCGCCCACCGTCACCGGCTTCAGCCGCGCCAGTGGGTTGAGCGACCCGGTCCGGCCGACATTGATCTCGATGGCTTCGAGGATCGTGAAGGCCTTCTGCGCGGCGAATTTGTGCGCCATGGCCCAACGCGGGCTGCGCGAGACGAACCCGAGGCGGCGCTGCAGGCCGAGATCGTCGACCTTGTAGACGATGCCGTCGATATCGTAGCCGAGGCCGGACCGAGCCTCTTCGATGGCGCGATACTGCGCCAGCATCGCCTCCGCATCCCGGCACAGGACCGTGCGGTCGTTCACGGCGAAGCCCCAACCGGCGAAGGCCGCGATCATCCCGTGCTGGGTCGTCTCCGGCATTTCCGCCATTTCGCCCCAGGCATAGGCGAAGAATTTGAGCGGGCGCGAGGCGGTGATCTTGGAATCGAGCTGGCGCAGCGACCCGGCCGCCGCGTTGCGCGGGTTGGCGAACAACGCCTTGCCCGCCGCCTCCTGACGCGCGTTGATGGCGGCGAAATCCGCATGCGAGAGATAGACCTCGCCGCGCACCTCACAGATGGGAGGGACTTCTGTGCCGGATAGAATCTGCGGAATGCCCGAGACGGTGCGGGCATTGGCGGTGACGTCTTCGCCGACTTCGCCATCACCGCGCGTGGCCGCCGTGTGAAGCTTGCCGCCGACATAGCGCAGGGAGAGCGACAGCCCGTCGATCTTCGGTTCGGCGGTGAAGGCGAGCGGCTGGTCATCGGGCCAGTTGAGGAAGCGGCGGACCCGCGCCACGAAGTCGTGCACCTCCTCGTCCGCGAAGGCATTGCCGAGCGACAACATCGGGACGGCGTGACGGACCTTGGCGAACTTTTCCGATGGCTTGGCACCGACCGAAGCGCTCGCCTGACCGGTGCCGGCGAGGTCCGGAAAGCGGGTCTCGATCGTCTCCAGGCGGCGACGCAGGGCATCGTATTCCGCGTCCGAGATCTCGGGCGCATCCTCGCCATGATAGAGCCGGTCGGCCTCCGCGATCTGTTCGGAGAGCGCGGCGTGCTCGGCCCGGGCCTCTTCGGCGCTCAGGGCATCGATCGAGTCGGTCGGGGCGGCTGATGGCATGGAGACGCTTTGCGGCGGAGGGTCGGGCGTCGCGGGCTTTATCACATCCGGGCATGGCGGCGGGAGGCCCCGGCGATGCGCCGCTGCGGCACGGGGGATGCGTAACCTGCGCCACCGGGGCGACGAATGGAGCATCGTCGTCTCGCGCGATCGTGTGGGCGCATACCCTGCATCCCTCGCTCGTCTACCTATCTGTTGCCGATAGGCTTCCTCCCTAAAATTCCTTCCCGGACAATCATGCCCGCCACACCCGCACTCTCCGCTCCCTGGCGCGACCGCGCCGGCCGCGTCTCGGCCCTGAAGCTCGCGACGTTCCTGTTCGCGCTGGCGCCCGGTATCTGGCTGGCCGTGGCTTACGGTTTCGATGCGCTCGGGCCGAAGCCGATCACCGCCCTCACCCACAGCACGGGCGAATGGGCCGTGCGCTTCCTGCTGCTGTCGCTGGCGGTGACGCCGCTGCGGCGGATCGCGAATTATCCGAAGCTGATCCTGGTGCGGCGCATGCTCGGCCTCACCGTGCTCGCCTACGGCCTCATCCACCTCGGTCTCTACATCGTCGACCAGAACTTCATCCTGTCGAAGGTGGTGTCCGAGATCGTCTCGCGGTTCTACCTCACCATCGGCTTCGTCGCCCTCGTCGGCCTCGCCGTGCTCGGCGTCACCTCGACGGATGGGATGATCCGTCGCCTCGGCAAGGCGTGGCCACGCCTGCACAAGACCGTCTACGTCATCGCCGCGCTCGGCCTGTTCCACTACTTCCTTCAGGCCAAGATCGACGTGTCGGCGCCGGTCTACTGGACCGGCCTGTTCCTCGTCCTGATGGGATGGCGAGCCATGCAGCGCTACCGCCTTCCGATGAACCCCGTCACCTTGTTCGGCCTCGCCATCGCCGCGGCCCTCGTGACCGCCCTGGTGGAAGCCGCCTGGTACGGGCTGAAGAGCGGCGTGCCGGCCAGTGCCGTGCTCGGAGCCAATCTCGAATTCTACGATGGCCTGCGCCCGGCCTGGTGGGTGCTGATCACCGGCATCGCCCTGCCTCTGATCAACGCTGCGCGCCTCGCGATGGACCGGGGCGCGAAGACCAAGCCGGCGCCCCTCCGGCCGGACCGGGAGGCCGTGCCGGCGGGCTGAGAGCTTGCGGCTCCGTCCCACCTCGCGCACAAGCTCGACGCTCCGGCAGGTGCGAGGAGTGGGATCGATGCGCGGCAGGCTTCTCGGAGCGGTTCTCGGTCTCGCGGCCCTCCTGCCGTCGTCCGGATGGGCGGAATGCGCGAAGGCCGTGCCCCCCGATCCGGCGACGCGACCGACCAAGCCTCCGCCTCCCGTCAAGCCGGCTTGCCTCGATGCCAAAGGTGGCTGCCCCGGCTGGGAGGCCTACACGTTCAACGATGCGGTCAAGGCCTACAACGCCCAGATCGCCCACTACCGCCCCCTGGCGGAGGCCTACGTGAAGGCCCTGAACGCCTACGTGAAGGCGAGCGGCGACTACGCGCAATGCGAGGTCAAGGCGCTGCAGTAGGAGGGCGACCGACCTCGTCGATCGACATCGACCTCGGGAGCTTTCCTGCCCCTCACGGTTGCGGATGCCTTCGCGGACCCGTGACACCCTCGCTCGCTTGACCCTATCCGGGTGCGATGCCACAGCCTGAAACATCGCCAGCGCCAGACAGGATGCCCGATGACCGCACCCCTCGACCTTCTCGTCCTCGGCAACGCCATCGTCGATCTGATCGCGCGGACGGATGAGGGGTTCCTCACCGAACAGGGCGTCACCAAGGGTGCCATGCAGCTGATCGACGAGGAGCGGGCCGAGAGCCTGTTCTCGGTGATGGGGCCGGCGACCATCGTCTCGGGCGGCTCGGGCGCCAACACGGCGGTCGGCGCGGCACTGCTCGGTGCGAAGACCGGCTTCATCGGCAAGGTCCGCGACGACGAACTCGGCGGCCTCTTCGCCCACGATCTCAAGGCGACAGGCGTCTCCTTCACCGTCCCGGCCGCATCGGATGGTCCGGCCACCGCGCGCTGCTTCATCCTGGTGACGCCGGACGGCGAGCGCACCATGAACACCTATCTCGGTGCCTGCCAGGGCCTGTCACCGGCCGACCTCGACGAGGCCACGGTGGCGAGCGCCCGCACGGTCTATCTGGAAGGCTACCTCTGGGATCCGCCGGCGGCCAAGGACGCCTTCCGCAAGGCGGCCAAGATCGCTCACAACGCCGGCAACGCGGTCGCGCTCACCCTTTCGGACGCGTTCTGCGTCGGCCGCTACCGCGAGGAGTTTCTCGGCCTGATCCGCGACGGCAGCATCGACATCCTGTTCGCCAATATCGGCGAGCTCAAGAGTCTCTACGAGACGGAGGACGACGAGGCCGCGATCAAGGCCCTGCGCGACGAGCGCAACCTGCGCGGCATGCACCTCCTCGGCCTCGTCACTCGCTCGGCCGATGGCGCCCTGGTGGTGAAGGGCGGCGAGATCCGTTCCGTCGAAGCGGCTCCGGTGAGCGAGGTGCTGGACACGACCGGTGCCGGTGACCTGTTCGCGGCAGGTTTCCTCGCCGGCCATGCCCGCGGCCTCGACAACGTGACGAGCGCCCGCCTCGGTGCGCTGGCGGCCGCCGAGGTCATCCAGCATATCGGCGCCCGCCCGCAACACGACCTCGTGGCTTTGGCCAAGGCACGCGGGCTTCTGTGATCCTGTAGGGTTCAGCCGAGCAGGCGCTCGAACAGCGCGCGGACTTCCTCGCGCCGCTCATCGAGCTCCGCCGCCAGGGTCGCCGCATTCGGTAAACCCATGGCGATGGCGAGGCGCGTGAGCGCCACCGACGCGCCTTCTCTCGATTCCGCCTCTCCCATCAGGCGCTGCCAGTGCAAGGCATCGTCGAAGATACGGTAGGCTTCCCCGAGCCGACGCGCCTCGTCGACAGGCAGCACGGCATGATCGGCGGCCTCGCTGAAGACGGACACGGCATCGAGGCCGATGAGGCTGGGATGACGGTCGGCATGGGCCAAGGTCAGCGCCTGAGCCAGGAAATCGAGATCGAGCAGGCCGCCCGGCGCCAGCTTGAGATCGAGCGGCCCCGAGAACCCCTTCTCGCCGGCGACGACCTCGCGCATCTCGCGGACCGCGCGATACACCACGCCACTCTCGCGCTTCAGCCCGACGATGGTGCGAACCTGCTCCATCACCGCGTCACCGAGGCCCCGGTCCCCGGCGACCACACGGGCGCGGGTGAGCGCCATATGCTCCCACAGATCGGCCTCGTCCTGCTGATAGGGCAGGAAACTGCGGAGCTGCACTGCCACCGGGCCCTGCCCGCCGCCCGGCCGAAGGCGCAGGTCGACCTCGTAGAGTCCTCCGCGCCGGGTGAGCGCCGTCAATGCCGCGACCAGTCGCTGGGTGAGCCGGTTATAGGCCCTCACCGCATCGATGGGCTTCGGCCCGAGACTCATCCGGTTCTCCGCATCGAAATCGTAGAGGACGACGAGGTCGATGTCGGATTCCGCGGTCATCTGGCAGGTACCGAGCCGACCGAGCCCGAGCACCACCCAGCGCCCGCCGGGCACGGCGCCATGTTCCTCGAAGAACTGGCGCGCCACCGCTTCGAGGCTCGCCTCGATCACGGCATCGGCGATGCCGGCATAGGCCTGTCCGGCGGCCTGCGGCGACAGGATGCCGGTGAGAAGTCTCGCCCCAGTGACGAAGCGCAATTGCCGCGCCGCGTCCCGGCTGCGGTCGAGGAAGTCCTCATAGGCCGCCGGTTTTCCGACCAGCCCACGATACTGAGCGGCCAGGTCTTCCGCATCGACGGTCGGCACGACGAAGGCCGGGTCGATCACCGTGTCGAGGACGTGGGGGCTGAAGGCGACGGTTTCGGCAAGGCGCGGCGCGCTCCCCAACAGGTCTGCGAAGAGCAGGCGCAGCCGGTCGTTCGAGCGCAGGATGGTGAGGAGTTCCACTGCCGCCGGCATTCGCGCGAAGGCCCGGTCGAGGGTATCGAGCGCCACATCCGGGTTCGGCGTTCCGCCGAGGGCCTGCAGCAATGCCGGCACGAGTTCGGTGAGGACTTCGCGGGCTCGCGCCGTACGGACGGCCGGACGCCGACCGAAGTGCCACCCGCGCACCGTCTCGGCCACGCGTTCTGGATCGGCAAAACCGAGCTTGCGCAGGGTGGCGAGCGTTGCCGGATCGTCGTCCGAGCCACTGAAGACCAGATCTCCAACCGAGGAGGACAGATCCGGCTCGGCCTCGAACAGCAATGCGTAATGCGCCTGCACCCGGCGGGCATGGTGCAGGAGTTCCGTCTCGAAAGCCTTGGCGTCGGCAAACCCGGCGAAACGGGCGAAGCCCTCGATGTCTTCCGCCTCCGTCGGCAGGCGCTGAGTCTGCTCGTCGTTCACCATCTGCAGGCGATGCTCGATGGTGCGCAGGAAATCGTAAGCACGCCCGAGTTCGTCGCGTGCGGTGTCGTCGATCCAGCCCTCCTCGGTGAGGGCGCTCAGCATCGCGATGGTGCGCCGGCCGCGCAGGTCCGGTCGTCGTCCGCCGAAAACCAGCTGCTGGGTCTGGACGAAGAACTCGATCTCACGGATGCCGCCGCGCCCGAGCTTGATGTCGTGACCGGCCACGGCGATCGTGTCGTGCCCGCGTACCGCATGGATCTGTCGCTTCATCGCATGGACATCGGCGATGGACGCGAAGTCGAAATATTTGCGCCAGATGAATGGTCGCAATCCCGCGAGGAATTGCTCGCCGACGGGGATGTCTCCCGCGATGGCCCGTGCTTTGATGTAGGCGGCGCGCTCCCAGTTCTGACCGAGATTCTCGTAATAGACATAGGCCGAATTCAGAGAGATCGCCGTCGGCGTCGATCCAGGATCGGGGCGGAGACGATAATCGACCCGATGAACGTATCCGTCGGCGGTGCGCTCCTGCAGCAGCTTGGCGATGCCCTGCGCGAGCTTGGAAAAGAACGGTGTCGCGGCGACACCATCTTTCAACTGCGCGATGTCGGGATCGAAAAACACGACGAGGTCGATGTCGCTGGAATAATTGAGTTCCCCGGCTCCGAGTTTACCGAGTCCGAGGATGACGAGGCCCGAACCGACCTGAGGGTCTGCGGCATCGCGCGGTTGAAGCCGCCCGGCTTGGACTGCCTGCAGCAGGAGTGCATCGGCCGCCGCATGAACCGATGCATCCGCGAAATCGGAGAGCGCACGGGTCACCGTCGCCAGAGGCCAGGCTCCGCCAATATCGGCCAACGCCACCAGAAGTGCATGGTCCGCGCGGTTGCGACGGAGTTCCGCAGCGACGGCATCGAGGTCGCGCACCTCACCCGTCTCGGACCGGGCGGCCGATCTCTGCCGGGCGATGAGATCGGCGCTCACGGCCTCGGGTGCGCGATCGAGCATCGCCGCGAGGCGTTCGGGCTCGCGCGCCGCGCGTTGCCACAGGAAGGGAGAATGGTCGGCAAGCCCGAGGAGAAGCGCCCGCGTCGCGTCGTCGATGCGACCGAGCCGCATCGCGACATCCTTCAGCCGAACCGCCGCACGTTCGGGATCGGTCAGGACGGGCGCCCTCGTCAGGCGCTGGGTCAAGGGCGCTTCACTGGTCACACGCTGTCCCTCTCCGGCTCGGCCGGGAGGGTCATGACGACACGCAGCCCCGGTCGATTGTCTTCCAGCGCGAGTGTGCCCTGATGAAGGCGCACCACGGCGTTGACGAGGCTGAGGCCGAGCCCGAAACCGGGCCTGGACCGTGCCTCCTCGAGCCGGACGAAGCGCCCGAGCACCCGCCCGCGCGCCTCCTCGGGAATGCCCGGACCATTGTCCGACACGATGACCGCGACGCTCGATCCGCGCGGCTCGGCTTTCACGTGAACCATCCCCGCCGATCCGCCGTATTTCACCGCGTTGTCGATGAGGTTAGCAAGGGCCTGGCCCACGAGTTCGCGATTGCCGCAGAGCGGGAGGCCTTCCGGAGCCTCCATGACCAGGCCCATCCCCCGCTCGGAGGCCAGGGCCTCGTAGAGTTCGCCGACCTCCTGAGCGACGAGGCCGAGATCGAACCGGCCCATGATCTCGCTGGCACTCCCCGCCTCCAGACGCGCGATCATGAGGAGGGCATTGAAAACCC
>NZ_KB910516.1:0-50000 GCF_000372825.1 Methylobacterium sp. 77 | reverse complement strand
CCGTCAATGCCAAAATCACAGACCTCCGAACTTTTCACGACAAACCCATGACGTGAGACCATGGCAGAAGACCATAACGCCCTGTCGCAGCGCCAAAATTCTCCGTCTTCTGAGGCCGCAAATCCACCACGACGTATCGTGAGTGCGATCGAGGGAGCCGACAGGGCAGCCTCAACAGAGGTCAAGCATCCACGCGGATCGCTCGGAGGAGCCCTCATCAAGGACCGGAAAGGAACGGCGCGGCTATGGACTTCGCCGCTTGAGTGACCCGTGTCACAGTATGGCGACGTGATCGTCGTACATGGCATGGCCGGCAGCGGTCACCGGCGGTGCCGAGGCCTGTCACGAATTCGGATGAGGGAGCCGCGAGCATGGCCGAACCATACGATCTTGTCGGGCTTCTTGCGGTGAACCCATTCTTTGCCGGCCTCGGAGACGAGACCCTGCGGGACATCGCCCTTCTCTGCGTCACGCGATCCCTCTCGGCTGGCCAGACGCTCTTCTTCAAGGGCGATGCCGGGGACGCGCTCTATGCAGTACGGCGCGGGCAGGTTCGGATCAGCAACGAGACCGAAGATGGACGCAGGACCACGTTGAACATGCTTGGCCCGGGCGACGTCTTCGGCGAGGTTGCCCTGCTCGATGGGCGGCCCCGGACGGCAAGCGCCATCGCCATCGAACCGACGACGCTTTTCGTCATTCTGCGCCGCGATCTCCTCGCCTTGATCGAGCGCCGTCCCTCCGTGGCGGTGCAGTTCATCGAACTTCTCTGCGACCGCATCCGCTGGATGAGTCAGCGCACGGAGGAAGCGGCTTTTCTGCCCCTCGAACAACGCCTTCTCCGCCGGCTCATCGCCCTCGGCCAGGATTTCGGTGACGAGATCGTCGTGTCCCAGGAAGAACTGGCCTTGTTCGTGGGCGCCACGCGCGAAAGCGTGAACCGGCAGTTGCAGACCTGGAAGCGAAGCGGTCTGCTTCGTCTCGGGCGCGGTAGAATCCAGCTGCTCGATCCCCAGCATATGGCTCGACTGGCGTCGGCAAAGGGCTGACGAAGACAACTCCAACGGTTCGACGACACCTTCGAGACGGCGTGAGGGCATTGCCATGACACCACCTTGCACAGACCGTTCCCGGCTCGGCGCCCATTTCCGGCTCAGTCACATTCGGCTCATCGGCCTGGCGCTCTGCTTCCTGCCGGGAGGAGCGGTGGCCCAGACCAAGGGCTGCAGCCTCGTCGATTACAGCGATCCACCGCGCTCGGTCCTGAGTTGCGACGACGGCCTCAAGCTGGTTGCCGAAAAGGGTGCCGCCTACCGTCTCATCGACGAAGACCGCGATGGCCGGCCCGACGCAGCCGAGTTGAAGAGCAAGGCTCTGCTCATCGAGTATCCGCCGGGCAGGCGTGGTGGGTTTCAGGTCCGAACGCCCCATGCCGTCGCCTCGGTGCGCGGAACCACCTGGATTGTGGATGCCGCCCCCGCCACATCGGCGGTGTTCGTCCAGACCGGACGGGTCGTGGTCGCCAGGGCGGGTGAGACCGCGGGCTCGGTCACCCTCGGAGCGGGGGACGGCGTCGATGTGGGGGCGGCGGACGGGCCACTCGCACCGAAATCCTGGCCTCGTGAACGGCGCCTCCATCTCCTCGCCCGTTTCGGCCGCTGATGCTGCGACGCGTCCCGCCGCATCTCGTCCTCGCCCTGGCGGCGATGGCATTCTGCTGCGGCTGGAGCCTCTGTCTCGTTCTGCCGCATCATCGCGGTGACGCAGCGCCCTTCGACCGGATCGAGGCGGCCCTCACCGATCTGCGTTTCTCGCTCATCGGCCCGAGGCCGGCGCCCGACAACGTGGTGGTGATCGCCATCGACGATGCGACCATCGCCGCCGCCGGGACCTACCCGCTGCCACGCAGCTATGTCGCCAAGCTCCTGCGCGCGCTGGCGGCGAAGGCCCCGAAGGTAATCGCGGTCGATATCCTGTTCGTCGATCCGGGAAAGCCGGAGGTCGACGCGGATCTCGCGGCTGCTCTGGCCGATGCGCCGACGGTCATCGGCATGGCGGCGAGTTTTTCGCGCAGCGGACCGGAAGCGCGGGCCAGCCAGGGCGCGGTCACGAACATCCCCGTCGCGCAGGCGATCCTGCGCCCGGTCGTGCCGTTGCGGGAATCGGCGCGCCTCGGCCTCGTCAACGTGGCTGGCGACGAGAGCGGGACGCCACGACACATCCCTCTTCTGATCGCCGAGGGGAACGCGCTCCACCCTGCCCTGCCGCTCCGGGCCGTCAGCATCGCGACGGGGAGCCAGCCGATCCTGACAGCGGATTCGATCACGCTGGCCGGGCGAGAGACTCCCGTCGATATTGGTGCCGGACTCGCATTACGGTTCTACGGCCCACAGGGCACGATCCGCACCGTGAGCGCCAGAAGCGTCATGGAGGGCGAGAGTGCCGAGAGCCTCGGCGGCAAGCTGCTCTTCGTCGGTTCGACCGCGCTCGCCAGCGGCGACACGCTCAGTACGCCCTTCGACCCGGTGCTACCGGGCGTCGAGCTGCTCGCCACCGCGGCGTCTCATCTGCTGCATGGCGATGCGTTGATGCGGACGTCGAGCGTGCGGCACGCCGATGCGGCCAACGCTTTCCTGCTGCCGATTGTTGTCGTGCTCGCCCTTTCCATCCGCCGGGTGGCCCTCGGCGTCGCCCTGGCGGCGCTCGTGATCGGCGCCGTCGTCATCGTCGCGTTCATCCTGTTCGCGCAGGGCATCTGGCTCGCCATGGCGCTTCCTCTCGTGGCGGTCTCGGTTCCACTCGTGCCGTTCATCGCGGCTCGGCTGTGGCTCGACCGGCACCGCGAGCGTCAATTGACGCAGGCCCGCGACGGCTTGCTGAGCTTCCATCCCCCGGCAGTCGCGGCGAGGCTTTCTGCGCAACCCGATTTCCTCGCGGCGCCGGTGGAGCAACGGGCGGCGATCCTGTTCGTCGATCTCTCCGGCTTCACCGGCATGAGCGAGAGGCTCGGACCCGTGCGGACGCGTGCGCTGCTCAAGGATATGCACGATCTCGTCGAGGACACCGCCACGCGCCGCGACGGTTCGGTGACGAGTTTCATGGGCGACGGGGCCATGATCCTGTTCGGTTTGCCGGAGGCTCGCCCCGACGATTCCGAGCGCGCCGTCACGACCGCCTTCGCCCTCATCACCGATCTCGAAGATTGGATCGGACGGCTCGCTGCCGAGACAGGGGCGGTGACCGGCCTGCGCATCGGCGCCCATGGCGGACCGGTCGTGATCTCGCGACTCGGAGGCGCTCGCAACCAGCACATCACCGCCACCGGCGATACGGTGAACGTCGCGAGCCGCCTCATGGATGTGGCGAAGGCGGAGGGCGTGGCGATCGTCCTGAGTATGGGCCTTGTCGCCGGTGTCGAACTGCCGGAGCCTGGACGGAGAAAGCGTGTCTCCCTGCGCGGGCGCAGCGAGCCGATCGACGTCGTCGGCTTTCGCCCGATTTCACCGCCTGTCGGGTGATGGACGCGCGACAGCGGCTGTCCAAGCTACCCCACCACGGCATGTTTGATCCACATCACGGAATGGTTTTATGCGGGAGTGCAATCTCTGGTCACGGAGATCGATCATCGATCACCGGCCCCGAGGAGGCACATCATGGCGACGATCCGTGGCGATCAGGACTGGTTCTTCAAGGATGACGAGCTCGTCGGCACAGACCGGGCCGACTGGATCTACGGTCTCGAAGGCAACGATCTGCTGCTCGGCGGGGACGGGAGCGACCACCTGTACGGCGGCAATGGCAACGATCGCCTCTACGGGTCGGACGGTCGGGACACGCTCAAGGGAGATTGGGGCAACGACCGGATGTATGGCGGCTCGGGCAACGACACGTTCGTGGACATCCACGGCACGGATGTCATGTCCGGCGGAAGCGGGACCGATCTCGTCGATTACAGCGCGTTCTACGGTCGCGTCATCGTCGATCTCAGGCGGGGCACCGCGGTTCAGGAAGACGCGGTCTACCACCTCGATTCCGGTTTGCTGTTCCACTTCGTCGATACGGATCGCCTCGCCGACATCGAAGACGTCAACGGCGCTCAATACGGTGACACCTTGTCGGGCAACAATTCGGCCAATCGACTGGCGGGCGGTGCAGGTGACGATACGCTGATCGGGAGAGGCGGGAACGACGTCCTGGTCGGAGGAAGCGGCCTGGACGTGCTCACTGGCGGGACCGGTGCCGACACGTTCCTCTTCGACACGGCACCGAACGGCAACAGCCCCGACAGGATCACCGATTTCCGGCACGCGGACGACACGATCCGGTTGGACGACGCGATCTTCCGGGCCCTCGGACGTGGCGAACTCTCGGCCAACGCCTTCAAGATCACCGACACCTACGATGCCAGCGACCTCGATGCGAGCGACAGGATCGCCGTCTCGACCTGGAACAACCTCGTCTATTACGATGCCGACGGGTCCGGTTCCGGCTTCGATCCCGTCGCCATCGCGAGGCTGGATTCGACGGCTGTCGCGTCCATCGCAGCCGATGACTTCTTCGTCATCTGAACACGGTTCACGATCGGGGAAACGATCGAGGGCGCGCCAGGCACGCGCCCTTGGCCGATCCAGTATCCTCAGGCCGCGTCGGGCATGCGGTCGAGGAGTTTGTCGAGGGTAACCGGGTAATCGCGAACCCTTATCCCCGTGGCGTTGTACACCGCGTTGGCGACTGCAGCGCCCACACCGCAAATGCCGAGTTCGCCGACACCCTTGGCCTTCATCGGCGAAGAGATCGGATCGGTCTCGTCGAGGAAGATCACCTCCTGGTGCGGAATGTCGGCATGGACGGGCACTTCGTAGCCGGCGAGGTCGTGGTTGACGAAGAAGCCGCGCTTCGTATCAACGGCCAGTTCCTCCAATAGGGCGGCACCCACCCCCATGGTCATGCCGCCGATGACTTGGCTGCGGGCCGATTTCGGATTGAGGATGCGCCCGGCGGCGCAGACCGCCAGCATTCGCCTCACTCTGATCTCGGCGGTGCTTGCATCGACGCCGACCTCGACGAAATGCGCGCCGAAGGTCGATTGTTGATAGGTCTTGGAGAGATCGCCGAACTCGATCGTGTCCTCGGCGACGATGTCGCCCCCTTTCGCCGCCTCCGCCAACGCGGCGGAGCGGTTGCCGGAGCGGACCTTGCCGTCTTCGAAAACCGCGTCGGCCGAGTTGAAGCCGAGGGATTGTGCCACCGCCTCGCGCAGCTTCACGCATGCCGCATAGACACCCGAGGTGGAGCTGTTGGCGCCGAACTGTCCACCCGAGCCCGACGAGACCGGAAACGTGGAATCGCCGAGCCTGACCATGACCTTGTCGAGGCCGAGTCCCATCATTTCGGCGGCCGTCTGGCCGATGATGGTGTAGCTGCCGGTGCCGATGTCGGTCATGTCGGTCTCGACCGTGACGACGCCTTCGCGATCGAGGCGGACGCGTGCGCCGGATTTGATCGTCATGTTGTTGCGGAAGGCGGCGGCGACGCCCATTCCGACGAGCCAGCGCCCATCGCGGACCTTACCGGGCTTCACGACACGCCTGTCCCATTCGAAGCGCGATGCGCCCTGGCGAAGGCATGCGATCAGGCTACGCTGTGAGAAGGGGCGCTCGGGCTTCTCGGGATCGACCTGGGTATCGTTGCGGATACGGAACTCGACAGGGTCGAGGCCGATCTTCTCCGCCATCTCGTCCATGGCGATCTCGAGCACCATCAGGCCGGGCGCCTCGCCGGGCGCACGCATGGAATTGCCCTCCGGCAGATCGAGCATTGCGAGCCGGGTCTGGGTCATGCGGTTCGCCCCCGCATAGAGCAAGCGCGTCTGCTGCACCGCCGCCTCCGGCTTGCCGCCCGGAAGGTTGCCGGACCAGCTCTCGTGGCCGATGGCGGTGATGGTGCCGTCAGGAGTCGCGCCGAGGCGGATGCGCTGGATCGTGGCGGGGCGGTGAACGGTGTTGTTGAACGTGAGCGGCCGCGTCAGCGCGACCTTCACGGGTCGCTTCGCGGCGCGGGCGCCCAAAGCCGCCATGACGGCTTCCGACCGCAGGAACAGCTTGCCGCCGAACCCGCCGCCGACGAACGGCGAGATGAGACGAACCCTGTCCTTCGGGATGCCGAGGGTCAGGGCAAGATCGCGCGTGCCCCAGGCAATCATCTGGTTCGAGGTCCAGACCGTCAGGCTGTCGCCGTCCCAGGAGGCGATGGAGGCATGAGGCTCCATCATCGCATGGGCCTGATCGGGCGTGGTGTAGGTCGCATCCAGCTGGATGGGGGCGGCGGCGAAGGCCCCATCGAAATCGCCGATGGACGTGTCCGACGGGGCGCCGGCCAGCTTCTCCGGCTTGCCGGTATCCTTCACCGCCGCCAGGTCGAACGCGCCCTTGGCCTCGGTGTAATCGATGCGAACCAGAGCGGCGGCGGCGCGGGCCTGCTCGAACGTCTCAGCCACCACCACGGCCACGGCCTGGTGGTAATGCTCGATTTCAGGGCCTCCGAGGAGCTTGGCGGCGTTGAGCTTGCCCTTGTCGAGAGGACCGGCATTCTCGGCCGTGACGATGGCGAGGACGCCGCGCGCGGCTTTCGCAGCCCTCAGATCCATCGCGTCGATCCGCCCCTTGGCGATGGTCGCACCGACGACGAATCCGTAGACCGCCTTCGATTGCGGATCGTGCCAATCATAGGCGTAATGAGCCGTGCCGGTGGTCTTGAAGGGACCATCGATCCGGTCCGTCGCCTTGCCGATGACCTTGAGCTGGTCGATCGGGTTTCGGCCGGCGGGAGTGTCGAACTTCATGGTTCAGGCCCTCGCTTCGGACAGGATCGCGCCGAGTGCACGCTCGGTGAGCTTTAGCTTGTACGCGTTGTCGTGGGTCGGCTTGGCCCCGGAGAAGAGACGCTCCGTCGCCGCCTTGGCACCCTTCGGCAGCTCCGCTTCGGCGGCCTCATCGCGCCACGGCTTCGGCGCGACGCCGCCCACGGCGATGCGCCCGGTTCCGTCACGCTGGACGATGCCCGCGATGGAGACGAGCGCGAAGGCGTAGGAGGCCCGGTCGCGAACCTTGCGATAGACATGCGTTCCCGCGACCGGCTTCGGGAGCGTGACGGCGGTGATGAGTTCGCCGGGCTGCAGGCTCGTCTCGATCTGCGGCGTATCTCCGGGCAGGCGATGGAAATCGGCGATGGGGATCGTCCGCGTGACGCCCTGGTCGTTCACCGTCTCCACATTGGCGTCGAGAACCCGCATGGCCACGGCCATGTCGCCGGGATGCGTGGCGATACACGCCTCGCTGCCACCGACCACCGCGAGCTGACGGCTGATACCGCCGATGGCCGAACAGCCGCTTCCGGGCTCGCGCTTGTTGCAGGGCTGCGCCGTGTCATAGAAGTACGGGCAGCGGGTGCGCTGGAGCAGGTTTCCGGCCGTCGTCGCCTTGTTGCGAAGTTGTCCCGAGGCACCGGCGAGCAGCGCCCGGCTCAACACGGCGTATCCACGCCGCACCCGCAGATCGGCGGCAAGATCGGTGTTGCGCACCAGGGCACCGATGCGAAGGCCCCCCTCCTCCGTCGGCTCGATCTTGTCGAGATCCAGGCCGTTGACGTCGACGAGATGGGTCGGCGTTTCAACCTGAAGCTTCATCAGGTCGAGAAGGTTTGTGCCGCCGGCGATGAACTTCGCCCCCGGCACACGTGTGACCGCTGCGGCGGCCGCGGCTGGCGAGGTCGCGCGCTCGTAGGTGAAAGACTTCATGCCTGCCTCCCCGCGACTTCCGTCATGGCGTCGACGATGTTGGAATAGGCGCCGCAGCGACAGATGTTGCCGCTCATGCGCTCGCGGATCTCGTCGCTCGTGATGGAGGCCGACGCGGTGAGATCGGCAGTGACGTGGCTCGGGATACCGGCCCTGATCTCGTCGAGGACGGCGATCCCGGAGCAGATCTGGCCCGGCGTGCAGAAGCCGCACTGATAGCCGTCATGCTTGACGAAGGCGGCCTGCATCGGGTGCAGGTCATCCGGCTTGCCGAACCCCTCGATGGTCGTGATGGCGTCGCCCTGATGCATGACCGCGAGGGTCAGGCAGGAATTGATGCGCCGTCCTTCGACGATCATCGTGCAGGCACCGCACTGCCCGTGGTCGCAGCCCTTCTTGGCACCGGTCAGGTGCAGATGTTCGCGTAACGCGTCGAGCAACGTCGTGCGCGTATCGATATCGATCTCGTGCGACGTCCCGTTCACCGTCAGCGATACTTTGGACATGACGGGATCGGACGAATCCGGGGTCGCGGCCCAGGCTGCCGACGGGCAGGCGGTCGCGACGGCACAGGCCGAAGCTCCGGCCATCAGATGACGCCGATTGAGTTCGAGGTCTTCAGGGCCATACATGGCATTCTCCGAACCTGTTCCAAAGACGTAGAAAATCCGTTGGGTCGAGTCGCGGAAGTTCTATGCGAGCCATCGGCAAACGCTCGATGGCGAAGAACTTTCCCTCGCGCTGCGATGTAGCGCAGGGCAATCCGGCAACAACTGGCTGGAAGGGTTCTAGATACTGCGTGTGCGGGCGCACACCCTTCGGTGCGACCAAGATCACACGGAAGGGACGTCTTCAGGATGTCGGCGCATCCAACGATCGCGCCCGTCGTCGATGGACTTGCGAACGCAAACACAGCCCTCTGCGGCATGGCCGGGGCTGTCGACGATACGTTCAAGAAATAATGGGAAAGGTGGGTCCCGGAGCCGAAGCCCCGGGTTCTGTTTCGACGGTTACCCTACCGCAAGATGCTTACGCCGCGAGGCGGGCATCCATGACAACGTTATCGTTGGCATTTAGAGTTTTGGCCAAATACTTGGAACAGGGGTTACCTGCGCCAAACCGGTCGAGTCCTTACCGACGCTCTCGCGATCCCTTTACCGCCCAGTCGATCCTATTTCGCCCCCATCAGAAGCGCATCACGATGCGCTTTTGGTGGAGGCGCCGGAGTACTGCCCTCCGGGTCCTGAAACGTTATTACGAACCGGTCATCAAACGCGGCTTTGATATAGGCGCGGTGGGGCGAAAAGTCCAGATCGGCCACCGGGGGACCGATCCGTTCGCGGACGATCCGGGGAGCGATTTTTTCTCAATCCGCGCAACCTCATGCGGCCCAGACGCTTCTTGATCCGGCACGAGCCATGCGGGGCCGTTTCCCGATATTCACCCATGGCCGAGGATCGATGATGGACACCACACTGCTTTCCGCCGCTGCCTTCAAGGGGCCTGCGATCCTGCTGTCGGGTCCGGTCGATTACGACATGTACCGGGATTTCCGGCGCCAGTTCGACGCCGCCTCGGACCTCGACCTCGTGGTAGTCGAACTCACCACCCTCGGCGGCGACCCGGAGGTCGCCCGGATGATGGGCGAGGATATCCGCTTTGCCAGCGAGATCACCCCGAACCGTCGCTTCGTCTTCCTCGGCAAGGCAGCGATCTATTCGGCCGGCACGACCCTCATGAGCTTCTTCGCCCGTCCCAACCGCTATCTCACGCGCGGCACGCGGCTGATGATCCACGAGCGCAAGATGGCAAAGAAGCTCGAGATCCACGGCCCCCTCACCACCTGCATCGCCACGCTCAAGGCGACCCTGCACGAGATCGAGACCTCCATCGCGATTCAGAACGAAGGCTTCGCCCACCTCGTCATCGGTTCGCAGGTCACCCTCGATGAAGTCATCGAGAAGGCGCCATACAATTGGTACATCGAGGCCGAGGAGGCCAAGAGCCTCGGGCTGATCGAGGCGGTACTCTGAAGGTTACTCGCCGGCAGGCGACGGCGCTTCGAAACCGGGCGGCGATCCTACCCGCCGCCTCGCCCCGATGTGACGGGTCGGAATTTCGAGGTCGGTCGGGATTCAAGCGGCGGGTTTCTCGCGATGCTGCGCAGCCTCCATCACCGCGAGATAGATGCGATCCGGCGCGAACGGCGTCGCGGTGAGCCGCGCTCCGGTCGCGTCGCGGATCGCGTTGGCGAGTGCCGGTGCGACGGGGTTGAATGGGCTCTCGCTCATCGACTTCGCGCCCAGCGGTCCGATGCTGTCATACGTATCGGCGAACATCACACGGGTGCGCGGCACGTCGGCGAAGGCCGGGATATGGTAGTTGCGAAAGGTCTGCGTGACGACGCGGCCCTCGTCGTCGATCCGCATCGCCTCATACAGCGCCGCGCCGATCGCCTGCGCGACGCCACCCTCGACCTGGCCACGGCACTGCATCGGGTTGATGACCCGGCCGGCATCCGCAGCGTGAACGCTGTCGAGGATGCGCACCTCGCCGCTGAGCCGATGCACCGCGACGCGGAACCCCTGGACGTTGAAGGCGACCGAACGCGGCGAGCCATCGGCCTTCGCCGAACACGCGATGATCCCGCCCGAGCAGATTTCGGCAAACCCGATCTCGCCGGCCGGGGTCGCGATGCCGTCGCGGTGTAACCGGCATTCGGACAGCGCCCCCCCTCCCCTCTCGGCGGCGGCCTCGCGAACGGCCTGCGCCAGAGCGAGGGACGCTTTCAGCGTGGCCTGCCCGGCCACCACGATGCCGGTCGAGCCATAGGCTCCGGTATCGTGGCCGACGCCGTCGGTATCGCCGTGGCGAAGGGCGATGCGGTCGGGCGTGGTATCGAGCGCCGAGGCCGCGATCTGCGCGTGGACGGTGGTGGTCCCGTTGCCGAATTCGGCGGTGCCGACATGGAGTTCGTAGATCCCATCCGCTCTCAACGCGATTCGCGCCTCGGCGAAATGTCCGCGCGGCGGGATCGTATCGATCATCGCGAGCGCCATACCCTTGCCGACGAGCCAGTCGGCGGAGGGCAACTCGGCCGGAGCCAGATCGTCCAGGGCTACTGCCGCGAGGTCGAGGCATTGGTCGAGCCCGTAGCTCCCATATTCCACGTCATGAGGCTCAAGGCTGTTCGACACCATCGGGTCGCCCGGCCGAACCACGTTCCTGCGGCGCATCTCAAACGGGTCCAGCCCGAGATCGCGCGCGAGCTCATCCATGGCCGATTCCACTGCGAAGATGGTCTGGCTGAGGCCGTAGCCGCGGAAGGCGCCGCTCGGCAGGGTGTGGGTGTAGACCGCGTAACCGTCGACGCGCTTGTTGGGGCAGCGATAAACGCCGATGACCTCGTTGCAGCCGTGATGGATGACGCCGCCGGCATGATTGCCGTAAGCGCCGGTATTCGACACCACATGCAGCGCAATCGCAGTCAGCGTGCCATCCCGGCGGGCGCCGATCTTCACGCCCACCCGCATCGGGTGACGGGTGGTGGTGGCGGTGAACTGCTCCTGGCGGGTCATCTCCCATTTCACCGGACGCCCGGTGGCGAGCACCGCGAGCGCCACAAGATCCTCGGTCAACATCTCCTGCTTGCCGCCGAAGCCTCCGCCGACCCGGCCGCAGACCACGCGCACCGCATCGCGCTCCAGGTCGAACAGGCTCGCCAGCGCATCGCGGGTGAGAAACGGCGTCTGCGTGCTGGAACGGATCACCAAGCGTCCCGCCTCGTCGCGCCAGCCGACGGCGCCATGGGTCTCGAGATGAGCATGCTGCACGCGCTGGGAGTGATAGGCCCCCTCGTGGATGACGTCCGCCTCGGAAAAGCCCGCCTCCACGCTGCCGACCTCGCCATGCACCTCACCGGCGAGGTTGGGATGCGAGCTGCGCGCAGGAGCATCCTCGCCTGGTCGGTCCGCGCCGTCATGGACGAGGGGGGCCTCCGGCTGCAGGGCGTCGTCCGGATCGAACACCGCCGCGCGAATCTCGTAATCCACGATCAGCGCGGCGCAGCCGGCCTCGGCCGCGGCCTCGCTCATCGCCACGATCGCCGCCACGCGCTGGCCGACGAAACGAACGACGGAATCGAGGATCCGCGTATCCGGGGCGTCGTCGAGCGGATTCTCGTGGCGCCCGGTGGAGAAGCTTTTGGCCGGCACGTCCTCATGCGTGAAGACGGCAACGACGCCCGGAACGGCGAGAGCGTCCGCGCGGTCGATCCGAAGAATGCGGGCATGGGCATGGGGCGAGCGCAGCACCTTCAGGTGCAGCAGGTCCGGCACAGCGAGATCGAAGGTGAAGGCGGCATTGCCCGAAACAATGCCCCGCCCGGCCGGGGCCGGGATGCTGCGCCCGCACAGGTCGCCACGTCCGGCCGATGCATCGCGCTCGACGCGGACCACATCCGCGATGGCATCTCCGATGGCGCCATAGCCGGTGCAGCGGCAGAGGTTGCCCTTCATCGCGGTAGCGAGGTCGCGCTTCTGGCCCTGGTCCAGCGCTGCGGCGGTCATGATCATGCCGGGAGTGCAGAATCCGCACTGGTAGCCTTGAGCGTCGAGGAAGGCCTCCTGCATCGGGTGGAGATGCGACGGCATCCCCTCCCCCGGCATGCAGGGGCCTGCGAGGCCTTCGATGGTGGTGACGCGTCTCCCTTCGGCGCGGAAGGCAGGCAGCAGGCAGCTATGCACCGGCTCCCCGTCGAGATGCACCGTGCAGGCCCCGCAATCCCCGGCATCGCACCCCTTCTTGACGCCGAACCAGCCGAGTTCGCGCAGCAATGTGCAAAGGCACTGGCCCGGTTTCGGTGCCGCATCCCACGCCTGTCCGTTGACGTGGAGGATCATGCGCCGGTCTCGCCATCGAACGCGCGCCGGATCTCCTCGGCGAGGGTGAAGGTCATGTGGCGGCGCCAATCCGGAGTGCCGTGGACGTCGTCGTGATAGAGCGCGGCCGGGACCGCCTCGGCGATCGCCGCCGCGAGGGTCGCGGCACCGGGACAGGCCAGGAATGTCAGGCGCAGTGGGCGCCGCGTGGAGGCCGTGATCGTCAGCGCGAAAGCGCCGCTGGCGTCGAGGGTGCCGATCACCAATGCGCCCGAGCGTCCGTTGGGGCTTAGGGAGACCTGGCGGAACGCGGTCCGGCGCTTCAGGGCGGCGAGTGGCAGGTCGATGCGCCTCAGGATTTCGCCGGGCGCCAGGGAGGCGCATTGCGAACCGAGGATGAGTTCGACGATGGGAACTTGGCGTTCGGTCCCCTCCGGCGTCCAGACGAGGCACGTCCCGTCCAGGGCGGTGGCGAGCGCGATCATCGGCGCGGCCGGCAAGGCGAGGCAGATGTTCCCGCCGACGGTGGCCATGTTCCAGATCTTGAACGACCCGAGCAGGGCCCTGCAGCATTGGGCGAAGAGCGGCGCCGCGCTCCACGACGCCGGGAGATCGAGCCGGAACAGTTCGGCGATGGTGCAGGTCGCGGCAATCGAGAGGCCCTGCTCGCTCACCTCATGAGGCTGCCAGCCCAGGCGCGAGAGATCGACGAGGCGGCGCACGCGCGGCTGCGGCTCCGAGAACAGCCACGTCCCGCCGGCCAGCCACGCATCGCCGTCCTGCCAATCGGACAGATCGGAGCGGTTTCGCGGCACGGCGACGGCGCCGATCGAATTCAGATCCATCGTCGAAATCCATGAGCCGTCGGAGAAGCCGGATGGGCCCGGTCGAGAATGCGAATTTATGGCTTTGAAACAGGCTAGCGCGTCCGTGCTCGGAGCAAAATCAGTGCCGTCCGGAGCCCGGCGTCGCACGCTTCGCCGCGCCCCGTAGGCGCATCATCCCCGAAAAGGGGGTACCGATTTTCGAAACAGACGACGCACCATGACAGCCTGCAGCTTCGTCCCCGATACCGTATCCAGGGCGATGCTATAGGCTGCCACCATGGAGCATGAGACAGACGCGCGTCCTCCGACGTGCCCATCGGCGAGTGCGCCGGAGACCTCCGCCGTCATAGATCTTCTGGCGAAGGCGCTCGGCGATCCGCTGACGACCTGGAGTCTCGGCAGTTTCGGTGCCGTCGCGGCCTTCCTGCGCGACCCCGACGAGCCGAAGACTGCCCTGCCCGATGCCCGCATCGGCCTTGCCACCGCACGGGGGGCCATCGCCCTCGACCCGGCCGCCGCACTTCGCCCGGTGGCCTACGAGACCGGCTTCGCCTCCGGCTGGAGCCACGCTGTGGCCCTGTGCCTCCCTCGGGACGCCTGCGCCATGAACGCTCGGTCCGCTATCACCGAACTCGGCCCGGATCGCGAGGCCGCCCGGATCGAGGATCGCGAGGGCATCGTGTTCGACCTCGGCCTGGGCCTTCTCGCGGTCGATGCCTGCATCAGAACGCGGGATGCCGGGTTGATCGCTCGCCTTCGAGATGTGGCAGGGCGGGGCTTGTTCGACCCCACCCATCCGATGGCTGCGGATCTCGTCGCCGCCGGCCCTCATCGCGTCTTCGTCACCCGGATCGGCCGGATCGAGGTGTTCGCGCCGATCCCTCCCGCCGCGGGAGCAGCCATAGTAGGCCCCCATACCCACATCCTGCCGCAGATCCTGCGGCTCGGCCGGACCCATGCCGCCACGGCTCCGATCCCGACCGGCTGGGTGCCCTGCGGCGCCTTCCATCCGCCTCATCCGTGCAAGGACGTGGCCGGCCGCTGCATCCCGTTCCGACGCGACCGCCACGATGCGTTCCAGGCTCTGCTCGCCGGATGGGGCGATCCGGACCTCCTTGCAGCGAAAACTGCGCCCGGAGGACAGACCGCCGGGCGCCACGCCAGAAGCGCGCGGCGGGCGGCGGACGCGCAGCAACCGTATCTGCGCGGCGAGACCGTTGGCTGATCCGAGATCGCGATCACCGTGGCCTGCGAACCCTGTCGCTCGTCAGGCGGAACGCGATCGAACCGCCGCGCAGCGAAACCCTGCAAGGCAGAGCGAGGAGGGATGACGTCAGCCCCTCCCCGTCGCCGCTCCATGCGCCAGATCCACGGCAAGTGCAGTCAGCGCGCCATCAGGGCGGATGAGTTCGTCGAGAATCGAGAAATGATCGTGGCCGGGAAGCTCCGCATAAGAGCCGGTATTGCCGCATGCCGCCCAGGCCCGGTCATACTCAGCCGATTGGCGTCGCAGTTCCGGCAGTTCACGCGCCCCGCAGACGATGGCGAGAGGCTTGTCGCCACGCGGCACGCACCGGATCGGCGAGAGGGCGGCGACTTCACCCTCGGTGAGATGCAGCCGATCGTCGAGATGGGTTTCGCGGATCGGCGCGAGGTCGAATACGCCGCTGATGGCGAGCCCGGCATCCACGTCCGGCCATGCCATGGCGAGGGCAGCGAGGTGACCGCCGGCCGACCAACCCGAGACGACGAGGCGTCGAGGCCCCCTCCCCTCGTCCCGCTCGCGCAAACAGCGCAGACCCGCTCGTATCTCGGCGGCGATCCCGGTGAGGCTAGCCTGTGGTGCCAGGGTATAGCCCACCAGCGCCACATCGATCCCGTGGGCGAGCGGCCCCTCCGCCATGCAGGCGAAGTCCTGGCGGGAATTGCGCATCCAGTAGCCGCCATGGATGAAGACGAAGAGCGGCGCATCAGCCGCGCCACACCGGAACAGGTCGAACCGGTTCCGCTCGCCTGGTCCATAGGCGAGGTCGAGTTCGCTCGGGTGCACAGCCCGCAGCCCGGCGCTTCTCTCGCGCCAGCCGGCCAGCCGTTCGGCACTGTCGGCGACGGCACCGGTATTGTCGTAGGCGCGGCTGAGCTGCTCGCGATCCATCCGCCGCCAGTCGTCGGAGAGCGACACCGCCTCCATCATGCCGCAACGGGGGCGTGATGGCTGTGGAGTTGGGCGGAGAGCATCCGCCGCACGTCGTTGAAGGCGGGGCTCGACACGTCGCGGCGCCGGCTCAGGTCGATGCCGTGGATCGCGTCGATCCGGCCGGGGCTCGGCGACATGACCACGACCCGGTCTGCGAGGAAGATCGCCTCCTCGATGGCATGGGTCACGAACAGCACCGTCAGCCCGGTACGGCTCCACAGGTCGAGCAACTCGTCCTGCAGACGCTCGCGGGTCATGGCGTCGAGGGCGCCGAACGGCTCGTCCATCAGGACGACTTCGGCATCGTTCGCCAAGACCCGCGCAATCGCGACCCGCTGCTTCATTCCGCCGGAGAGTTGGTGAGGAAAGGCATCGGCGAAACGCTGCAGGCCGACGAGGGCGATATAGCGCTCTACCGTGTCACGGATCTCCGCCGCCGGGCGGCCGCGGGATTTCGGGCCGAAGCCGATATTGTCGCGCACCGTCAGCCAGGGGAACAAGCCGTAATCCTGGAACACCATGCCACGGCTCGGGCCGGGGCCTTCGATGGGCTTGCCCCACATAAGCGCCTCGCCGCCCGTGGCGGATTCGAACCCGGCGACGATGCGCAGCAAGGTGGACTTGCCGCAGCCCGAGGCGCCGAGCAGGCAGATGAATTCGCCCTTGGCGACCGTGAGGTTGGCCCCGCTCAGCGCCTGGACGCTGCGGCCCTGGACGGCGAAGGATTTCGACACGCCGCGAATGTCGAGGATCGGCACGGTGGCATCAGCCATGGGACGGGCTCCAGGCGAGAAGGCGCTGGCCGATCAACATGACGGCACGGTCGCAGAGGAAGCCGGCAACGCCGATGACGATCATCCCGCAAATCACGATCTCGGTGCGCGAGAGTTGGCGCGCCTCCATGATGATCGCGCCGAGCCCGGTGGGGACGCCGGTCATCTCGCTGACGACGATCACGACCCAGGCAAAGCCGAGCCCGAGACGCAAGCCGGTGAAGATCGAGGGTAACGCCGCCGGCAGCACGACGCGGGCGAACTGAGCCGAACCGCGACAGCCGAGCATGGCGGCGGCCTCGAACAGGCGCGGCTCCACCGAGCGCACCCCGAAGATGGTGTTGACCAGGATCGGATAGAACGCGCCGAGGAAGACCAGAAAGTAGGCCGAGCGCGGTCCGAGGCCGAACAGGATCATCGCCAGGGGAAGCCAGGCGGTCACCGGCACCGGGCGGAGGATCTGCAGTGTCGGGTCGAGAACCTGACGCGCCAGCGGCACCCGGCCGATGAGCAGCCCGAGCGGTACCGCCGCCAGAGCCGCGAGACCGAACCCGCCGAAGACGCGGCTGAGCGAGGCGATGAGATGCGTCAGCAACGTCCCGCTGAAGGCGTCGCCGTCCGGCCCGCCGATGGCGAGGTCGACCATCGCCGCCCAGACCTCGGAGGGCGGCGGGATCAGGCTATAGGGCTTGCCCACCGTGAGGAGATGCCAGGCGAACCCCATGGCGACGGGCAGCGCGAGCGCGAGCAGGGGCTGGCGCAGGCGCGCGAGGCTCGGGAGCGCGCGGCGCGGAGAGGTCTCCACCACCGCCGGGGCAGACACGGCCGGGGCGCTCATGAATCCCTCATGGCGTCGACGAAGCGGGTATCGATGAAGGTGGAGAAATCGGGCAGGCGCTTGATCTGCTTGGCCGCCAGCATGTGCTCGGAATAGGCCTTGGCCTGTTTGACCTCGGTCTCCCCGAGCCGCCACTTGAACTCGACATTGGGCACGGACAGCTCGATCGCCTCGCGCTTCTGGCCGAGCTTCTGTACCGCCATCGCCACGGTGGCCTCGCGGTTGGCTTGCGCGAAATCCGACCCCTTGCGGTGGATGTCCAGCATGGTCTTCACCACCTCCGGCCGCTCGGCGAGGGTGTCGCGATGGGCGCCGAAAACCATGTTCAGCGCACCCATTTCGGTGCCGTAGGGATATTCCACCAGCGTGCCGATGCCGGTGGACAGGCTGACGCCGGGGGCGGGCTCGGCGCCGACATAGG
The DNA here is from genome assembly GCF_000372825.1 of Methylobacterium sp. 77. Lineage (NCBI taxonomy): Bacteria > Pseudomonadati > Pseudomonadota > Alphaproteobacteria > Hyphomicrobiales > Methylobacteriaceae > Methylobacterium > Methylobacterium sp. 77. The sequence continues at coordinate 32,269 of NZ_KB910516.1, read as the reverse complement.
CGTCGACATCGCCGCGCGCTAGGGCGATGTGCATCTCGCTGAAGGAGATGCGCACGGGCGTGATGTCCTTCACGCTCACCCCCTCCATGCGCATGCGCTCGAGAGCGAAGACTTCCTGCGTCGAGCCGGGCCAAATCGCCACGCGCTTGCCCTTGAGGTCGGCGACCTTCTCGATGCCGGAACCGGTCTTGGCGATGATCGCCATGCCGCGATTGCAGGTCGAAGCGATGACGACGATGGGCTCGCCGGCCGCCGCTCCGAGGGTGCCGGCGGCGATGCCGAATGTCCCGAAATCCACCGACTTCGTCACCACCGCATTCTTGCACTCGGTGGGGCTCTCGAACGGGATCACCTCCACGGTGACGCCGGGCGGCGCGAACTGCGCGTAGAAATACGGCGCGATCGAGTGGATCAGCTTCAGCGATCCCATCCGGATCACGGTGGGCGTCTCGGCCCGCACGGCGGAGGGCCCGACGAGGGCGCCGGCACCGAGGCCGGCGAGGAAGGTGCGACGACGAATCATCTGTGCCGGCTCCGTGATGCTGCGAACACCAGGAGGTTACGGCGCCAGGCCGTTGCAAACGAGTGCTGCTTATCGACTAATGCGTTGCGATTTTCGCAACAGCCGCCGCACCGTGGAGATCTCGCCGATGAAGCATCTGCGGACCCTCACCTACGTCTCCGAAGTGGCCCGGCGCGGCTCGATCCGTCGGGCGGCGGAGGGTCTCAACATCACACCCTCCGCCCTCACCCGTCAGATTCAGGATCTCGAATACGAGCTCGGCACGCCGATCTTCGAGCGTCTGGCGCAGGGCATGCGCCTCAACGCGGCCGGCGAGCTGCTGGTGCGCCATATCCGCGATCAGGTCTCGGACCTGGAGCGCGTGCGTTCGCAGATCGCCGACCTGTCCGGTGTGCGACGCGGACACGTGGCCCTCGCCTGCAGCCAGGCCTTCGTGAACCAGGTGGTGCCGGACGAGGTGAGGGCCTACCGCGCGCGTTTCCCCCTGGTCTCGTTCACGGTTCAGGTCCGCGACCATGCCCAGGCCGTGGCGGCCCTCGCCTCCTTCGAGGCCGACCTCGCCCTCGTCCTGCAGCCGCCGCCCTCCGCCGATCTCCATGCCCTGTTCACCTGCCGGCAGATTCTCTGCGTCGTGATGCGGGAATCGCATCCGCTGGCGCGCGAGGACGGGCCGGTCCGGTTGCGGGAATGCCTCACCCATCCCCTCGCCCTACCCGACCGGTCGCTCGCGATCCGCCACCATTTCGACGATGCGCTGGCGCGTCGGGGGACGCCCGTCCGCCCCGCCGTGGAGTCGAGCTCGCTCGAATTCCTGCGCAATCTCGCCCTGCGCGAGGACGTGGTGAGCCTGCAGGTGCCGAGCGGCATTCCCAATGACCCGCGCCTCGTCAACCGCCCCATCGACGAGCGCGACCTGTCCCCGATGACCCTGATCCTCGGCCAATTGCGTGGTCGGATGCTACCCGTCGCCGCCGCGAAATTCGCCGACGGCCTCGCCGTCAGCCTGAACGAGCGCTACGGCGCGGCGTGACTTGTTCAGGCGGCATTCCGGTTCGACGGGTTAGGAGATGCGCAGTCACCGGCGCGGGTTTGACCCAGCATGGTCCTCATCCTGAGGTGCCGCAGCGAAGCGGAGGCCTCGAAGGAGACGTCCAGGGATCGCCGCGCGAGCTGGAGGTCTCCTTCGAGGCCGCTTCGCGGCACCTCAGGATGAGGGTCGCGGATGGGGCGGCCGGGTCCAGTCGCGGGTTCTTCGAAAGGTTGATTCCCACTCATGCATGCCGATGCCTTTCTCGCCGCCGCAGAAACCCTGCCCGTCGCCGATCTCGATGCCCTGACAGGGGGACGAGGGCTCGTCGTCGTTGCTCCGCATCCGGACGACGAGAGCCTCGGATGCGGCGGGCTCATTGCCGAGGCCTGCGCGCGCGGCCGTGACGTGCGGCTCGTCATCGTCAGCGATGGTTGCGGTTCGCACACCCATTCCGCGCTCTATCCGCCGCTGAGATTGCGGGCCCTGCGCGAGGAGGAGACGTTGGAGGCGGTCGCGGCTCTCGGCCTCGCGGCCACCAACGTCACCTTCCTGCGCCTGCCCGATGCGGGCGTGCCGAGCTCCGGCCCGGTCGCGCAGGCGGCGGCGGATGCCGTGGCGGCGGCGGCCAGGGAGAGCGATGCCGGTGCGGTCTGCGTGACCTGGGCGCACGATCCCCATTGCGACCATCAGGCCGCAGCGGCCATCGTCCGGCTCGCCCAGCCGAAGCTCGGCACGACGAAGGCCTTTGCCTATCCGGTCTGGGGCTGGACCCTTCCCGAGGGCACGGAAGTCGGCGCCTCTCCCGTCGGTTACCGCGTCGATGTCAGCGCCCATGTGCCGGCGAAAGCCAGGGCGGTGGCGGCGCATCGCTCGCAGACCACCGACCTCATCTCCGACGATCCGACCGGCTTTCGTCTCGCCCCGGAGATGATCGCGCGCTTCCTCGGCCCCTACGAGATCTTCGTCTCGATGCCGGCGGACGCGACATGAGCCCGACCGTCATCACCCTGAACAAGGGCCGCGACGCGCATCTGGCGCGTCTCCTCGAAGGGCTCAGCCGGGGAACGCCGCCGGCCGAATGCATCGTGGTCGAGATGGGGACGGCACCGGCCCCTCTCTCCGATTACGGCTTCCCCATTCGCCGCATCGTCCTCGACAGCGAAGGTCTGCCCCTCGCCCGCGCCCGCAATGCCGGGCGCAAGGCGGCATCGGGCGATCACCTCGTCTTCCTCGACGTGGATTGCATCCCCTCCGCGGATCTCGTCGGCCGCCTCGACGCGGATCTCGGGCAGGCCGATGGCCTGATCTGCTGCGAGGTGAGCTACCTCCCGGCGAAAGCCGTCGCCGATGATTGGACCGAGGCGGGCCTGCGCTCCGTGGGGCACACCCATCCGGTTCGGAACTTCCCGAAGGTCGGTCTCGCCCGCACCGACAATCCCGGCCTGTTCTGGTCCCTCGCCTTCGGCGTTCGGGCAACGACCTTCGACCGGCTCGGTGGTTTCGACGAGGCGTTCGACGGCTACGGCGCCGAGGATACCGACCTCGCCTTCCGCGCCGATGCCGCCGGCATCCCGATCCTGTTCAGCGCCGGAGGCCACGCCTTCCATCAATATCACGGCGCCTTCGACCCGCCGCTCCAGCATTTCGCCGATATCATCCGCAACGCGGCGCGGTTCCGGGCTCGCCACGGTCTCTGGCCGATGGACGGCTGGCTCGACGCCTTCGCCCGCCTCGGATTGCTGCCGCCGCACTGGCGTGAAGCACCGACGATCCTGCGCATGCCCACGGCGGAAGAGATGGAGGCCGCGCGCGTGCCGATGGATCAACCGTTCTGACCGCAGCGTGTCGCGGTCGATGCCGAACAAACGCCGCGTCCCGCCCCTCGGCTCAAAATCTGCGCCCGACTCCGTTCGGGTCGGGACGGGTCTCAAACCCATCGTTCTGTAGCGCGCTTCTTCGCCGAATCCTGAGCCGCTTCGACGGAGAACGTTCAAGTGGTCAAAATTGGATAGGTGGCACCCCTACACTGGGGCCGCTACCGACCCTTCTCGGACCCTCGGAAGGTCCGCTTCCAGGCTGTTGAAACAGACGGCAACGTCCGGGTTGGGTGGATTCCTGCCTGTCCGCTTTCGGGCGATAACTGGGTAAAGCAGAGATCTCAGTCGCGCCGACGTCGCCAACATCACGACGCCCAGGTTCGGCTAGAGCCGTTCCCATTCATGTTGGGTCGAAGGCATCGTATCCGGCGGCAGCGACGTAGTTTCGGCATTCGCGAGGATGGAAGGCTTTGAAGGCGTTTCGGATCGCGCGCCGTAGGTCTGGGACTGTGCGCGCGGCGGCCGTTCGCAGGAGCGCTTTCAGCTTGGCAAAGGCTTGCTCAATCGGATTGAAGTCCGGGCTGTAGGCCGGGAGATAGAGGAGGCGGGCACCCGCCGCCTCGATGGTCTCCCTCACCCCAGCCACCTTGTGGACGCTCAGGTTGTCGAGGATGACCGTGTCGCCACGCTTCAGCACGGGGACCAGCGTGTCGGAGACGTAAGTCAGGAAGCGCTCGCCGCTCGTCGCTCCGTCGAACAAGGTGGTGGCGACGAGGCCGCTCGTGCGTAGGGCGGCGGTGACGGTGATGGTCTTGTAGTGCCCGTGCGGAGCGGAGATGCGGCAGCGCTCGCCCCGTAGGGATCGGCCATAGGGCCTCACCATGTTGGTGGCGGCTGCCGTCTCGTCGATGAAGACGAGGCTGTCCGGATCGAGATCGAGCTGGCCGTCGAGCCACGCGGTCCGGGCCGCCCTCACGTTCTCGCGCTGTTGCTCGTCTGCGTGAAGAGCCCCTTTTTACGGGTGATGCCGTGGCGACCGAAGAACCGCCACAACCCGCTCGTGCTGGTTCGGACACCCCGCTCGGCCAGCGTGTCGCGCAACTCCCGGAGGAAGATCTGCGGATGCGCGCGGCAGATCTCCAGGATCGTCTCGGCATGGGCTTCGATGGCAGGCGGGGACCCGTCGCCGCCCGCGGGCTTGGGCGCGATCTCGCCCTCGTCGCGGAAGCGCGCGTGCCAACGGATCGCGCTGGCCTTCCCGACACCGAAGCGCTCGGCCGCCTGCCGCCGCGACGATCCCGCTTCAACCGCTTCGATGACACGCTCGCGCAGATCCACTGACAGAGCTGACGGCATGGTGCTCTCCTTCGAAAGCAAACCATCGAATCAGAATGCGCCCGTCACCGCTACCCCCGACTCAATCCAGAAGGGAACGGCTCTAGCGTGAGATCGATCCTACCGCAGAGGTTCGGCCATGAGAGTGTGCAAGCATACCTCTCAAAACTAAGATTTTGGAATGCTTTCGTTGCCAGGATCTAGAAATTTTGCATTCCGTAACCAGAGTTTTAAGGCGTTGAGAGCCAGCAAAGCGGCGGTTCTGGCTTCAGTTTGGAAGAAGCCTGTCCGATCCAGATCTTGAGCTAGCGCGTCGGAAGCGTGTAACGCATTCCACACCGCGGTTTCGATGGGAGATGTAATTTGCAACAGACGCCAGAGGAATGCCGCGGTGTTCTCGGCCGTCAGGCGCAGCTGGCTACCCATCCCGGCCCCGCCCATCTCAACGACATCAATCCAAGGCCATAGGGCGGCTGCAGGGGGCCCGGGAAGGGAAGAAGTATCGAGAGCACTCGCCATACCCGCGCACCATTAACGCAACTGCGCAATAAATATGCATGATGACAAATTTCCAGCAGAGCCATTGCTGAAGTTATAGCCAAAATGCGAAAATCAAGGGTACTCAAGCTACCGGCTCAAGCACTCATGCGTCGGCGCCCTGGCGATGCAGGCGCGTCAGAGCCCTGGCGAGGGTAGGTTCCAGCGTCCGAAGCTCCTTAAGATGCACCGCCGTCAATTGCTGCAGGAGATCTGCAGCGCGAGGCGTCAGTGTGAGGGCTGAGCGGCGGCGGTCTTCCGGCGATGTGGTCTTCTCCAGCAGTCCCGCATCGATCATGCGCGAGACGAGTTCGGTCGCGGTGTGGGGCGCGATGAGCAGCTGCTCCGCGATAAATCCGATCGTCGGCGGTCCCTCACATCCGGCGATCGCTAGCAGGGCTTGATGCTGTTGGGCGCGAAGACCGACCTTGCCCGCTGCTGCCTCACTGAAGGCAAGGAAGCGGCGCAGCTCCAGTCGAAACGCTGCGATCGCCGCGTAGGCCTCCCTGCTCAAACCGGACGCCGTTTCCTCGCTCATCGCGCATTTTTCCTGACTGGCCTTGAAGTATCGTATCACGATATATATTCCGATTGCCGCTTCGGTTGAAGGAGGATCCCGCATGGCCATCGAGAAAGCGACCACGCCGGGAGAGCGCCGCGCCCTTGCGGACTTCCGCGCCGACCGGCGGCTGCTCATGTTGGTCGCCAAGGCCGTCGTGATCGCCGTCGCGGGCACGGTGGCGGCCTGGATGCTGCTGGCCCTCATCGCCCTTGTCACTAACCTCTTCTGGTTCGGAAAGCTCGATGCGGGGGCGGTCTCCCTGTCAAAGGCGACACCTTCCCTCTGGATGGTTTGCGTTCCGATACTCGGAGGGCTCGTGATCGGCTTGATGGCTCGCTTCGGCTCCGAGAAGATCCGGGGCCACGGCATTCCCGAAGCTATCGAAGCGATCTTGATCGGCGGAAGCCGCATGTCGCCGAAGGTCGCCGTTCTCAAGCCGATCTCCTCAGCGATCTCGATCGGCACCGGCGGCCCGTTCGGCGCCGAGGGTCCAATCATCATGACCGGCGGTGCGATCGGCTCACTCTTCGCGCAGTTCTTCCATCTGAGCGCGGCGGAACGGAAGACCCTTCTCGTGGCCGGTGCCGTCGCGGGCATGACTGCGATCTTCGGCACGCCCGTAGCCGCAGTGCTGCTCGCCGTCGAGCTGCTGCTGTTCGAATGGCGACCGCGGAGTTTCATCCCGGTCACCGCGGCGGCCGTCACAGCCACGATCCTCCGGCCGGCCCTGTTCGGTACTGGCCCGCTCTTTCCTTTCACGGCCGATCCGACGCTACCCTGGTGGGGTCTCCTAGTCTGCGTCGGCCTCGGCGCTCTGACGGGCCTCGTGTCCTGCGCGCTGACAACATTGCTCTATGCCTGCGAGGACCTGTTTGAGCGGCTACCGATCCACTGGATGTGGTGGCCGGCGCTCGGAGGGCTCATGGTTGGCCTTGGCGGGATGATCGAACCCCGGGCTCTCGGTGTCGGCTACGATGTCATAGCCGACCTGCTGGGCGGCCACATCGTGATGTCCGCCGTCCTGCTGATCCTTTGCGTGAAGACCGCAATCTGGCTCGTCGCCCTCTCCTCCGGAACCTCCGGCGGCGTGCTTGCGCCCCTTCTGATCCTCGGCGGAGCGATGGGTTGGCTGGTCGGATCGGCACTGCCGGGCGAGCCGGGTTACTGGGCGCTCCTCGGCATGGCGGCGATGCTCGGCGGCACCATGCGCGCACCGCTGACCGGCGCCCTCTTCGCGGTCGAGCTGACTGGCGACATGCATGCGCTGCCAGCCCTTCTGGCGGCATCGGCGGCGGCCTATGCCGTCACCGTTCTGCTCCTCAAGCGCTCGATCCTGACCGAAAAGATCGCCCGGCGCGGGCAGCACATCACCCGCGAATACGGCATCGATCCGCATCAGTTCACCCGCGTCTCCGACGTGATGACCTGGCACGTCGAGACCCTGCCGGGCCACATCCCGGTGCGGGAGGCCGTCGCCGTTCTGGAGACCGGTCGACACCAGGCCTATCCCGTCGTGGACGAAGAGGGCCGCCCCATCGGCTTCGTCACCCGCGCCGACGCCTTGCTCTGGGCGACGCAGATCGGCCATGCGGATGAGCGGGTAGATGAAAGGGTGTCGGACGCAGCGCTACCCTTCGTACATCCCAACGACGTGACCGCCCAAGCCATCGATTTTATGCTGTCCTCGGACTTGGGACGTCTGCCGGTCGTTGATCCACAGAGCAGCATTCTGGTCGGTCTCGTCACGCGCAAGGACTTGCTGAAGGCCCAGGCCGCCTTCAGCAGGTCTGAGACCGAGCGCCAGGCTTACTTCGGTGGCTGGAAGATGCGGCCCAGATCGCAAAAGGTGACGGACGCGAAAGCTGCCTCGAGCTCGTAACTTCGCAAACGTGGATCACCGCAGATCCTCATGGTCGGATCTTCTGTGAACGTCGCACCGGATTGGCTCCCCAGTTCAGGTGAGGACCATGCTCTGACGCGGGCCGATGTCTGCGCGGGGATGCTAACGAAGATCGACTAACGCTCAAAAGCATCACGCAATCGCCGAGGTTCCGGGCGCGGGCGCGGGCGCGTCCGCTTGCGGGCGCTATGCAATCGCCCGTGTGCGACTTGCTTTGGTCGAACACCGAACGTCCGCTTCCGGGCGGATGGCTAAAGCCTGCTTCCCACCCCGAGCGGAAGTTGGTGGACGACCGACGAATGGCCACTTTCGGGAAGCGCCGATGGCTGTCGGTACGGCTGGCATGGGTCGCATGCGGAACGTTAGCTTACGGACTCAAGGCCGGGGTCCGCTTACCACCCCTCTCGACCGTTTAGAGTTAGGGACCAAGCGCAGGATCTCAACCACTAGGGTCGCGGCGGGCAGCTTCGCTCGATACCCAGAATGACCTCTTCGATGATCGCAGCCGTGTGGCCGACGGCATCGTCCTCGACCAATCCTCCGATGATGGCCGGATTAAGGGCCAGCCCGGCTCGGACCAGGCCCGGCCATTCAGATGCGTCCGGCCATGCCGGGCGAACGACGGCCGCGCCGAGAGCACCGAGCGCATCGGCTTTCGCCGTCTGCTCATCGAAAGCGCGGGGTTCCGGCAGGCAGATGAAGCGCTTCGCGCGCGTCGCCACCGCCGCGACCACGCCGTCGCCGCCGCCGCCGACGACCAGCGCGGCGCGGTCGAGATAGGGTCCGGTGTCAGCGACCCAGCCATGGAGATGCAGGTTCGGCGGTGCCTCGACGGGACCCCCTTCCACCGGACCGAGCACGTGCCAGTGCCGGTCGGGCACGGCGCGGGCCGCGGCCACGAGGTCCGACGCCGAGCCGCCATCGCCGCCGCGACCGTAGATTACCACGATGGAGCCGTCATCGGGCACTCCGGCACCCGAGGCCTCCGCCAGGAATCCGGCATAGACGGTCTTCTCCCTCACCCAATCCGGTGTCCCGGCCGCTTCTAGCTGCGGCGGATAGAAGGAAAGAAGGCGCGCCGCCGAGCGGAAGGCTTCGAGATGGGGCGTATCGGTTCGATTGCCGGCCAGCCGCACCACGAGCGTCGGAACCGAGAGCAATCGGGCGAGGAGCGCCACTTCGACGGAGACATCGACGATCAGCAGGGCCGGATCGTTCTCGGCCATCCAGGCGGACAGTAGCCCCATCCGGGCGCGGATGCGGTCGATCCCGACGGGCACGTAGTGGAAGCAGTCGGGCCGTGCCGCCTCGCCGTCCTGCCCGTCGAACCCGGAGATGCGGTCGTCGGGCAGGTCGAGGACGGCGCCGTTTGCGGCCGAGGTATCGATTTCCGACAGTGTGCCGATCAGGGTCACTGGCCGCTGCAGGCGGTAAGCGATGAGGTTCGCGCGCTGCCAATGCCCTGCGCCCTGGTGGTGGACGTAGTAGCCGATCGGCCGTTGACTCGCCGCCGGAGAGCTCACGCCACCCGCGCGGTCGGGCGATCGATCATTTCGGCGAGCAGGGCATCGAGCCCAGCAATGGCCTCGTCGAGGGGGACATGCGCCGGCTCGGGGCCGATCTCACCGATCCGCTCGCCGACACGCTCGGCGAAGGCGATGGCGTTGACGCAGGTCGCCGGATCGACGGCGGCGATGTCCGCCGCCGTCACCCCGAGCGCGCGCAAACCGGCTTCCGGGCCGCCTTGAGCGGTCCAAGCGAGACGGAACGCACGCTGCCGCTCGATCACGGCGAGCCAATGGCGGGCCGGCGGCAGGCGATAATCCTCTTCTCCCGCGACGACCCGCGCGCGACGGGCCATCTCGGTGGCCATGCCCCCGGTGACCCGGCCGGTGCCCCGGTCGGAGACCGAAATCGACACGTTGGGGCAGTGGCGGACGCGGCCGCCGGCGAGGCGGACCTTGGCGACGAGGGCGTTGTCTTCCCCGCAAGGGATAGCAGGCAGACCGCCGACCTCGCGATAGAGAGCGGCGCGCAGCGCGATGCTCGCCGCCACATGGTCGCCATGGCGCGGCGCCGGATCGTGGGCCGGCGGATCGACGGCCTCCTCCAGGGCGCGGACGGCGACCCAGTAGCGTTCGATCATGCGATGAAGGGCGTGGATCTCGGGGTCGCGGTTCTCGCTCTCCTCCGTCTCGATGACGAGGCGGCCGCCCACGAGCTCGGCATTCTCCAGCGCCGCCAGGTTGGCGCGCGCCCAGCCGGGTGCGGCGACGGCGTCGGCATCGGTGCTTAGCAGCACCCCGTCGCGGATTCCGTCGGCTTCGAGCCAGTCGGCCCCGGCATCGAGGGCGATGCGGCGCGCGGTGCCCACATGGGCCACCTCGCGCGGAACCACCGCCTCGATCACGCGAAGATCGAGATGCCGGGTCTCGCCGTTCCGCTCCATCTCGCGGATCAACGACACCGTCTCGTCGGTGCAGTTATTGGCCAGGATGACGAGGCGCAGCAGCGCGCCGTCGCCGGAACCGATCTGGCGGTTGAGCGAGCGGACGAGGCGCGGCAGCACCTCCGCTTCGTTGCGGGCGGGGACGCAGACGACGGCCCGGCCGAGGGAGAGCGGGTTGTTACGCATTGTCAAGCAGGGGTGCGCGAGCGCCGGCCGGGACCGGACGCACGGTGACGGGGGTGGACCAACGACGGATTTCGGCATGGTACATCGCCTCGTAGCGGTCGGTCATGGTGTCGGCATCGAACAGGTGCTCGGCGCGACGACGGCAATCGTGGCGGTCGAGACGAATCGCGCGGGTCAATGCCCGTCCGAGATCGACCGGATCGTCGGCCTGGGCGAGGACGCCCGAGGTCTCGTCGAGGATGTCGGGAATGGCGCCGCGGGCGAAGGCCGCGACCGGCGTGCCGCAGGCCAGGAACTCGGCGAGGACGAGGCCGAACGGCTCCTCCCAACGCGGCGTGCACAGGGCCACATGCGCCTCGCCGACGCGGCGGGCGAGATCCGCATGGCCGAGATGGCCGAGATAGGTGATGTCGGGGCCGAGACGCGGCGCGATCTCCGCATCCCAATAGGCGCGGTTGCTCTGCGGGCCGGCGAATTTCAGGGGAATGCCTGCGACGCGGGCCGCATCGATGGCGAGATGCGGGCCCTTCTCGGGAACGAGGCGCCCCATCCAGATCGCATGGGGCTCACCCTTGGGCACGGGCGAATAGGCGAAGGCATCGAGGTCGATGCCGTTGCCGATCACCAGCGGCTCGTCGATGAGCGGCAGCCATTCCCGCGCCAGGGATTCCGACACGGCGGCGAAGGTCATGTCGTTGGCCCGCGCCTTGACGCCGCGCACGAACGGCTCGAACGGCGGGGTGTGCAGTGCCGTCACCATCGGCGCACCGAGGTCTCTCGCACGCAGCAGCGGAAGGAAATGCAGGCTGTTATTGTGGATGATGTCGAAATCACCGCGCGCCACATCCGCCACCATCGCCTCGTAGGCGGCGAGTTCGGCGCGGTCGATGCGCAGGCCGGACTCGTCGTCGAAGGCGCTGCCGGTGGGCGGGCACATCGCCTTCAGGCATCCGCGCGCATCGGACCCTTCCGAGGCGTAGAGCGTCACTTTGTGCCCGCGGGCACGCAAGGTGCTCGCAAGCAGATGAGTATGCATCTCGAGCCCCCCGGAGAAGGGCTGTGCGATGGGGTATTTCAGGTGTGCGAGGAGGGCGATCTTCACGGGGCTGCAGACATCACTTCTCGAGTGTCCCACGCCGCGAGAGACGCGGCCGGAAGACACGTGAGTGCCCCTACGGTCTCGTTCGACGCGACAGTGAGGCCGGCTAGGGCCTCTCTCACCCTCATCTAGGGGAGGACAGGTGAACGTCGCCCGAACGACCTCGCCGATATCGCCTTTGTCCGAACCCGTACTTTTCGCGGGCCAGCCTTCGCGGCTCACTCTCGAGGACGAACCGGCCTCAGCGGGCGACCTGCCGGTGCGCCTGCGTCTGCCCATCGTATCCCCAGGCATCGGCAGCGATCTCGGTGACGACGACGTAGGTCGCCAGGGGCAATTCGTCTCCGAGCACACGATGCAAGAGTTGGTTGGCCTGCGCGATGAAGCGCGCCTTCTCCTCCGCGCTGTTGGTGCCTGCCGTCACCGACGCATCGATATGCGCGGCGCAGGTCACCGGCCGGCCTGCGACCTGCCAGCCGCCGACAGCGACGTCTTCGATCAGGACGGCCGTGAGAGCGGCCTTCTTTCCGAGCACGTCGGCCATCAGCCCTGTCACCTCACGGTGCAGAATGGCGACTTGCTCCGCGGCGAGGCCCGGACCTGCGATTTTCACGTTCACGAACGGCATGGCCGCTTCCTTCTGCTCGTTCTCTCGCAGGCGATCTGCGATTGACGAGCACAGGCTACCGGCGCAATTTGGTTTGGAAAATCTCGTAATTACGAAGTCATAATTCGGAAAATCTCAATCATGCTGCCGGTGAACCTCGACATGGACGTCCTGCGCTCCTTCGTCGTCGGGATCGATCTCGGGAGTTTCGCGAAGGCGGCTTCTCGCCTCGGCCGGTCCCCTTCCGCGATCAGCCTGCAGCTGCGCAAACTCGAGGATCAGGTCGGGCATGCCCTGGTGCAGAAGCAGGGACGTGGGCTCGTCCTCACCGAAGCGGGCGAGACGATGCTCGGCTACGCTCGCAGGCTGCTCGATCTGAACGATGCCGCCCTGAGCGCACTCGGCTCGCCGGCACTCTCCGGTTGGATCCGTATCGGCCTGCCCCAGGACTTTGCCGAGACCTGGCTTCCCGACACGCTCGGACGCTTCTCGCGCCTCCACCCGAGCGTCAGAATCGATGTGCATGTGGACCGCAACGCGGTCCTGCGCTCACGCCTCGATACCGGCGAACTCGACCTGGCTCTCCTCTGGGACGAAGACGCGAGCGATCAACGCGGCGTCGTCATCGGAACCCTGCCGATGGCCTGGATCGGCCCCCGTGGCGGGGTCCAGCGAAACCCGGATCTTCCCCTCTCCGTACCGCTTTCGCTGGTCCTGTTCGGATCGCCCTGCATCTTTCGCCATGCCGCGACGACTGCCCTCGATGCGGCCGGAATTCCCTGGCAGATCTCATTCAGCAGTCCCGGCCTCACGGGCCTTTGGGCAGCCGTCTCGGCGGGACTCGGCCTGACCTTGCGGACGCCACACGGCCTGCCCGGCTCGCTCAAGGCTCTCGATCCGCAGGAAGCGGGCTTGCCGATGCTGCCGTCGCTCTCGCTTCGCCTCCTCAAGGCTTCGCCGCAGACCAACGTCGCCGTCGACCGCCTCGCCTCGCTTATCAGCGAGGTCTTGATCGACGTCATCGACCAGTTGGATCTCCCGACCAAGAGGCCGAGACGGGAGGCCGAGACATCCCAGGCCTGAGCGTTGAGTTGACGAAGTTCGGCGTTGTTGTGCGCTGCAAAATGAAAAGCTCAAGCAACATCGCGCCGCATTCCATGAGTCTCAAGCTTGTCCAGAACGGCTGTTGGAGATTTGTCCTTCCGCAGGCGGGACAAATCAGAAAAATCCGGGAACGAATGAAGCCGCGCCTCTGTTATGACCGCAGAAGTACTCTCTGGAGGAATAAATGCGAAAGATTTCCAAGCTCGTCGGCGCCGGCGCTATCGTGATTCTCAGCTCGGCAATGGCCATGGCCGCTCCGTGTTCGACCGGGTCAACCGCTGGTTCGGATGGGAAGATGGCCGCAAACGATAAGAGCTCGAAGGTCGAGCCGGGCTCGACCGGTAACGTGAGCCCCGGCGCGAAGGCCGAGTCGCCCGGGACCGTCGGCGCGATGAACAATGTCGGCGCCAACACGGCGACCTCGGCCAATGACGTGGCCAAGCAGCAGGACGGCAAGCCGACCGCCGCGGATGCAGCCAAGGGCTGCTGAGCCCTACTTGGGATCGAGATCAGGACGCCCGCCCGGTTCAGCCGTGGCGGGCGTTCCGCGTTTGTGGTCTCGCGCTTTTCAAGTTTGAGATCGAGCTCGATCTCCGGAATGATCCAAGAGGTCGTCATCCGAAGTCTGTATGATAACGTACATAAATTAAGGCAGACCTGCCGGTCTTTTGAAATCTCCTGACTCTAAAGCTCAGACATCGACGCAGAGCCTTGCTTAGACTTGGCCGCGGCGTAAAACGAAACGAATCCGGGCCAGGGCTCGGTGGATCGAATAGAATCGACGTTGAGGCGATAGGTGGGGCACTCGATCATCTCAAGTGACGCTCGGTGACACGAACGCCGGAACAAGAGCGGATCGCGGCGGAGATCGTGCGCACGGTCAACGGGCCGGACCCGTTCGCGGCGGCGCTGCGGGCAACGCGGATGCCGATGGTCATCGCCGACCCGAACCTGCCGGACATCCCGATCGTCTTCGTCAATGCCGCCTTCGAGCGAGCCACCGGCTTCTCGCGGGAGGAAGTCCTCGGTCGCAACTGTCGCTTCCTGCAGGGACCGAACACCGATCCGGCGGATGTCGCCCGCATTCGCGAAGCGATCGCGCAAGCTGTTCCGATCGAGATCGATCTCCTGAACCATCGCAAGAACGGCGAGGTTTTCTGGAATCGCCTTCTCATCGCCCCGGTCTTCGATTCCGACGGCAAGGTTGCTTATTTCTTCGCCTCGCAGTTCGATGTGACCCTGGAAAAGGACTGGTTGGTCCGCCTCCAGAACGATCGTGACGCGCTGGAGACCGAGGTCGAACGCCGTACCCTCGAATTGCGCCGCAGCGAGATGAACCTGCGTTTCGCGTTGACCGCGGGTCGGCTGGGCTCCTGGACCCTCGACCTCGTCGCGAACGACCTGGAGACGTCGGACCATTGCCGGATGAATTTCGGCCGGGATCCGGACGTGTCGTTCGGGTACGACGATCTGCTCGCCATGGTCCATCCGGGAGACCGTGAACGGATGCAGGCCCAGGTGCGCCGCTCCATCGAACAGAACGTCGATTACGACATCGAGTACCGGGTGATCACGCCGTCGGGCGAACTACGCTGGGTCCACGTTCGCGGACAGACCTTCTACCGCGCCGATGGCACTCCGCTCAGCATGGCCGGCGTCTCGCTCGATATCACCGAGCGCAAACATGCGGAGGAACATCGCAACCTGCTCGCGGGCGAGTTGACCCATCGGGTGAAGAATACGCTCACCCTGATCCAGTCGATCGTGCGGCAGACCCTGCGGACCGCCCCTTCCCTCGAAGAAGCCGGCGAGGCCCTCGAAGCGCGCGTAGTCTCCCTCGCCGCGGCGAACGACGTCCTGACCGAGGAATCATGGGACGGTGCCTCCATCGCCGACATCGCGGAGCGAGCCCTGGCGCCGTTCCAGAGCAAGGGGCGAGAGCGCGTCGACCTCGAAGGCGGCGAGATCAGGCTTCCGCCGCGCGGAGCGCTGGCCTTGGCCATGGCCCTGCACGAGCTCGCCACCAACGCCGTCAAATATGGGGCCCTCTCGAACGATACCGGGCGGGTGCGGTTGTCATGGTACCTGCTCGACGGAGTCCCGCATCACTTCCGCATTCTCTGGGAAGAGACGGGCGGTCCCACGGTGGCGGTGCCGACGCGAACCGGGTTCGGCTCGCGCCTGATCGAGCGCGCGCTCGCTCAGGAAATCGACGGTACCGCGAAGATCTCCTACCGGCGGGACGGAATCCTGTTCGTCGCCGAGGGAATCCTGCCGGGACGCCTGCAGGACGAGGGTGATGGCCCGTCCGACGCCGGCGCCGCTTGACCCGCCTGGGCTGAGGCTCGAAGGAGGGAACAGGGCGGGCGCGCGTACGGAGACAGGCATGACGACACGCGGTTTCACGGGACGGCGGCCACCGGAGGCGACGCGCGAGCGGCTTCCGCCCGGCCAGTATCTCGAACAGGACTTTCCCGTCCTGCAGATTGGTCCGAATCCGCGCATCGACTTGGCGAGCTGGCGCTTCACCCTGCGCGAAGGCTCGCGACCGCTGAAGAGCTGGAACTGGGACGAATTCTCCGCCCTGCCTCGCACGGCATGGCGTGGCGACATCCATTGCGTGACGAAATGGTCGAAGTTCGACACCGGCTGGGAGGGTGTCAGCGTCGACGACATCCTCGCTGCCGCCGGGATTGCGGCGCCGACCGAATTCCTGCTCGCCGAGGGCTATGACGACTACACCACCAACGTCCCCGTGGCCGATCTCGCCGGCCCCAAGGCCATGGTGGCGACCCATTACGAGGGTAAGCCGATCGAGCCCGACCATGGCGGCCCCGCGAGACTTCTCGTGCCGCATCTGTACTTCTGGAAGAGCGCGAAATGGGTGAAGGGCCTGCGCTTCACCAAGAAGGACGAGGGCGGGTTCTGGGAAATGCGCGGTTACCACATGTACGGCGATCCCTGGCGCGAGCAGCGCTTCACCGGTGATTGAGGCCGCGCCGCGTCCGCTCACCTGGCACACGGCCACGATCGTCGCGATCACCGCCGTCACGACACGGGTGAAGAGCTTCCGGTTTCGGGTCGCCTTCGATCGACCCATGCTCGCCGGACAGCATGTCGAGGTGCGGCTGACCGCGCCGGACGGCTATCAGGCCCAGCGCAGCTATTCCATCGCCTCCGCTCCGAGCGACGACGGAGTGATCGAGCTGATGATCGAGGGCCTGGCCGAGGGCGAGGTGTCCGGTTTCTTCGCGGCGGTGGCCGAAATCGGCGACACGATCGAGTTACGCGGCCCCATCGGCGGCTCGTTCGTCTGGCGCCCGGCCGATGGCGGCCCATTGCTCCTCGTCGCCGGCGGCTCGGGTGTCGTGCCCCTGCTCTCGATGCTGAGACACCGGGCGGCGCGGGCGCCGGACGTTCCTGCCCTGTTGCTCTATTCCGCCCGCGACGCCAGAGAAGTCATCGCCCATGACGAACTCCTGCAGCGGGCGCGGGACGAGGTCGGCTTCGACCTGATGCTCAACCTGACCCGAGAACGGGGAGGTCGTAGGATCGACGTTGCGCTGGTCGCGAAGGCGTTGGAGAGGATCGGCACACCCCGTCACGCCTATCTCTGCGGCGCCAACGCCTTCGTCGGAACGGCCGCCGACCTCCTCGTCGATGCGGGGCTAGAACCTTCGACGATCAGGACCGAGCGGTTCGGCGGCTGAACCCACGCGAGAACAGGGTGAGGGCGATCCTCGGCGCGGACGTTCACGCCTCCAGCCGGTCCGCCACCTCCTCCGCCAGCGAGAGGCTGGACGTCAGCCCAGGGCTCTCGATTCCGAAAAGGTGGACGAGGCGCGCCAGACCGTGCTCGGCCGGGCCGTCGATTCGGAAATCCGCGGGCACTTCGCCCGGACCGGTGAGCTTGGGCCGAATGCCGGCATAATCCGGCGTCAGCGCATCGTCGGGAAGGCTCGGCCAGTAGCGACGGATGGCCTGCGCGAAGACCTGCGCTCGGCCCGGATCGACGACGTAATCCGGCTCGTCCACCCATTCCACGTCCGGCCCGAAGCGCATGCGTCCGGCGAGATCGAGGGTGAGATGGATGCCGAGGCCACCCTCCATCGGTGCGGGGTAGATCAGCCGCGAGAAGGCGGGACGCCCGAGACATCCGAAATAGCTGCCCTTCGCCAGGATCTGGCGCGGAATCCGCTCCTCAGGATAGGGCTCGACCTGCCGCGCCAGCGCCTGCGCACCGAGCCCGGCGGCGTTGACGACGGCATCGAAGGGGAGTCGCTCGCCGCACACCTCGACCTGCCAGACTTCGCCGCCGCGCCGCATCGTGCCCACCGGGCTGTGGAAGGCGATGGCGCCCCCGCCATCCTCGACTTCGCCCTGCAGTGCCAGCATCAGGGCATGGCTGTCGACGATGCCGGTCTGCGGCGAATGGATTGCCGCGACGCAGGAGAGGTTCGGCTCCAGGGCCTGCGCCTCCTTGCCCGTCAGCAAGGCAAGATCCTCGACGCCGTTGGACCTGCCTCGCTCGGCGATTCCCTCCAGCGCGGCCCTCTCGCCCTTGGAGGTGGCGACGATGAGCTTGCCCAGACGGGCATGGGGCACGCCGTGGCTCTCGCAGAAGGCATAGAGCAGCCGCCGGCCAGCGGTGCAGTGTCGGGCCCGTGACGAGCCGGCGGGGTAGTACATTCCGCCATGGATCACCTCGGAACTGCGCGACGACACGCCGGTCCCGATCGCTCCCTCGGCTTCGGCCACCACCACGGAATGGCCGCGCCGGCTCAGCGCCCGCGCCGCCGCGAGCCCGACAATTCCAGCGCCGACGACCAGGACATCCATGGAGCGGCTCCGGCCTACGGGCTGAAGATCAGCACGACATAGACGAAGAAGATCACCAGATGCACCGCGCCTTCGAGCACCGTCGTGCGCAGGCCCGAGAAAGTCAGCGTGCTCAAGATCAGCGTCACGACGAGGAGCGCCATTTCCGCCGGTGCGAGGCCGAGCACGACCGGCTGACCCGAGATCAGGCCGACGGCGAGCACCGCCGGCACGGTCAGGCCGACCGTGGAGGTCGCCGCGCCGAGACAGAGGTTGATCGCCCGCTGGAGTTCGTTGCCGACGATGGCCTTCAGCGCGCTGATCCCTTCCGGGGTGAACACGATGGCGGCGATCAGCACGCCGCCGAGGGCGGTCGGGGCCCCGAGCACCTCGATACCGTGATCGAGGATCGCGGCGAGGCTCTTCGAGAGCAGGACGATGGGGAGGATGTTGGCGATCAGGAGGACGAGGTGGATGGCGAGCGCGCGTCGATCGACCGGGCCGCGCGGCTGCTCCTCGGCTGCGATGATGGCGGCGGTCTCCTTCTCGTAGATGAAGAAGCTGCTGTGCCGCCCCGTCTGGATGAGGATGAAGATGACGTAGAGCGCCACCGTGAAAATCGAGAACGACACGGCCTGAAGCGTCGTCAGCGTGCCGCCGCTGGTGGAGGTGGTGAAGTTCGGGATGATGAGCGCGATGGTGGTGAGCGGGATGATCACCGACATGAAGGCCGAGGCGCCCTGAAGATTGTAGGATTGCTGGTGATGCCTCAGGCCGCCGATGAGCAGGCCGAGTCCGACGATGCCGTTGAGCACGATCATCAGCACGGCGAACATCGTGTCCCGTCCCAGCGTCGGCACCGCCTTGGCGGACAGCATGACGGCCGAGACTAGCACCACCTCGATGATGACGATGGACAAGGTGAGAATCAGCGTGCCCAGCGGCTCGCCGAGCATATGGGCCAGTTCCTCGGCCTCGTGGACGACGCCGAAGGCCGCCCACAGGATCACCGAGAACAGCCAGACGAAGAGGAAGGCGGCCCAGAGCGGCGAATCGAGGCTCGCCAGCCACCCGGACCCGAACACGGCGAAGGCGGCGACGCTGCCCCAAGCCACCACGAGCCTCAAGCCCGCACCACTCATCGCCGCGCCCATTCCCACCCGCCTTCCGATCCGATCGACAATTGCGACCCTTGTGGCATCAAGGGCTTGCGGAGGACACCCCGCGGAAACGACGTTTGTCGGGTATCGTCAGGCGACGTTGGGTATGCGCAGACGACGCTTGGAAGCATTGCACCATGGGGCGTGGCGTAAGCGCGGCATTCCCGCTAGAAGCAGCCTCTCCGTAACCGAACGAGGCCGGACCCACGACCGGATGAAGCGACGTCGCCACACAGGGCGAGTCGAATCCGCAGGGTTTGCCTTGTCTGCCTGCAAGGCCCCTGCCCCGTGCCCTTTCCTACCCTGCCGGCCCCGCTCGTCCGAGCGCTGGAAGCCCGCAACTACGAAGACCCGACCCCCGTCCAGAGCGCCGTCATCGAAGCGGCCGCGCAAGGAAGAGACCTGCTGGTCTCGGCCCAGACCGGCTCCGGCAAGACCGTCGCCTATGGCCTCGCCTTCGCGGAGACGCTTCTCGGAGAGGCCGACAGGCTTCCGCCGGCCGGTCCGCCGCTCGCCCTCGTCATCGCCCCGACCCGCGAACTCGCGCTCCAGGTCCAGCGTGAGCTGGAATGGCTCTATGCCGAGACGGGCGCGCGCGTCATCGCCTGCGTCGGCGGAATGGACCCGCGCCGCGAGAGCCGGGCCCTGGCGGACGGCGCTCATATCGTCGTCGGCACGCCGGGCCGCCTGCGCGACCATCTGGAACGGCGCAACCTCGCCACCCAGAACCTGCGCGTCGCCGTCCTCGATGAGGCCGACGAGATGCTCGATCTCGGCTTCCGCGACGACCTCGAATTCATCCTGTCCGTGACTCCCAAGGAGCGGCGCACGCTGCTGTTCTCGGCGACCTTGCCGAAGGCGATCGCGAGTCTCGCCGAGCGCTACCAGAACGACGCCCTGCGCATCGCCGTGAAGGGTCAGGAGCGCGGCCATACCGACATCACCTACCGCGCCGTGCGCGTGGTGCCGCGCGAGATCGAGCACGTGGTGGTCAACACCCTGCGCTACACCGATGCGCCGACGGCTATCGTCTTCTGCAACACCCGCAACGCCGTGCGCCATCTCCAGGCCGTGCTCACCGAGCGCGGATTCTCGGCGGTCGCCCTCTCCGGCGAACTTGGCCAGGGCGAGCGCAACGCCGCGCTCCAGGCCCTGCGCGACGGCCGCGCCAAGGTCTGCGTCGCCACCGACGTCGCCGCCCGCGGTATCGATCTGCCCACCGTGAGCCTCGTCATCCACGCCGACCTCCCCCACGACGCCGAGGTGCTGCAGCATCGCTCGGGTCGTACCGGCCGTGCGGGCCGCAAGGGCACCAGCGTCTTGCTGATCCCCGCCTCGAAGCGCCGCCGGGCCGAGCAGATGTTCGCCATCGCTAAGATCAATGCCGACTGGGCCGGGCCGCCCACGGCGGACGAAATCCGCCGTCTCGACGGCGAGCGCATGTGGCAGGATCCGCTCTTCACAGAGACGCCGGCCGAGGAAGACCTCGCCATGGGCGAGGCGCTGCTGGCCCAGCGCACGCCGCAGGAACTCGCCGCCGCTCTGGCGAAGATCTACCGCGCCCGTCTGCCCGAGCCCGAGGACGTCACCGATCCGGGTGCCGGCCCCGAGCGCAAGGAGCGCCGCGTCTACGATCCGGCCGAGACGGCGCGGATCGATGCGGAAGGTCCCTCGGTCTGGTTCCGGCTCAATCTCGGACGTCGCGACAATGCCGACCCGCGCCGCCTGCTGCCGATGCTGACCCGCCGCGGCAATATCGGTCGCCAGGAAATCGGAGCGATCCGCATCTTCGACCGCGAGACCAAGTTCGAGATCCGCGGCGGTGCCGCCTCGCGCTTCGCCTCGACCTTCGCCAAGAACGGCTCGCCCGAAATCCAGGTCGAGGCGTTGCTGAACGGCGAGCCCGACCGCGAGGCAGAGGGCCCGAAGGGGTTCAAGAGCCCGCGCGCCTCACGCCACGAGCGTGAAGCCGGCAAGAAGCCGCCGCAGCGCAAGCCGCGCTGACCGGACCGCGCCGCGCGT
Source organism: Methylobacterium sp. 77 (assembly GCF_000372825.1). Taxonomy (NCBI): domain Bacteria; kingdom Pseudomonadati; phylum Pseudomonadota; class Alphaproteobacteria; order Hyphomicrobiales; family Methylobacteriaceae; genus Methylobacterium; species Methylobacterium sp. 77. The sequence continues at coordinate 11,120 of NZ_KB910516.1, read as the reverse complement.
CCGTCTCCCCGCAAGGGGGAGGATAACCGCGCATTCCGTGACATGGGTGGATTCGCAGCGCGTCGAGGGAGACGGGCGCCGACAAAGGCGCTCGGTCACTCGAACGATGCGGTGACGAACCGGTCTATCTCGTTCGCGGGCCGGTAGGGTTCCCGGCGCAGGGTCACGGAGCGTTCGGCGAAATCGGAGTCGTCGTCCCGCATCGCCAGAACCTTGCCATCCGCCGAGACGTGGCTGAACGCGAAGAGCGAGACCGCGAGGTTGTCGAACGCGGCTTCGGTGGAGCGGAACCGGCCGGGGGCACCGTTTGCCCGCTCGAACAGCCGCAGCACCTCCCGTGCCGTCAGCGTGAAGATGCGCACGTTCTGGAAATGCGTCTCGGCATGACGGGATTCGACCGTCACCCCGTCGAGCCGGCCGTCGCGGTATTCGAGGAGGATCGGAATGCGATCCTTCTCGAGGTTCTGCCGGTCCAGGCCCGCCAGGTCCCTGACGGCCTGCCTCATGGCCGAGATGTCGGCCGCCGATAGGGAGGTGCGCATTCCGGCGATCACGGCGTCGGCATCGGCGGCGGCCTCCGCGCCGCGGATGAGGGGAGTCGGTGTTCCATAGACGGGGTCTGCCGCCGCGGCGACCTCCTCCGGCGTGAGCCCGAAGACCAGACGGCCGATGCCGGAACGAGGCACCACGAGCCAGTCGGGGTTCATCGTCGTCCCTTGGCGATCGAGCGGGTCGGCGAGGGCCGACACTGCCGCGAGGAGAAAGGCCAGGACGGCCATGCGCCGTCGCGTGGCTCGCATCACGGTTCGACCGTCAGAACTGGTTCGGCAGGTTCTTCACGGCGTTGCCGAGGGCTTCCACGCTCTCGGCGATCTTGCGGCCGGCAGGCGCCAGAGACGGCACCTTCAGGCCGAAGATCTCGCTCTGCTCCGGCTCAGGCGCCGCGACGGGGGAAGCTGCGGGCTCTGCGCTGGCCTCCTGCACGGGCTTCGCAGTCTTGACCGGCTTGGGCTTGGCCACGGCCACACTCGGCTTGGCGACGCTGGCGGCGGGCTTCACGACGACGCTGGCGCCGGGCTTGACCGGGGCCTCGGCCTGGGCCGGCTCGGCGGGAAGCGACGCGAAACTGATGGCGGCCGAGCGCGCCCGGATCGTCTGAGCCGCGCTCGGTGCGATCACGGCGGCGACGCGGTTCGGCACGATGGGCGAGAGCGCGTTGGGCGGCAGGGCGAGGCTCACAGGCTCGATCGGCGGCAGCGCCTTCGACCGGGGCGCCTCGGGCTGGGCGACGGGGGTCGCCGCGGCCAACGTCACCGGTGCGTCGACCGTCACGGCAGGACCGACCTTGGCAGCGGTGTCGACCGATGCGGGACTCTGGACCTTCGAAGACGCCTCGACCTTCGCCGGATCCTCGACGATGGCCCGCTTCTCGACGAGCTGGACGCCGGCATCACGGGTCGGCGCCGACGAGCCGGCGGCCGAGGCCAGGGCCGGAATGCCGTCACGCAAGTCGGGCCAATCGGAGGCGCTGGCCTGAAGGGCTTGCGCCTTCTGCATCTGGTAGAGGTTCGGCCGCACCAGCTGCGGACCGGCGAGGCTGCCCATCGCCGAATAGGCCGCGACGGACAAGCCGGCGACCGCCACGCAGCCCAGCGTCCCCAGGACGATGGTGCGACCGCGCGCAGCGGGCTTCGCCACGGACTTCACCGGCCGCGGCAGTGCCGGCTTGACCGGACCGTGCTTGGCTGGACCAGCCTTATGGGAGCCGGAGTCGCGCCTTTCGCTCGGGTCGATGGCAACCTGCATCATCGGGCGAGTTCTCTAACAATGCTCGAAAAAACGTTTGACCGTCACGGAATCGCGACGGCGTTGAGCAGACGTGAGGCTGACATTCGGGCACAAAGATGTCCTCGGACACCTCGCCAGTCACGCCCGTGTCGTCGCTCACATGAATCTGGATAAAGCATTGCCGCTTAACGCTCGGTATCCATCGAGCACTTGAAGGCCGGAGGCCATTTTCAAATGGCCCGGGCGGCGGGACGGGCGAGGTGCGCTCCGTCGCGCATGCACGCATTCCAAGCCGGCCGGATATCGCTACAAGCTCGACAAACGGCCCGACCCATCCGGTGCAACCCACGATGAATCTCCACCCCTCCGGTCTTTCGACCGTGGAAACGGCACGACGCCGTTCCCGACGCCCGAGTTGGGCCGCTCTCCCCACGCGTGCGCGCCTCGTGGCGCTCGTCCTCGCCATCGATCTGCTGGCCGCCCTGGTGTCGTTCAGCCTGATCGTGGTGAATGCCCGCTCGGCGGTGAAGGTGGAGATGCAGGCGGCGCTGGCCAATATCGAACTGATCGTCTCGGACACGATTGGCCTCGCCCAGTCGGCGTCGCCCGCGAGCCTGCTCGAGACCCTCGAATTGCGGGTTCAGGGCCTCCGCCACGTCCGGGTCGCGGTGTTCGATGCCGAGGGCGGGAAGGTATCGCTGGCCACCCCGCGCCCGCGCCGCGAGAATTATCTCGCCCCGCGCTGGTTCGCCGCCCTGATCGCGCCGTCGCCGCAGCGCGACGAACTAGCCATCGTGGCGCAGGACAAGCGCATCGGCACGGCACTGATCACGACCGAACCCCTCGACGAAATCGATGAGGTCTGGGGTTATACCGTCTCCCTGTCGCTCGCGAGCCTGTGCCTGAATCTCGGCATGCTCGGCGCACTCTACATCGCCTTCGGCCGCGTCCTGGCACCCCTGACCCAGCTTGCCGACGGCCTGACCCAGCTCGAGCGGCATGATTACACGGTGCGGCTCGAACCCCCGGCGTCGCGCGAGCTCGCGATCATCGCGGGGCGCTTCAACAGTGTCGCCGAAGCGCTCTCGGAATCGCGTGCCGCCAACGGCCGTCTCAATCGCCAGCTTCTCACGGCGCAGGATGACGAGCGGCGGCGCACGGCCCTCGAACTCCACGACGAGTTCGGCCCCTGCCTGTTCGCGCTCGAAGCAAACGCGGCCTCGGTGACGCGGATGGCGCAATCAGCGAGTGAACCGGACAGAGCGAAGCTGTCGGCCCGCGCCGACGAGATCAGCACCATCGTCGGGCAGGTCCAGGGACTGAACCGCGACCTCCTCAACCGCCTGCGCCCGCACGCGCTGGGACAGGTGCCGCTGACCGAGTGCCTGCAGCTCCTGCTCCGCAACTTCCGCAGCCGGCATTCCGCCACGGTTTTCGAGGGCACGTTCACCGATCTTTCCCGCGGCTACGGCGATCTCGTCGATCTCACCGTGTTCCGCTGCATCCAGGAGAGCATGACCAACGCGGTCCGCCACGGCAGCGCGAGCCGGGTCAGGGCGGAGGTCAGCGAGAGCCACGCCGCGAATGAATTGCGGGTCGTGATCCGCGATAACGGGACCGGCCTGGATCCCGGACACGCGGAGAATCAGCAGGCCGGGCTCGACGGAGGTTTTCGCGGAGGAATCGGATTGTCGGGGATGCGCGAGCGGGTTGAAGCCCTGAGCGGCACATTTCAACTTGACAACGCGGCGCCGGGGACGGTTGTCCGGATAGTGATACCGCTCGATCCCGAGCGGGCCGAGGACACGAGCCCGATCGTTTCCGTATGAATGCGCTGACACCGACATCGACCCAAGCGCCCGTTCTCGTGATCGACGATCACCCGATCGTCCTCCAGGGCTGCCGCCGCGTCCTCGAAGACGCCGGTATCGAGCGGATCGCCGAGGCGACCAGCACGGTCGCCGGCTATCGTCTGTTCTTCCGCCTGCGTCCGTCGATGGTGATCTGCGACCTCACCTTCCAGGGCAGCGGCCTCGCCGGCCTCGATCTCATCCGCCGGATGCGCAGCGCCTCACCGGGCATCCGCATCCTCGTCTTCAGCATGCATAACGACCCGGTGATCGTCTCGCGGGCGCTGGAGGCCGGGGCGCTGGGCTACGTGCTGAAGGACCACGCATCGGTGGAGCTGTTCGAGGCATTCGAGCGAGTCCGAGCCGGCCAGGTCTATCTCGACCGACGCCTGGCGACCGAGGTCGCGATGCTGCGCACCGACCCGCGCCGCACGCCCGAGGCCCAGCTGACCCCGCGCGAGCAGCAGATCCTCACCCGGCTGGCCCAGGGCAAGTCCTACGGCGCCATCGCTGCCGACCTGTCAGTGAGCTACAAGACCGTGACCAACGCCTGTTCGCAGATGCGCCAGAAACTCGGCGTGCGGACGCTGGCCGAGCTGATCCACGTGGCAGTGACGCAGGCGCAGCGGCAGGGATAGACTGCGCGGTCAAGCGCAGCTCCCCCTCCTTACCGGTCAGCCGCAGCCGATCGGCCGCGGCGCGTCAATTTCGGCGAGGCTCCGGGTCGGCGCTCGGGGAAGGCGGAACGGGCCTCAGGAGAGCCCGCCCATCTCCCTCACGATCCCCCATTCCTCGCCTGTCACCGGCTGGACCGACAGGCGGGAATTGTTGACCAGAACCATCGCCTTCAGGCGCGGCTCGGCCTTGATCGCCTCCAGGGTCACCGGGCGCCGGAAGGGCTCCACGGCACGCAGGTCGACCATGCCGAAGCGGCCCGTCGGATCGGTGTCGTCGGGATAGTAGGGACGGATCACTTCGACGATCCCGACCACTGCCTTCCCCTCGTTGGAATGGTAGAAGAACCCGCGCTCGCCCACCTGCATCGCCATGAGGTTGAGTTTGGCGACGTGGTTGCGCACCCCGTTCCACGACGTGCCGTGCTCCCCCGCCTCGACCTGCTGGTCCCAGGACCAGGTCGAGGGTTCGGATTTGTAGAGCCAGTACGCCATCGGTCGCCTCGTTGAACGGGAGGCATCCTTAGAACATCGCCTCGAAAGGTGGGAACCGGTTTTCGGAAAAGACGGTGCATCATCAAGAGGCTACGGCACTGGCCGGGAGGCCGTGTCCGGGGCGCTGCCGTAGCGAGACGAAGCATGGCCGTCAGGCGCCGTGAAGCGCCGTTTCCCAATAGCCGAGGCTGTCGGCGTTGATGGGTGAACCGGCCTCGTCGTTGCGGGCCGTCACGAAGGCATGGAACGCGTCGGCCTCGTCGGGGCCGAGCAGGCTTCGGGTCGCGGTGACGATCCGGGTGATGCGCAGGTGGTTGTGGTCGTAGGCGCGCAGCCAGCCATCGGTGCGGGTGTAGAAGAGCGTCATCCGCGCGAGGGCGGCGCGCAGCCCGTCCCGCGCGGTCGGATCGGCGCGGATCGCCTCGGCTTCGTCGCTTCCAAGGATCGGTGCCCCCGGCACAGCGCGGCTCGCCTCCGAGAGGGGGAAACACCATTGGATGTAATTGTGGACGCCCTCGATCCTGGCATCGTCGAAGGCGAGGATATCGGCGAGCTTGCGCCGCGCGCCGTCGCGTCCGGTGCCGGCGAGGAAGGCGTGGATCGGGCCCTGGCTCATTCGGCCTCCCGCTTGAGGGGACGGGCGAGGAGACCCGCGACCACCGCGTCGACGCTCGCCTCGCCCGAGACGATGGCGGCCACCGCCTCGGCCACCGGCATCTCGACCGCGTTGCGCCGTGCCAGGGCGATAAGGGCGGCGGCGGTGAAGGCACCCTCGGCGAGCTTGCCGCCGGACGCCTCCTCGGGCGTGGCTCCGGCGCCGAGGCGCTGGCCGAAGGCGAAGTTGCGCGATTGCGGCGAGGAGGCGGTGAGGACGAGGTCGCCGAGACCGGACAATCCCATCAGCGTCTCCGGGCGGCCGCCATAGGCACGGGCGAAGCGCATGAGTTCGGCGAAGGCCCGCGCGATGAGGGCGGCCCGGGCGCTCTCGCCGAGGCCCCGCCCCGCGACGATGCCGGAGGCGATGGCGAGCACGTTCTTGCCGGCCCCGCCGATCTCGACGCCGCGCACGTCGTCGGTGTGATAGACGCGCAGGGCCGGCCCGGACAGGGCAGCGGCGAGGCGGCCGGCGAGCTCGGCATCGTCGGCTGCCAGGGTCACGGCGGTGGGCAGGTTGCGGGCGACGTCGGCGGCGAAACTCGGGCCGGACAGCACCGCCACGGCCGCGCCGGGCATCGCTTCGGCGGCGACCGCGCTCATGAAGGCGTCGCTGCCGCGTTCGATCCCCTTGGCGCAGAGCACGATCGCGGCTTCTCGGTCGATGGACGATTTCAGGCTGCCGAGGACCCCGCGCAACGTCTGAGCCGGCGTGACCAGAAGGACGATTCCCGCACCGGACAGGTCGCCTGGTTCGGCGGTGGCACGGATGTCGTCATGCAGCTTCACGCCGGGCAGATAGCGTGCATTCTCGCGGGCGTCCTGAAGTCGTTGCGCGGCCTCCCCGTCGCGCAGCCACAGGGTGACGGGATGTCCGGCCGCCGCCGCCGCGTTGGCGAGCGCCGTTCCCCAGGCGCCGCCGCCCACTACCGCAATCCGGTCGCTCATGCTCGATGATCCTGTGACGACTGCTCCCCATCTCCGAATGGCCCGTGAGCCTCCCGTCGATAAAGGACGTGCGGCTGCAGGCGGTCGCCCACCGGCAGGCTCGGATGGAGGAAATCCTCGGAGACAACCATGCCGAGCCGTTCCATGACCCGCCGCGACGGAGCGTTTCCGACGGCCGTGAAGGCGACCACGGCCGGCACGAGGCAACGTCCGAACAGGTCGTCGAGGGCGAGCCTCGCTGCGCGTGTCGCGAGGCCCCGGCCCCAGGCCGAGCGGGCGAGGCGCCAGCCGATCTCCACCGTAGACCCCGCGGTTTCACCGCCCGCGAACGGCATCGGCCGGATCAGCCGCATGGCGCCGACAAAGCCGACGAACCCCTTCCCCGGGACCTCGACGGCCCATGGCCCGAAGCCGTCGACCTCGAAACGTCGATCGAGGCTGCGGGCCTCGATCAGGCTCTCCGCCCGCGTCTTCGTGGAGGGGAAATGGCGCATCACCTCGGGATCGGCGTTGAGGTCGGCGAAGGGTCCGTCATCCGCCCGCGTCCAGCGCCGCAGGACGAATCCCTCCCCGATCAGCGAACGTGGTGCGGCAGGGGCGTGTCCGATGCGGCCTTTGCCGCGCCAGACGAGGGACCGCCGGTTCAGAAGTCCGAGATCGGCCTTTGCCGCCAGCACCGCCTCGCCGAGATCGATGGCGAAGGCGAGCCGTTCGGGCGGCATGTTGGCCCAGGCCGGAGGGGCCACGCTCTCGCGCCAGGGACCGCCGCAGGCATTGTCGAGAAGGATGCGTGCGAAGCAATGGTCGAGACGCACCGGCCATTCCGGCCGGGCACGGGCCGCATGAGGCAGGCGCCGGTCGACGAGGTCTCGCCAGCGCCGCTGAAGCCCCTCAGGCAAGCGCTGCCGCCTCGGCGAAGGGCCAACGGGCGCGGGCCGGCGCGGTGAGATCGTCGACGAGGCCGAGGCGCAGGCGTTCGATTCCCGCCCAGGCGATCATCGCGCCGTTATCGCCGCACAGGGATAGGGGCGGCGCGACGAAGGCGAGGCCGGCCTCGTTGGCCTGCGTCGTCAGCGCCCGCCGGATCGCGCCGTTGGCGGCGACGCCACCTGCCGCCACGAGGGCGGTCGGATGGCCGGCGATGGAGCCGAACTCGCGCAGGGCGACGCGGACCCGGTCCACCACCACATCCACCACTGCCGCCTGGAAGCTGGCGCAGAGATCGGCCACATCCGCGCTCGAGAGCGGCGCCAAGCGCTCGGCCTCGATCCGCAGGGCGGTCTTGAGGCCGGAGAGGGAGAAGTTCGGCTCACGCCGCCCCAGCATCGGGCGCGGCAGGGCGAAGCGCTCAGGGTTTCCGGTCTCGGCCACGCGCTCGACTTCCGGGCCGCCCGGATAACCGAGGCCGAGGAGCTTCGCCACCTTGTCGAACGCCTCTCCGATCGCATCGTCCACGGTGGTGCCGAGGCGGACGTAATCGCCCACGCCCTTCACCGCCACGAGCTGCGTATGGCCGCCGGAGGCGAGGAGCAGCAGGTAGGGAAAGCCGATCCCGTCGGTGAGCCGCGCCGTCAGCGCATGCGCCTCCAGATGGTTCACCGCGATGAGGGGCTTCCGCGCCACCAGCGAGAGGGTCTTGGCGGTGACGAGGCCGATCAGAACTCCGCCGATCAGGCCGGGGCCTGCCGCCACCGCGATTCCATCCACCTGCGACAGGCTCATTCCGGCGCCGTCCAGGGCGCGGGCGACGAGCCGGTCGAGAACCTCCACATGGGCACGGGCCGCGATCTCGGGCACGACGCCGCCATAGGCCGCATGCTCGGCGATCTGGCTCAGAACCTCGTTGGACAGGATGCGGCCGCGCCCGTCCTCACCCGGCGTCACGACCGAGGCGGCCGTCTCGTCGCAGGTCGTTTCGATGCCGAGGACGTTCATGACGATGCTTTGAGTGTTGGAAGCGGGAGCATTGCCCCACCCTAGCCGGCCAGCACCGCCGAGGGCAACGACGGGCTGTCTCCGGCAAGGCCATTCGCGGGGCTCGGCCTTCCAACGAAGCTCTCGCCATCGAGGTTCTTGCCTTGGAGGTTCTTGCCTTCGCGAGGGAGAGAGGCGATTCCGGAACGATGGTGGCGATGCGGATATGGATCGCGCGGCCCGAGCCGGGGGCGACGCGCACGGCGGAACGGCTCGTCGGGATGGGGCATGTGCCGCTGGTGGCGCCGGTCCTCGTCGTCGAGGCGAACGACGCGTCTCCGCCGCAAGGCCGTTTCGACGGCGTTCTCGTCACCAGCGCGAATGCGCTTCGACAAGCCTCGCGCTGGCGGCACCTTCACGACGTTCCGGTCTTCGCGGTCGGTGCCCGGAGTGCGGCGCTCGCTCGCGAGAGCGGCTTCTCCTCGGTGAGAAATGCCGAGGGAGATGCCGTCGCTTTGGCCGCGCTCGTCAGGAGGGAAGTATCGCCGGGATCCTCGCTGCTGCATGCGGTGGGCGAGGATCGTAAGGCGGAACCGGGGGCCTCCCTGACCGAGGCCGGGTTTCGGGTGACGACGTTCGTCGCTTACGGCGCCCGGCCGCTCGCATCCCTTCCCGCCGAGGTCGCGATGGCGTTCGGCGGGCCCGGCGCGCTGACCGGCATGCTTCATTATTCGCGCCGAAGCGCCGCGACGGCCTGCGAACTGTCCATGTCGGCCGGTTATGGCGGAGCTTTCGCGGCGCTCAGGCATTACTGCTTGTCGGCGGACGTGGCGGCACCTCTGGCCCAGGCCGGGATCGCACCTTACTTCGTCTCAGAGCAGGCCAACGAAGATGCACTTCTCGCGGGCTTGAAATCAGGTTTCTGACAAGCGGTCTCGCCGAGGCGGCTGCCTCGGTGCTAGGACGAAGAAATACGCTGTGACCGCAGGCCCGCACCCGGAGCGCGAATGCGCCAGGGTTGCGGTTAGCGGCAGACGAAAGTCGGGAAGGGAGCAAGAAGCCCGTGAATCCACCCAACAGCGATGGCAAAGGTCCGGGAATTCCGACTGGCGCGGGCATTCCCAAGCCTGATTCCAACAAGCCAGAGGCGAGCAAGCCCGAGTCGAACAAGCCCGAGGCCGTCAGGCCCGATGCGCTGAAGCCCGGCAGCACGAATTCCCCGTCGACGAGTGCCGATCCGGCGAAGCCCGCTTCGGCATCCCCGGCTCAGCCGACCAGGGTCGACGTGCCGAAACCCGCCGTCTCGCCCGTGACGACGGCGCCTAAGCCTTCCGACGTGTCCAAGCCTGCCGACCTGTCCAAGCCTGCCGATGTGAAGGTCGGCGAGGTGAAGCCCGACATCGCGAAAGCGGAACCCGGCAAGGCGGATTCCGGCAGGACCGAGCCCGCCAAGCCCGGTGCTCCGACGGCTGACATTTCAAAGACAGACGCTCCCAAGCCGATGGCTTCGAGCTTCGACGCCGGCAAACCCGGAGCTCCCAAACCCGATCTATCCAAGCCTGAGCCATCGAAGTCCGAACCATTTAAGTCCGAACCGCCGAAAACCGCGAGTTCAGGGCCGACGGGGTCGAATCCGGCGGGCGCCGGTCCGTCATCGACCAGGACCGAGCCGCCGAAGCCCGGCGCGGCCACCGGCAACACCCAATCCACCGTGCAGAAATCCACTCTCACGGACGGGCCGATCATCGATCTGACGGCGAAGCGGATTCCGGATCCGGCGGAGGCAGCGAAAGCCGCCGCGGCATCGGGCGCGACGAAGCCCTCCGGCTCCACCACTTTCACATCGCGCACCGACAAGGCTCCTTCCGCCTCCGATACCAAATCGGCCGATGCGAAATCCGCTGGGTCGACGACGCCCAAGATCGGCCCGACCGGTGCCGCGACCAGCGAGCCGGAGCGCAAGGGCGCGGGGTTCGGCTCGATGGCGGCAGCCGGTCTGATCGGCGGCGTCCTCGGCGCCGGTTTGCTCTTCGCCGTCGAGCGCTCCGGTGCTCTCGGCGGGGCCGAGGATACGCGCTTTGCCGCCCTCGATCAGAAGATCGCGGCCCTCGCGCCGAAGGATGCCCTCGCGGCCCTCGATAAGCGCATCGGTGCGAACGAGGCTGCGTTGAAGCCGCTGCCGGAGGCCATTCGCTCGGCGGATGCCGCCGCCAAGGATGCCCTGCAGAAGGCAGGAGCGACGCCTGCGGCCCCCGCAACCGAGGGTTCCGTCCCGGCCGATGGATCGGCTCCCGACGCCGCGACCCTTCCGGCGGACCTGATCGCTCGCCTCGATGGTCTCGACCAGCGTGTGGCGGCCCTGCAGGAGGAACCGGGCCGCGACCAATCCGGCAATGCCGGTCTCACCGCCATCAGCCCCCAGGCCCTCGCCGGCTTGGATGACAGGCTGAAGAGCGTCGAGGGCAAGGTGGATAGTGCTGCCAAGCCCGAAGCCGCCACTGCGCTGGCCGCCACGGTCGCCGCGCTGAAGAGCGACATCGACACCCGCACCAAAGCGAATTCCGAGGCGGACGAGGCCCTGACCCAGAAGGTCGCCGGCCTCCAGCAGAGCCTCGAAGCACGGGTTAAGGCGGCGACCGAGGCGGTCCAGGCAGCGACACAGGCCAGCCAGCAGGCGGTCGATGCCAACAAGGCCCAGGCCGCGGAAGCCGCCAAGGGCGTGGAGCGCCTCCTCCAGGCCCAGTCAGAGAAGATCGCCGGCCTCGACAAGGCCGTGGCGAGCCGCGCCGAAGCCGGG